>NZ_JBBBVQ010000008.1:0-246039 GCF_037199735.1 Oryzifoliimicrobium ureilyticum | reverse complement strand
TCAAATACTACACACAAATAACCCCCATGAGGGGCTAAAGCCGTTGGTACTGCGCGAATGAAGCCCTGCAGAAGCTCGAGCGGCTGCTTCGCCGCTGGAACGATCCTCTTCATCCGACCGTCACGAAGCCGCGTCCATCGCCGCCAAGCAACACTCCCGATCACGAACCGCACCGCAAATCCGGGACGCACATCAGTGATCGAGGCTATCTCGCAGCAGCTTTATGATAGCTGAGAAATCCTCTGCGCCATGGCCGTCACTTTCAAATTCAGCATAAAGGCTTGCCGCTAAGGCACCGACCGGCGTTGTAGCTCCGGAGTGCTTGGCTGCCTCTTGGGCAAGTTTCAGGTCCTTCAGCATGAGAGATGCTGAAAAGCCCGGTCGGTAGCCGTTGTTGGCAGGTGAGGCGGGCACCGGCCCTGGAACAGGGCAATAGTTCGTCAGCGACCAGCACTGGCCAGACGATGTCGAAGCGACATCGAAAAAGGCCCGGTGCGATAGACCAAGTTTCTCCGCAAGAACAAAGGCTTCGCTGACGCCGATCATTGAAATGCCAAGGATCATGTTATTGCAGATCTTCGCGGCTTGGCCCGCTCCCTCCGTGCCGCAATGAACGATCTTCTTTCCCATTGCCTGCAAGATTGGCTGCCCTTCAGCAAAAGCCGCGTCTGTGCCGCCGACCATAAAGGTGAGCGTCGCGTTGGCAGCGCCCACCGTGCCGCCCGACACGGGTGCATCGAGCGAGTGACATCCAGCATCTGCTGCGAGAGCGTGCGCGCGTTTCGCGCTTTCGACATCGATCGTTGAGCAGTCGATCAGCAGAAGGTCGCTCGAGATTTGTTTGGCGAGTTCTCCCCACACCGAAATGACATGTTCGCCCTTCGGCAGCATGGTGATGATGCAGTCTTTGTCCCTCACGGCCTCGGCGAGGCTCGTCGCTGGCTGAACGCCCGTTTCAGCGGCAGCCTTCAGCGATCCTTCTGCAAGGTCGAAGCCCGCGACTTGATGCCCGGCTTTGACAAGATTGGCGGCCATGGGGCCGCCCATGTTACCCAGTCCAATAAAGGCAATGCCGCTCATCCCGTTACTCCCTTCAAGTCTTGTCAGTTATTATCCGCGAGTATTATCTCGGCAGCCTTTTCCGCGATCATGATCGTGGGTGAATTGGTATTGCCGGAAGTAATCGTGGGCATGATCGAGGCATCGGCAATGCGCAGCTTTCCGAGCGCGCGCAGCCTCAGACGTGGGTCGACGACGCTATCCGGATCGGCGCCCATACGAGCCGTGCCGACCGGATGAAAGATCGTGGTTCCAATCTCGCCTGCAGCCTTTTCGAGATCGGCATCGCTTTCATAGCTCGGACCCGGTCTATATTCTTCCGGACGGTAACGGGCGAAGGCAGGTTGGCGGACAATCTCGCGGGTCAACCTGATTGATCTGACCGCCACGTCGCGGTCGGCTGGGCTTGACAGATAGTTTGGACGGATTGCGGGGGCGACTGCGAAATCGGGGTCTTTAAGATGCACCGAGCCGCGGCTTTGCGGACGAAGGTTGCAGACGCTTGCTGTTATGGCCGGGAAGGCGTGAACGGGATCGCCAAACTTGTCGAGTGAAACCGGCTGAACGTGATATTCGAGATCAGCGCTAGCTTTATCCGGACCTGATTTCGTGAAGATGCCCAGTTGGCTCGGTGCCATCGACATCGGGCCTGATCGCTTGAGCGCATATTCAAGTCCGATCGCCGCTTTCCCGAAAAGGCGGGATGCCTTTTCGTTCAGCGTCGGGACGCCCGAGACCTTATAGACGAGGCGCAGTTGAAGATGGTCCTGCAGGTTTTCGCCAACCGACTTGACCTCCTTCACCACGCTGATGCCAGCGTTCGAAAGCACGTCGCCACGACCAACACCCGACAATTCCAGAATATGGGGCGTACCAATGGCGCCAGCCGAAAGAACCGTCTCGCGGCGAGCATAGGCGGATTTTTGATCGCCGTTATGGTGGAACTCGACGCCTTTCACTTCGCCACCTTCAACGATCAGACGCCGGACATGCGCCTTTGTCAAAACGGTGAGATTCGGGCGTTTCATCGCAGGGCGCAAAAAGGCCTTCGACGTGTTCCAGCGAATGCCGGAGCGTTGGTTCACGTCGAAGTAACCAGAGCCCTCATTGTCGCCGCGGTTGAAATCTGAGGTGACGGGAATGCCTGCCTCTGCGGCAGCTTTTTGAAATGCGTCGAGCACGACCCAGCGGACACGGGATTTCTCGACCCGCCATTCGCCGCCCGCACCGTGCATGCCGTCGGCTCCCTTGTAGAAATCCTGGCTCTTACGGAAAAGCGGCAAGACGTCGTCCCAGCCCCAGCCGGCACACCCCATTTGGCGCCATAGATCATAATCGCGCGCCTGACCGCGCATGTAAATCATTCCATTGATCGACGAGCAGCCTCCGAGAAGTTTGCCGCGGGGATAAGAGATGGCGCGGCCATTCAGGCCCGCCTCGCTTTCTGTCGTAAAACACCAATCGGTGCGTGGATTGTTGATGCAATAGAGATAGCCGACGGGGATATGGACCCAGTGGTAATTGTCGGTGCCGCCGGCTTCCAGCAGTAGGACTCGATTGCGCGGGTCAGTTGAGAGTCGGTTGGCAAGGACGCAACCAGCGCTTCCCGCTCCGATGATGATATAGTCGTAAGTTTCCATTGTTCTGGCCGCTTACCGCCGATGCTCGAAGCCAAGCTTGCGACCGAGACGCGAAGCATAGAATTCGCCGACGATGCCGCGCCGGAAAACAAGCACGCAGACCATGAAGACGATTCCTGTGATGACAGTCACCGGAAACTGCGAGGTTGCAAGATAGTTCTGAAGCGCTACGACGAGCCCGGCCCCAAAGATCGGGCCGATGAGCGTGCCGATTCCGCCAAGCAGGGTCATCAAGATCACTTCCCCCGACATCTGCCAACCGACGTCCGTGAGTGTTGCGAACTGGAAGACCAGGGCCTTCGTGCCGCCGGCAAGACCTGCCAAGGCTGCGGACATCACGAAAGCGCCAAGCTTATAGCGGGAAACAGAATAGCCGAGTGAAATGGCGCGCTGTTCGTTTTCACGAATTGATTTCAGGATCATGCCGAAGGGCGAATTGATGAACCGCCAGATCACGATCATGCCGACCAGAAATACCGCGAGCACGAAATAGTACATGTTGGTGGTATTGGCGAGATCAATGAAGCCAAAGAGATGGCCGCGCGGAACGGATTGAATGCCATCTTCTCCATGGGTGAAACTTGCCTGCAGGCAGAAGAAAAAGAACATTTGCGAGAGCGCCAGGGTGATCATGGCAAAATAGATGCCCTGCCGCCGGATCGCGAAGAAGCCCATGATCAGGCCGAGGAGTGCAGCCCCTGCAACGCCGATCAAAATGCCGATCTCGGGCGGAACCCCCCATTCTTTCACAACATGGGCGGTAAAATAGGCTGCGCCACCAAAGAAGCTCGCGTGACCAAAGGAAAGCAGTCCGGTGTAGCCGAGCAGGAGATTGAAGGCACAGGCAAACAGCGCAAAGCATAGAAGCTTCATCAAGAAAATTGGATAAAGGAAGGCCGGCGCGATCAGCAGGAGGACGAGGCCGATGATCACAAAAGCGGCATAGGTTTTCGACGCGCTCGCCGAGCGATGGGTCGAAGGTGCGGTGGTGGCAGGGTTATTGTGGATGACGTCGCTCATGTGGCTTGCTCCTTAAACATCTCGGCCGAACAGTCCTGCCGGACGGATGAGAAGCACGATCGCCATGATCACGAAGATGACGATATTGGAAGCTTCCGGGTAAAAAACCTTTGTGATGCCCTCGGCGATGCCAAGCATGTAGCCAGTTACGATGGCGCCCATTATGGAGCCCATGCCGCCGACCACGACCACTGCGAACACGACGATGATGATATTCGAGCCCATCAGCGGCGAGACTTGATAGATAGGCGCTGCAAGCACGCCGGCAAAGGCGGCAAGACCGGCACCGAGGGCGTAGGTCACCGTGAGCAGAACCGGCACGTTGACGCCAAAGGCTTGGACGAGCGTGGCATTTTCAGTCGCGGCGCGCAGATAGGCGCCAAGCTTGGTCTTTTCGATGAGAAGCCAGGTGCCGATGCAGGCCACGAGCGACACGACAACCACCCAGCCTCGATAGATCGGAAGGAACATGAAGCCAATATTGGTCGCGCCGGACAGCTGTGGCGGGGGTGCGTAGGGCTGGCCGGATGAGCCGTAAAGATAACGGAAAGTTCCTTCGATGGTTAGCGCCAAACCGAAGGTAAAGAGCAGACCATAAAGATGGTCGAGCTCATAGAGACGCGAAAGCAGGAAGCGTTCAACGATCGCGCCGAACAGGCCGACCACGATCGGCGCCAGCAAAAGCGCAAACCAGTAATTGATGCCGAAATATTGCAGCATCAACATCGCCACAAATGCTCCGAGCATGTATTGCGCGCCATGGGCAAAGTTGATGACGCGCAACAGGCCGAAGATAACGGCAAGGCCAAGGCTGAGCAGAGCATAGAAAGAACCGTTGATCAGGCCGATGAGCAACTGCCCGAGAAAGGCCTGCAGAGGTATGCCGAAGATCATCGTCATCAGATCAGGCTCCCCTTGCAGAACAGCCTACGAACCTTCCGATCGCAGAAGCTTAAGGCCGCAATAACTTCGAAACGCTTGTCCATCGTCACACCCCCAACACCTGATGCAAGGCCTCCATGCGGTTCGGCAATTGGCTGACAGGAAAGTCCGCGACCATTTTGCCATGGTCCATCAGGTAGAACCGGTCGGCGATGCGACTGGCAAATCGGAAATTCTGCTCGACCAACAGCACGGTCATGCCGCGTTCCTTCAGTGTCTTCAGGATCTCCCCGATGCGTTGGACGATCACCGGCGCAAGACCTTCGGTCGGTTCGTCAAGGATCAGCAGCTTGACGCCGGTGCGCAAGATGCGTGCGATCGCCAGCATTTGTTGTTCACCGCCAGACAGCTTCGTTCCTGGGCTGCCGCGCCGCTCGGAGAGGTTTGGGAATAGCTCGTAAATCTCGGCAATCGGCATCCCGCCCTCGGCGACGACGGGTGGCAGCATCAGGTTTTCCTCAACCGTCAGGGTCGAAAAGATACCGCGTTCTTCGGGCACGAACCCAAGGCCCGCATGGGCCGTCCGATGCAGCGGCACCCCTGCCATGTCGCGACCGTTGAAGCGGATCTCACCCTTGCGCTTGCGAATGATCCCCATGATGGTTCGCAGTGTTGTCGTTTTACCGACTCCGTTTCTGCCGAGAATTGTGATCGTTTCACCTTCATGCACGGTTATATCGACGCCGTGCAGGATATGGCTTTCGCCGTACCAGGCGTTGAGATTGGACACTTGTAACAACGGTGCGGCCATCAAGCGTCCTCCGTTCCCATGTATGCCAGACGCACGCGCTCATCTTGCGCGATGGTTGCGTAATCGCCCTCCGCCAGGATCTCGCCACGTTGCAAGACCGTGACCTGATGACAAATATCGGAGACGACAGAGAGATTGTGTTCAACCATCAGCACGGCGCGGGTTTTTGCGACCTCGCGGATGATGTTGGAAATAGTGCCGATGTCCTCTTGACCCATGCCGGCCATTGGCTCGTCGAGGAGCAGCACCTTCGGGTCGAGCGCCAATGTCGTTGCGATTTCCAGCACGCGCTTTCGGCCGTAGGAAAGATCCGCGGCAACCGCATTACGCTCACGCTTGAGGCCGACGGCCTCGATCAGCTCGTCAGCCCGATCGTCCAGCCGATCAAGAGAGGACATCGGCAACCAGAACTGGGTGGAAAGCCCGTTTGGCCGCTGTAGCGCAACGCGGACATTGTCGAGCACGGAAAGATGCGGAAACACAGCCGAAATCTGAAAGGAGCGGACAAGCCCCATGCGTGCCACCTTGTCAGCTGGTGTCTTCGTAATATCGCTCCCAAGAAGCGTGATCGTGCCTGCGCTTGGCTGCAAGAATTTCGTCAGAAGGTTGAAAACCGTGGTCTTGCCGGCACCGTTCGGGCCGATCAGGGCATGAACGGTGCTGTGCCTGATATCGAGATCGACATCCCTGACCGCCATAAACGCGCCGAAACTCTTCGAAAGACCGCGAGCGGACAAGACCACTCGCGGCTCTTCACGCAACTCAGTTGCCGCAGCCGCCATCATTTCACCAAAGGGCAGCCGGACTTAGCCGGATCGAGATAGGCCTCCTTGCCGGGAATGGTGGCAAGCACGTTATAGTAATCCCAGGGTTCCTTGCTTTCGCTCGGCTTCTTGACCTGCAGAAGATACATGTCGTGGATCATGCGGCCATTGGCGCCGACCGTTCCACCGCGACCGAAGAAGTCGTCGACCGGCATCTCGTGCAGCACCTTGGCAACAGCATCTGAATCGTCGGTGCCTGCCTTTTGAACGGCTTTAAGATACTGGGTCACTGCGGAATAGGTGCCGGCATGGATCATGTTCGGCATCTTCTTGGTGCGGGCGAAAAATTTCCTGCCGAACTCGCGGCTTTTGTCGTCCAGGTTCCAGTAATAGCCTTCGGTCAACGTCAGCCCTTGAGCTGCTTCAAGCCCGAGGCCATGAACTTCAGAGAGTGTAAAAAGCAGTGCCGCGAGTTTCTGCCCACCCTGGACGATCCCAAATTCGGCAGCCTGTTTGATTGAGTTCGCAGTATCGAGACCCGCATTGGCAAGACCAATCACTTTGGCGCCAGACGATTGGGCCTGCAGTAGGAAAGATGAAAAGTCCTGCGTCGAAAGCGGATGGCGCACCGATCCCAAAACCTTGCCGCCGTTGGCCTTCACGTAATCGCCTGTCTGCTGTTCCAGTGAATATCCAAAGGCATAATCTGCGGTCAGGAAAAACCAGCTGTCGCCGCCCTGCTTGACGAGCGCACCGCCGGTGCCGACCGCAAGCGCATGCGTGTCGTAGGCCCAGTGGAAACCATAAGGCGTGCAGGCCTTGCCGGTGAGATCGGTCGTTGCCGCGCCGGTGTTAATGGTGATTTTCTTCTTCTCGTTCGACAGCGCCTGGACGGCAAGACCGACAGACGATGTCGTCAGATCCATGATCGCATCGACCTGTTCGGTGTCATACCACTGGCGGGCGATATTGGAGGCGATGTCAGGCTTGTTCTGGTGGTCGGCATCGACGATTTCAATCGGCGCACCGAGAACCTTGCCGCCAAAATCCTCTACCGCCATCTTCGCAGCTTCTACGGAAGACTTACCGCCAAAATCGGCATAGACGCCCGACTGGTCGTTCAGAATGCCGATCTTCACCTTTCCGTCGGAAACGCTTTGAGCAAAGGCAGTGCCACTCGCCAACAAGACTGCCAGCGACGCGAGAAACGTCTTTCGCATAAGATCCCCTCCCAGAGATTATGGAAGCCCAAAGGGCACGAAGTCTGATCAAAATTGGAAGGCAACCCTCCTCAAAGCAGCCTCTCCAAGCGCCTATCGTTAAGGAAAACGTCAATTGACGCAAGAAGCGGCTCGTTATTAATTGCAAACAGCATCTGTTCATTTTTGAACAGATGTTGTGGCACAGAGGAGCAGACATGAGCAGCAGCCCCGGTTTCGGGCACCCAGGATTTACGTGGGACGATCTGCAATATTTCCTGGCTGTTGCTCGCACAGGTCAGCTTTCCGTCGCCGCTCGCCATCTGCGCACCAGCCATGCCACTGTTTCGCGCCGCATCGACCGACTGGAGTTCGCTCTCAAGGTCAAACTCTTCGAGCGCAACCCACGCGGTTATGTCTTGACCACAATTGGTCAGCGGTTCATCGACGCTGCCGAGCGAATGGAGACGGAGGCCGACCGCTTACAAATGGACATTGCCTCGGGCAGCGCAGCACATCAGGGAGTGGTGAGGCTGAGCGCTCCCGAGGGGATTGCCAATTTCTTTCTTGCTCACCAGATCGGCGACTTTACTCATCAGCATCCGAACCTCTCCTTGGAACTTGTGACGATCCAGCAGATCATGTCACTATCGCGGAAGGAGGCGGATATCGCTATATCACTCGATCCACCGAAGGGTGGGCCTTATGAAATCGAGAAGATCACGGACTACCGGTTGAATATCTATGGTGCCCGAAGCTACTTGGCCGACCGGCGTCCGGTTAAGAAACGGGACGATCTGTTGCTTCACCCCTTTATCGGCTACATCCAGGACATGATTTTTGCGCCAGGGCTGGATTATTTGGGTGATGTGCATCCAGGGATAAAACCGCGCTTCCAGAGCTCAAGCATCTCGGCACAACTAACAGCGACGCTTCAGGGACAAGGCCTTTGCATCCTGCCGCATTTCATAGCGCGCCGTCAGCCAGAACTCGAGCTCGTGCTCGCTCGCGAAGTGCAACTGACCCGACATTACTTCTTGGTTCGCCATCGTGACATGAGCCGGGTGCCACGCGTACGTGCGGTCGCCGACTATATTGCCAGCGTCGTGGAAGACAATCGGGATGCATTTCTCGGGAACTGATTTTCAATCGTCAGCTCCGATGGCGGTGCATAAGTCTCGTTGCGTTAAGTTGCGTACAATCAGAAGATGTGAAGAATTCACAAGTTCTAACCTTCTGAGTAGTACACCCATCCTAATTCCTCGATGGACATGCGGCATCTATGGTCTGCGGCGCACCTGGAATGGTGCTCTAAGCTTAAATTTGATGGAGTTTTCCTGTGGAACATAGTTTTAAGGACATCGAGCTCAACAAGGCTGACGGATCAGTCCGCGAGTTAAGCGTAGATGAGCTCGGCCAGGTTGCCGGCGGAGTCCCTTATGCAGATGGTCGTGACTATGGTGGCCTTGGGCAGGGCACGCCAGAATACTATCCTGGCGCAACGTCAATATGGATCTATGGCATGAGATACGCCTACTAAGGGCAATGGTGTCATCCACGATCCGATCGCGGCTCGTGGATGGCTTTCGTGTTATTTTTTCTGTGGCTTAAACGAACCATTTCGTCGCGCTGTGCGGCCTTCGATCAGAAGCGGGAACCTGCTCTCAAGTAAAGCGAACGGCTACCAGGCAAGGCGATTGAAGCCTTCCGCGTTACCAAGGGTGTTTCTTTCTCAAGCTGGATGCTTCTCTACCGTTATCTATTGGGCCGCTTCAGAAAGGGGCGACTCGTCACTATCCTCTTCCACGCGCGGCTTGTAGCGTGACCTCAGGAGAACGAAGAAGACTGGCGTGAGCAATAGGCCAAAAAAGGTGACGCCAATCATGCCGCTGAAGACTGCCGTGCCAAGCGACTGGCGCATCTCCGCGCCAGGGCCTTCGGCAACAGCGAGCGGCAAGACACCGAAGATAAAGGCAAAGGCAGTCATCAGGATTGGGCGTAGCCGCAGTTGGCATGCCTCGATCGCGGCATCCACAGCCGACTTACCTTCCTCCTGGGCTTGTCGTGCAAACTCGACGATCAGAATTGCATTCTTGGCTGCAAGGCCAATGAGAACGACAAAGCCGATCTGCGTGAGAACGTTGTTGTCCATGGCCCTGAGATAAACGCCGATCAACGCGCCAAGAACGGCGAGCGGAACGATCAAGATAATCGCCAGCGGCAGCACCCAGCTTTCATATTGCGCTGACAAGGCCAAGAAGACGAAGACAACGGAGAGGGCGAAGATCCAGGTAGCGCTGCCACCGGTGTGGGTTTCCTGATAGGCAATTTCTGTCCATTCGAAGGTGGTTCCAGGAGGAAGTGTTTTTGCCGCCAGATCTTCCATTTTCTTGATGGCGTCGCCGGTTGAAACACCGGGTGCAGCATTGCCCTGCAAGGGAACTGAGACATACATATTGTAGCGTTGGACAAGGGTCGGGCCACTACTATCTTTGATCTCTGCGAGCGTGCCAAGCGGAACAAGAGCGCCTGTCGCCGACCTCACCTTAAGGTCGAGCAGATCATCCTTATCCATACGGAATTGTTTGTCTGCCTGTGCTCGAACTTGATAGACGCGCCCGAAGGCGTTGAAATCGTTGACGTAGGAAACACCGAGATTCGTCGATAGTGTGTCGAAAATATTCGGGATCGGGACGTTCAGGAACTGGGCCTTGTCGCGGTCGATATCGAGATAGAATTCAGGTGTGGACTCCGAAAATGTGGTGAATACGCCCGTCAAACCCGGCGTTTGATTGGCCGCGGCCATCATTTGCCGAGCAAGGCCTAGCGCCCGCGTCATATTCGGATTTTCTTCATCCATGATCTGCATCTTAAAGCCGCCCGAATTGCCAATCCCCGGCACAGGCGGCGGCGGAACCGCGATGATGAATGCTTCATTGATGCTCTGCAGGCTTTGATACAGTGTTCCGATGATCTTGCTCGCGCTGTCGCCGCTCTTCAGCCGCTCCTCAAATGGCTTGAAGGGGGTGAAGACGACACCTGCGTGAGAGGCGTTGGTAAAGGTTGCGCCGCTGAAGCCGGCAAATTCGACGGCATTGGCAACACCGGAAACCTTCTTCACGGTGTCTGCGACTTGTCTGACGACTGCATCGGTACGCTCTAGAGAGGATCCATCCGGGAGTTGAACCACAACGATCGCATATCCCTGGTCCATGACCGGAATGAAACCGGTCGGAACTTTGGTGCTGAGGAAGTAGGTCGACCCAAGCAGGCAGACGAAGACCACCAGTGCCGCGGCAATGCCAATCCAGGAACGGATCATGAGGCCAACAACAGAGGCGTAGCCGCGGCTGAGCGCGTCAAAACCCCTATTGAATCCGCTTGCCGCTCCGTGACCGATGCGCGAAACGAAATTTCTTCGATGCTGTGTATGCTCGTGCTTTTTCAGAACCAGGGCGGCAAGGGCCGGTGAAAGCGTCAACGAATTCACAGCCGAGATGGCCGTGGCGATTGAGATCGTGACCGCAAACTGCTTATAGAACTGGCCGGAAATCCCCGGGATAAATGCCGTCGGCGCGAAGACAGCAATCAGCACGAGAGAAATTGCAATGACCGCCGTACCGACTTCGTTCATCGTGACATGGGCCGCGCGCCTCGGCGTCATTCCTTTTGCAAGATTTCGCTCCACATTTTCAACGACCACGATGGCATCATCGACGACAATGCCGATGGCTAGCACGAGCCCGAAGAGGGTGAGCATATTGAGCGACATGCCGAAAGCCGCCAGAAAGCCAAAGGTCCCGATGAGGGAGACCGGGATTGCGACAATGGGGATGATTGCCGTGCGCCAAGACTGAAGAAAGACAAGGACGACGATCGCCACGAGCACGGCCGCCTCGATGATCGTGCGGTAAACCTCAGAGATGGAGTCCGAAACAAACGCCGTCGTGTCGTAAACAATACGATATTCAAGACCAGGCGGGAAATCCTTGGAAAGATTTTCAATGATGGTTTTGATCTGACCGGCCGTATCAAGCGCGTTTGTTCCTGGCCGGGCAAAGATGCCAAGTGCTACGGCGGGCTGATTGTCGAGGTAGCTGTTGGTCACATAGTCCTGTGCGCCAAGCTCAATACGAGCAACATCCTCAAGTCTGACAAGGCGCCCGTCAGATGACGCCTTGACGATCACATAGCGAAACTGCCTGGTATCGGAAAAGCGGCCGTCGGTTCGCACAGTATATTGAAAAGACTGATCCGAACCGGCGGGCGGGGCTCCGATCGAGCCGCCTGACACCTGGACGTTCTGATCCCGCAATGCACTGACCACATCGCTGGATGTCATCCCATAGGATGCCAGCTTTTCCGGATCGAGCCAGATGCGCATCGAGTACTGACGTTCACCAAAGATCTGGACGTCGCCAACGCCATCCAAGCGAACGAGGTTGTCTCGAATACGATTGCGCGCGTAGTTTGAGGTGTAGAGCTGATCATACCGGCCGGACGGCGATAGAATGTGAATGACCATCATCAGGTCCGGCGAACTTTTATCGGTCGTCACGCCAAGGCGTTGCACTTCCTGCGGAAGGCGAGGCAGGGCGATTGCCACACGGTTTTGCACCAGCACTTGCGCCTTATCGAGATCGGTTCCCAGCTTGAATGTCATCGTCAGGGACATTGCGCCATCCGCGCTGGAGTAGGAGGACATGTAGAGCATGTCTTCGACACCGTTGATCTGCTGCTCCAAGGGAGTCGACACGGTATCGGCGATGGTCTGCGGATCAGCGCCGGGGTATGAGGTACGAACGACGATCGTCGGTGGTGCGATTTCGGGATATTGTGAAACAGGCAGTTGGAGGTAGGCCACTGTGCCGACGATCATCAAAACAATCGAAATGACGGAGGCAAAGATCGGCCGATCGACGAAGAAGTGTGCGAACCTCATTGCGAGTCTCCCGCAGGAGCTGCGGCGTCCTGGGCCGTCTGTGGCGCGTCCGAGGCATTTTCGCTAGGGAGCTGGATGACGGATGGCGTAACCTTCGCGCCGGGTCGAACGCGGACGACGCCCTTGACGACAATTTGCTCGTCACCAGTCAGTCCTGCGCGGATGACGCGGTAGCCATGCAGTCTCGGGCCCGGGCGAACCGCCTTTGTCGTAACCGTCTGATCTGCATTAAGAACGTAAACGACTCGTTCGTTCTGATCCGAGGCGATGGCCTCATCGGGAATGAGGATCGCCTTATAAACGTTCGAGCCTTCAATTTCGACGCGGCCGAAAAGGCCCGGCTGCAGAACGAAGTTCGGGTTGGCAAACCGCGCTCTGACGCGCAGCGTGCCAGTTGCCGGATCGACAACATTTTCCGCGAAGTTCAAGGCGCCGCTGAATTGGGTTCTGTCACGATCGGCGAGGCGCACTGTCACTTTCAAGCCGCCGCCGCCCTCTTGAAGGGCCTTCCCGTTCTTGCGGGCTGTTTCCGCGTAATTGAGAAGCCGACGCTCGTCGATATCAAAGTAGAGGTCGATTGGATCCATCGCCACAATGGTGGTGAGTTCGGTCTGGTCGGCCTGCACGAGATTGCCGACCGAAATTAGGTGGCGGTCAATCCGCCCACTTAAGGGAGCGGTGATCTTGCTGTACACGAGGTCGAGCTTTGCACGCTCGACACTAGCTTGAAGTCCTTGGATATTCGCTTGAGCTGACTGAAGTTCCTTACGGCGGTCGTCCAAAGTGGAAATGGTCTGGCTGCCCGATTTGACGAGCGAGTTAATACGATCGAATTCCGACTGGGCATAGGTGAGGGTCGATTGTGCAACCGCCAAATTGGCTTGCGCCTGGTTCAATGCCGTTATGAAGGGGCGCTGGTCGATCTCAAACAGCTCATCGCCTTCTTTGACTATCTGGCCGTCCGTAAAGTTGATCTTTTGAAGGTAGCCTCCCACCCGGGAGCGAACGGATACTTGCTCCGATGCCTGGAAACGGCCAATGAAGTCGTCGTTATCGACGACCTCGCGAACAACTGGTTTGGCAACGGATACTTGCGGCGGAGCTTGCTGTGCGCTCGCGCCCCCTGCGCACAAAACCGCGGCGACCATTGCAAATCTTTTTAGAATTCCCGGCTTTCTGTGCATTGATGTCCCCTCGAATGCATATGTCAGGACGAAGTCTGCGTGAGTAGGCGACTTACAAATGATGGGTCATCGGCTCGGCAAGGGCGTGGCTGCTGCCCGCGCATTGCGATTGAGGGACGACCGCGACATTCGTGGTTTTGGCAGGAAGTTAAACATACTGGCCGCCGCTAGGCCGCATCCCCTCGGCAAGAGCGTTCCAGTACATCTTGGCATCATGTTTCGGATAGGGATTAGACTGATTGCAAGACCCAAAACGGTCTCGTTATGTGCCGTCGAAATCCCCAATTCCGCGTCGGCAGCTACAATCTGACGGAGATCGCGATCGGTCAAGAGGTGGGATCCTCTAAAATAGCAATTGCGAATGAATCACTGAAAGACGTCAGCCGCTCCTGCATCATACTTTGGAAGTAACGGATCTCTGAAGCCTCTGTAATCAATGCAAAATTTGTTTTGTTTTCGCATTGATTTGAAGCACGCGAAAGTTCGCTTAAAGTTGCAGTCGCAGCGGACGATACTATGATGGCGGCGCCAACTGGATCCGTTTCAGCATCTGACTGACGTTAGAAATTCCAAGAGAATCGTGCAGCGACATAAAAGGTCGCGTAATGGCAGACGCAGCTATGGCGGTGCTTTACGGTCAACATCTTCACCGGTGCTTCCGCTGCCAAGATTCACCTGCACAGGGAGGGATAGCCATGTCGACGGTAAGGCCAATGCCGAGTGAAACGGGCATACTGGACTTCCTGAAGATTTGTAATTCCTTCTGTCCGGAGGATGCGGTGTCAGCCTCTATTGAGCAGCAGCGCGCTTGGTACGATGCCCTGTGTGCGAGGTTCGATCGGCCATTGCCTGAGGGATTGATGTATGTCGATGGAATGGTCATGCGCGTTCCGATCCGCCGATATCGACCTCGTCTCGTGGAAACGTCGACCGTTCTTCTTTATCTTCACGGCGGCGGTTTCGTTGTCGGATCGCTTGAAAGCCATCATGCAATTTGCGCTGAAATTGCCGAGTTTGTCGGCGCAGAGCTCGTTTCCGTGGACTATCGTCTCGCACCAGAACATCGCTGGCCGACGCAAAGCGAAGACTGCTTCTCTGTCCTCAAGCATTTGTTGTCTGCGGTAGGCAGTAAAGTCGTCATCATCGGCGACAGCGCCGGCGCAAACCTTGCAGCAGGACTTGCTGTTCGCGCAGCACAGGATGATTTGGCCGGCATCTCAGGACAGGTTCTGATTTATCCTGCTTTGGGTGGCGATCTACAAAAGGGATCATACGTCGAAATGGCCGAGGCACCGGGGCTGACAACCAGCGATGTCGCTTATTACCGCGATCTCCTTCGGGCCCCTTTAAACCATCCCGTGGCCGAACCGCTCCACGCCACTATAACCAAGGACATTGCACCGGCCTTCATCAGCGTCGCCCACTTCGATCCGTTGCGCGACGATGGACGCGCCTATGCTTCCAAACTGGCCGAGGCTGGTGTTGAGGTGTGGTTCCGCGAAGAACCGCAGATGGTGCATGCCTGGCTGCGCGCACGGCATATGAGCAAAGGCGCCGCAGCAGGCTTTAACGCCGTATGTGCCGCAGTGCGTCTCTTTGCCTATCGGTGAGCCTACATCAAATCGCGACGGATCCGCGTTTGCCCATAATCCTTTTCAAAGATCTGCTCGCCTTCCTGGTACGCCGTAACTTTCGCAGCGATAATCCAATCGCTCTCGCAACAGGAGATCGAGGCCGTTGAAACGGAAGAGACTGTCCATCCGGGCCTCTTCATCTCGCATGTCCAAGTCGATGAACCGGTCATCGAGAGCGGATCACCGGGCATGATCGACCAGATTTCCTCACGAACCTGCCGGGTGCTCAGCCCCGTCTGAGGATGTTCGAAAAGGCCGGTGTCCTCGTGGATACGATAGCCGGTTTTATTCGCCGATAAGTCCTTGATCACCTGGCGTTTCGTCACTGCGGGCGCATGTTCGACATAGGTGGGTAAAGGTGAGGGGTCGTCAGGCTCTTTCACTGTGGCGGGGGTTGCGTCTGCCAGGATGGGCAATCGAAGTTCAAGAGATGCTGCATCGATCGTCACGCCGGGATCGGTTGGCGGCGGGAGGATCATTGGCCAATAGGCGGTCGACAAAGATAAGCGGATCCGATGGCCAGACCTAAAGCGATATCCGCATGCATCAAGGGAGAGCAGGATATCGGTTCGTTCTCCCCTCGCCATGGGTTTGGGATCTGAATTGCCTTCTCGATGAGCCAGGTTCAGGACGCCGAAAGCCACGCGCGTTGCCGTCCCATCAGGGTGAACATCGACAAGCCTTGCACACAGATTTGCCGTCTCACTCTCGCAGCGAACCGTGAGCGCAAGTTGCGGAAAGCCAAGATAAACCTGATCCTCATTGATCGGGGCCGTTTCGAAGACGAGCGAGCCAGCATCATCGCCCCTTTGGTCGATTGCCATTTCCACGTCCGGCTTCAATGTGAAATATTCTCCGGCTGCCGTTCCCGTATCGAGGGGTGAGCGCAGGAAAATTTCCTGAGACTCCGTGCTTCTATTCTGCCGGTCCGCGATTAATTGTCCTGCGGCCGAGACATGAAAGCGTCGCATGTCAGGCTCGGCCCAGACGTCGCTCGCTCGCCAGAAACCTGGATCGAGGTCTCGTCGTGCCGCCGGCTTTACGGCATCAAGAATATAGGCGCGCAACTGAGGCATGTTATCCGCCCCATTGTCCTCGTCGCGTAGCCAATGGTTCCACCACTGGATTGCTTCGCCGAGAAAGTCAGCCCTCGGCTTTGGCCAAGCAAAGTGAGGGTATTTATGAACCCAAGGGCCGATCAGCGCCTTTGCCTTAGAGCCGAGCCCTTCAATCGCCTTCAGAGGGGTATTTCGATATCCGTCCGCCCAACCGGCGATGACCAATACGGGAATGTCGACTGCTGAGTAATCCTCGCAGATCGAGCCATGCTTCCAAAAGTCGTCACGGCGCTGATGCGAAAGCCACTCTTCCATGAAGAAAGGCTCGTGTTCGAGCCTCTCAAGCCACATTGATCGCCAGCGATCGCCAACGATGGCCGGATCCGGTGAACGTGACTGATAGCCGAGCATGGTCGCGGCCCAGGAAAGCTGAGCCGATAAATGACACCCATTCTTGTAATGGATGTCGTCATTGTATCGATCGACCGTCGATGCGATCGAGATCACGGCTTTGAGGGCAGGCGGTCTGCGAGCCGCAACCTGAAGGCTGTTAAACCCGCCCCAGGAAATCCCCATCATTCCAACTGCGCCATTGCACCATGGTTGCGCAGCAATCCAGGCAATGAGTTCGCACGCATTGGCAAGTTCGAGTTCCGTATATTCGCCGTCGATGACGCCATCGGATTCGCCGGAACCTCTTATGTCCACCCGCACCCCGGCAATGCCGGCAGCAGCAAAGACCGGATAGGTGGACTCATCGCGCATGCTCGTCCCATCGCGTTTTCGATAGGGCAGAAATTCGAACACGGCAGGCACTGGATTACTCAACGCACCATCAGGCATCCATATTCGCGCAGCCAGTTGTGTGCCGTCCGCTAGCCTGATCCACTCGTTTTCAATTGTCGTGTAGCTACGCTGGTTCATGGCTCCCCCAAAAGCGTTGATCAGCACCTGCTGCTTATCGATCAGTTTCCGGCACTTTCCATTCGCCGGGTGGCGAGCACTTTCTCAAGCCAACCGATCTCCATTTCCGGCACCGACTTCAAAAGAAGATCCGTATAATCGTCAAATGGTGGTGACAGAGCCTTTGACTTCGGGCCGAACCTCACCAGCTTCCCACGATGCATCACCGCAACGCTGTCAGCAATAGCGCGGACGATCGCAATATCATGGGTGATGAAGACATAGGAAAGTCCTTCATCTTCCTGTAGCCTCAGAAGAAGCTTGAGAATTCCTTCCGCAACAAGGGGATCGAGAGCCGACGTTGGTTCATCGCACAGGATGAGTTCCGGCTTGGCGGCCAGCGCCCTTGCAATGGCAACACGCTGTTTTTGACCCCCGGAAAGTTCAGCAGGATATCGATCGATGAAACCGTTGCTCATTTCAATCTGATCGAGCAGTTCCTTTACACGTGCTGTTTTCCGAGAGCCTCTGAGACCATAGTAAAAGGTCAACGGCCGGCCGATGATGTCGCGCACCGTCTGTCGGGAATTCATGGCGGTGTCCGCCATCTGATAAATCAACTGGATACGCCGGAGGTCATCGCGCGGCCGGTGCTTCACATCTGCTGACAACGGCTTACCAGCAAAGGAAATCGTTCCGGCCGTCGGGGCCAGCAATCCGGTAATGGCCCTTGCGAGCGTTGACTTTCCCGATCCAGATTCGCCCACAATGGCAAGGGTCTGCCCCTTGGAAACATGGAGACTGACGTCGTTCAGGACTTTAAAGCCGTTCGAATATTCCGCGCTGACCTTTTCCACCTTCAATAGCGTATCGCTCTGATCTTGCGCTTCTTCACGCAGGACTTGCCGGACATTGACCAGCGCCCGCGTGTAATCTTCTCGCGGCGCTTCGATAATCTGCTGCACGCTTCCGTATTCGACGGTGCGGCCGTGACGGAGCACCATGATGTCATCGGAGATTTGGGCGACGACTGCCAAGTCATGCGTAATGTAGAGTGCGGCGGTGTGCGTCTCTTCGATGGCATGCTTGATCGCGGCGAGAACGTCGATTTGCGTCGTAACGTCAAGGGCAGTCGTCGGCTCGTCGAAGACGATGAGCTCTGGGTTCGAACATAGCGCCATGGCTGTCATAGCTCGCTGCAACTGACCACCCGAGACTTGATGCGGGAAACGTTGGCCGAAAGTTTCAGGGTTTGGAAGCCCAAGGACGTTAAAGAGATAAAGCGCACGCTTCCGCGCCTCCTCTCGTCTCATCAGCCCATGTTTGACGGATGCTTCTATGACCTGATCACCGAGCCGGTGAGCGGGATTGAAGGCTGCCGCGGCTGATTGGGCCACGTAGCACACGCGCGCTCCCCGAATTTGACGCACGCCTTGCCTGTTCAACGCAAGGATATTGCTGCCATCAAGCAGCACTTCGCCGCCCGTGATTTCCGCGCCGCCGCGTCCATAAGCAAGTGCAGAAAGACCAATAGTCGACTTTCCGGCACCGGACTCGCCGATCAAGCCCAGGACTTTACCTTTCTTCAAGTCGAAGGAGACGTCGTCGACAATTGTTACCCGCTTGGGTGGGGCACCCGGCGGGTAGCTTGTCGCTTCTATTTTCAGGTTTCGAACGGACAGAAGATCATGCATCGCCGCGCCCTCCCTTGAGGCTCGAAGTCCGTTTCAAAAGCCAATCGACGACAAGATTGACGCAAATGGCGAGGATCGCGATGGCAGAACCCGGAACCAGCGCAGCGGAAATTCCAAAAATAATGCCGTCTTTGTTGTCCTTCACCATTCCGCCCCAATCCGCAGCCGGCGGCTGAATGCCGAGGCCGAGGAAGGACAGGGTCGACAGGAACAGGATCGAGAAGGCAAAGCGCAGACCGAATTCCGCGAGAAGGGGCGAGAGCGTGTTCGGGAGGATTTCGCGGAAGATGATCCATATCTTTCCTTCACCGCGCAGCTTTGCCGCTTCAACAAATTCCATGACGGCAACATCCAGAGCCACAGCACGCCCGAGGCGGTAGACGCGCGTAGAATCGAGGATGGCCATCACGAGGATGAGAACGATGATGTTTTGCGGGAGCACAGCAAGGACGACAAGAGCGAAAATCAAAGTCGGGATCGACATCATCAAATCGTTAAAGCGCGAGAAGATGGTGTCGATCAATCCGCGCGAGACGGCCGCGGTGAAGCTCAAAATGATGCCAAGGGAAAATGAAATGATGGTTGCGGCAAGGGCAACAAATAGTGTGGTTCTTGCGCCAAAAATCAACCGCGACAGGATATCGCGACCGAGGTTATCTAGCCCGAAAAGATATTGGTCATCAGGCATCTGCCAGACACTTCCGACGACCTCGGTCTCGCCATGCGGAGCGATAAAGGGCGCGAAGATCGCGAAGATGAAGGCAACCGCAATGCCAACCATGCCGATCCAGGCGGTAATTGGGATATCTCTCAATCTCATCGGGGATGCCTCAGGCGTGGATTGGCGATGATCGCGAGAATATCGGCCAGCATGTTCAGGAAGATATAGACGGCAGCGAAGATCAAGCCGCAGGCCTGAACAACCGGCATATCACGCACGGTGACGGCATCGACCATGTATTGCCCCATGCCGGGATAGACGAAGACCACCTCGACGACGACGACCCCCACGACAAGATAGGCAAGATTAAGGGCAATCACGTTGATGATTGGCGCCAGAGCATTGGGCGCGGCATGCTTGACGATCGAGCGGAAGCCGGAAAGTCCCTTCAATTCCGCCGTCTCCATGTAGGCTGACGACATGACGGAGAGGATCGCAGCTCTCGTCATCCGCATCATATGTGCCAGCA
This sequence comes from Oryzifoliimicrobium ureilyticum, assembly GCF_037199735.1. Lineage (NCBI taxonomy): Bacteria > Pseudomonadati > Pseudomonadota > Alphaproteobacteria > Hyphomicrobiales > Rhizobiaceae > Oryzifoliimicrobium > Oryzifoliimicrobium ureilyticum. Next base: position 226,059 of record NZ_JBBBVQ010000008.1, on the reverse strand, counting down.
CGACAAGGACCAGTGTTGCAGTCGGAAGTGCAATCGCCTTCAGACGGTCGATAAAACTCATGCTCTCGAAAACAGTCGCTGGAAAGGTAGCAACCCCGAACTTGACAGCGAAGAACATGATCAGGAGATAGCCGATGAAAAATTCGGGCAGGGAGATTGCAGCAAGAGAGACAATGTTGATGATCTTGTCCGGTAGCCGGTTCCTGAAATGGACAGACAGCATACCGAGCGCCACGGCCAACGGCACAGAGATCAGGGCAGCGAAAGCGGCCAGAAAAAGCGAGTTCCCCAGTCTTTTGCCGATCTGTTCGCCAACCGAGTTCTTGCTTGCCCAAGACGTCCCGAAATCGCCTTGAACGGCATTGCCGAGCCACTCGACATAGCGTGTCGTGACTGGTCGGTCGAGGCCAAGGTCCTTTCGAATATTGGCAACGGCCTGCGGCGTTGCTGACTGACCAAGATAGGTCGTTGCGAAGTCTCCCGGCAATGCTTCGAGGCCGCCAAAGATTAGGATGGAGACGGCAAATAACAGGATGATACTGAGCAAAAGGCGCTCGATAATCAGGGCCAGCAACGGAAAGCGTTGCCTGAACCGCAGACTGGGCACCATATTGTCAGTGTTGGGACTGGACATGAAAGGTCCTCGCGCTGAAACGTCAGGAAGACCGCGGAGCTATCGCCCGCGGTCTTGGCTACGCTGAGATGATGAGGCCAGCACCGTGGCGTCAGGACTCCAGCCAGACCCGGGTTGCGACATAGCCGTTCGACATGTCGTTTCCGATGTCATGCACATAACCCTTTACCTGCTTGGTGCAGGCGTTCACGAAGTCGTTGAACATCGGCAGGATAACGCCACCCTCGTCGCGAACCATCATGGCCATGGTTCTGTAAAGTTCCTTGCGCTTTGCCTCATCGAGTTCGGCGCGTGCCTGCAGCAGGAGCTTGTCGAAATCTGGCCGCTTGAACCGCGTATCGTTCCAGTCTGCGGTGGACAGGTAGGCCGTCGAGTACATCTGGTCCTGCGTCGGGCGACCGCCCCAATAGGACGTCGAGAAGGGTTGAACGTTCCAGACGTTCGACCAATAGCCGTCGCCAGGCTCGCGCTTTACCTCGATCTGAATTCCAGCCTTCTTGCAGCTTTCCTGATAAAGGACAGCGGCATCGACGGCGCCAGGGAAGGCGACTTCGGACGTTCGAAGGAGAACCGATCCGCTATGACCTGATTTCTTGTAATGGAATGCCGCTTTGTCCGGGTCATAAACGCGCTGCTCGATACCTTCGGGAAAGAGCGCATAGGTGCTGTTGATCGGGAAGTCATTTCCGACCTTACCGTAGCCCCCAAGGATCTTCTGCACCATGGTCTCGCGGTCCATGGCATATTTGAGAGCAAGGCGCAGGTCGTTGTTATCGAACGGCGCCTTGTCACAGTGCATGATGAAGACATAGTGGCCGCGACCGGCTGTCGACAGGATTTCGACATTCGGAGCCCGCTTGAGAAGGTTCACCGTCTTCGGATCGACGCGATTGATGTAGTGGACTTGCCCGGACGAGAGCGCCGCGATGCGGGCCGTCGCGTCATTCATCCCGATGATCTCGATGGAATCGACATAGCCGCGGTCGGAACGCCAATCGTCCTTGTTCTTCTCCAAAGTCGCCCGGACACCTGGTTCGAAGCTCGTCAGCTTGTACGGTCCCGTGCCGATGGAGGCGAGTGGATCATCGACCCCGCCATTTGGCTGAATGACGAGATGGTAGTCGGTCAAAAGCAACGGCATGTCCGCATTGCCTTCCGACAATGTCAGAACAAGGTTGCCGCCGTCCGCCTTGATTTCTTTGATAGAACCGAGCACGCCCAGCGCACCTGACTCCGACTTCTTGTCGGTGTGACGTTTTAATGTCGCCACAACATCGTCGATCGTCATTTCTTTGCCGTTATGGAACTTCACGCCCTTGCGGATCTTGAAGGTCCACGTGACGGCGTCCTTGGACGGCTCCCAGGATTCAGCCAGCGAAGGAACGGCAGCACCGGTCATTGGATCTGACTCGACAAGCATATCGCCCCAGCAGCGCCCGACGCAGAACATAAATTGCGATAGGAACTTGGCTGGGTCCTTGGAGTCAGTCGCGGCACCACCCTCCAATCCGAGTTTCAGGTGGCCACCACGCTTCGGCTCGGCAGCTTCCGCGCTTGCGGTGAAAAGACTGTCGGCTGCAGCCAGCGTCAAACCGGCCGCCATGGCGCGTCCGAGGAACTCGCGGCGATTGAGACCGCCAGCCGTCACTCGGCCTGCAAGATATTTGGTGTAATCGTTCATTCCCCAATTCCTTCTTATGGTGCGTTCTATCTCTTTCAGGCATCCGCGCGGTTTCCTCTTCCGTGCGTGGGCCTTGTAGTCTTGCGGGAAGCTTTTGCGATTGTTGTCGCTTTCTACCTTCCTTTCCAAATCGGGCTTCGCTTTTCGGCAAAAGCCCGCGCGCCTTCCAATTGGTCTTCGCTCGAATAGAGGCGATCGACTGTTGCAAACTGCCGTTTTGTGATTTTATTCATCGCAGTTTGAAAAGTGGACCCCTCTGCTTCGCGCACGATCTCCTTGATGGCTGCATAGACGAGCGGTGGCCCGCTCGCCAAAAGCTGTGCAAGTTCCCAGGCGCGGTCCATCAGGCGCCTTGCGGGCAGGATTTCATTGACGAAACCCCAGCGATGCGCCTCTTCGGCATCGAGCCATCTGCCGGTCAGAAGCATATCCATGGCAATATGGTGGGGGATACGTTTTGGTAGCTTGATCGATGCCGCATCGGCGACAGTGCCGGAATGGATTTCCGGCAAGGCAAAAGTCGCATGTTCGGCTGCAAGGATAAGGTCGGTAGAGAGCGCGATCTCAAGACCGCCGCCACAACAGATGCCGTTAACAGCACAGATAACCGGTTTGTTGAGATCGCGAAGCTCCTGCAATCCTCCAAAACCGCCAACGCCATAATCACCATCCACGGCATCGCCCGCGGCTGCCGCCTTCAAATCCCATCCGGCGCTGAAGAAACGCTCACCGGCACCCGTTATGATGGCGACACGAAAAGAATCATCGTCTCGAAAATCGCGAAAGATCAGGCCCATGGCTCGACTGGTCGCGAGGTCTATTGCATTTGCTTTCGGTCGATCGATCGTCACCTCAAGCACTGCGCCATCTCGTCTCAGGCGAATTGGGTCGCTCAATTTATGCTACCTCCTTCGCCGGATCAGGGCGTCGACTATCACAACGCCTTGGTCTTCGGGTAAAACCATTAAAGGATTAATGTCCAGTTCCTCCAGTATTGCGGCATTCTTTGCGACATATTCTGCCGTTTGCGCGACAGCTTCAATAAGGCTGCGGAAATCGCCCTTTGGACGGCCTCTATAACCGGCTATCAGTTTTGCGATCTTCAATTGTGACAGTGCCGCTGCAATATGCGCTGTCGTCGTCGGAAGTGGAAGTACTGCTGAATCCTGTAACAGTTCAACCAAGATGCCACCAGCACCCACGGTCAGGCACAGCCCAAAAACCGGGTCGCGCGTTGCGCCAATGATGATTTCTGCAACAGCATCGGGCATCATCTCTTCAACGAGAAATCCCCCCGATGCCGGCATGCTCTCTGCTGCCTGAAGGACCGCAGTCTCGTTGCCAAGGTTGAGCGCGACCGCTCCCGCTTCGGTTTTATGGGCGATGCCCAGCGCTTTGAGAACGACGGGAAAACCGATCGTCCTTGCGCAGTCGATGACCTCAACTGCTGAGCGTGCAACACAACCTTTTGGGACTCGAAGCCCAGCTGAGGCCAATTCCGCTTTGGCGGCATTCTCGGTCAGGGTCTCGATACTTTCGCCGATCGCCGATATTGCCAGCAGGGATTGTGGGAAGGGGGCGTGCCAGCTCGCTCCGATGCGAGCGGCAATATCGGCAGCCGAGATTGCTTCGTTGATGCCCGAAAACGGAACAATCCCCTTCTCAAAAAGATCGAGCGCCACCGTTTCTGGCATCGTCTCGGGCAGGCTTGAAACGATGCCTGCTCGGGCGCCCGTCAAACTCGCCGCCGCAACGACTACTTCGACTGTCGTCATCCAGTCTTCGCCATTGCAGCGATCCGCGCGCGGAAAGTCGAGAACAATGAGATTGAGCGCATAGTTGCCGCTGAACATTGTCGCAAAGGCTTGCGTCTGGCGCTCGAGATTGCCCCACACGAAGGTATGATAATCGAGAGGATTGGAAAGGGTCACCATCTCTCCGAGCACCGCCCGTAGCCGGGGCAGTTGATGCTCTTGAAGCGGACGGAAGTCCATTTGAGAGACCAGCGCTGCGTCGGCCATCAGCGAGGCCTCTCCGCCTGAGCAACTCATGGACGAGATCGCATTACTCTTCAGGGGCCCGCCGAGGTGAAGCAGCTTCAGCGTTTCCAGCATCGCAGGAAGCGTTTCCACGCGGCCGAGGCCAAGTCGGGCTAGGACGGCGTCAGCGACCTTGTCACTGCCTGCAAGTGAGGCCGTATGCGACAGTGCCGCCTTTTGTGCCTGTTCCGACCTGCCGACCTTCAGGATCACAACGGGCTTTTTCGTCCTCCGGGCCAAATCCGCGAGCCGCTGCAGAGCGACAGCATCACTGAAGCCCTCAACGTGAAGGCCAAGCGCCGTCACGCGCGGATCTGCCAGCAAACCGCAAGCAATGTCTGAAAGGGACGTTTGAGCCTGATTGCCCGACGTCACAACATAGCCGATCGGCAACCCGCGCATCTGCATGGTCAGATTGAGCGCGATGTTTGACGATTGGGTCAAAATGGCAACGCCGCGCTCGACTTTTGTCATTCCATGCTGGTCTGGCCACAACAACGCGCCATCCAAGCCATTGATGAAACCATAGCAATTGGGACCGAGGATCGGCATCGCGCCGGCTGCCGAGACAAGCTCCTCTTGGCGGTCGGCGCCATCGGCAAGTTCCGCGATTGCCTCACGAAAGCCTGAAGCATAACAGACCGCGCCACCTGCGCCCGCGGCGGAAAGATCTCGGACGATGTCGATGGTCGATATTCTGTTGACGCCGACAAATGCAGCGTCAGGGGCAGCTGGAAGGTCGCTGACGCTTTTGAAGCATCGTCTTCCCGATACCTCGATCCGGGTAGGATGAACGGGCCAGATTTCACCTTGAAAGCCCATGCGCTGACACTGCTCGATCACCCGGGCCGCCTCCCGGCCGCCGAAGACCGCGATGGTTTGCGGTCTTAATAGGCGATCGAGTGACCGGTGCGTCATGGCCTATGCTCCGAGCGCGCGTAAGAGGTCGCGGCTGATGATGTGCCGCTGGATCTCTGATGTGCCATCCCAGATCCTCTCTACACGTGCGTCACGCCAAAAACGTGCCAACGGCAGATCATCCATCAACCCCATGCCACCATAAATCTGGATGGCCTCATCCGTCACCCTTGCCAGCATCTCGGATGCGTAGAGTTTGGCGGAAGCAATCTCTCGGTCGGCGCTAAGGCCGGCGTCGAGCCGCCAGGCAGCTGATAAACTCAGCCAATCGGCAGCATCGATCTCGGTGACCATGTCGGCGAGTTTAAAGGAAACACCCTGGTTCGCTCCGATCGGCTTGCCAAATTGTTTGCGCTCTGCGGCGTAGGAAAGTGCCAAGTCAAAGACGCGTCTTGCCCTTCCAACGCAGGTTGCCGCGACAGTCAGTCGGGTGCCGTACAGCCATTGATTGGCGAGTTCAAAACCATGATCGACCTCACCAAGGACCTGGGTGCGCGGGACACGGCAGTCATGAAAGGTCAGAATGCAGTTCTGATATCCTCTGTGAGAGAGGGAATCATAGCCTTTCAAGATCTCAAAGCCAGGCGTGCCGCGATCAACGAGGAAGGCCGTGATTTTCTTCTTGCGCCCCTTGGGCGTTTCTTCTTCGCCCGTCGCAGCGAAAACGATCACGAAGTCTGCGACGTCGGCATGTGAGATGAAGTGCTTTGTCCCATTGAGAACGAAGTCGCCACCATCCAGACGCGCGTTGCATTTCATCCCACGCATGTCCGAGCCGGCATCTGGTTCAGTAATGGCAAGGGCATCGATCCGCTCGCCGCGAACTGCCGGGAGAAGATAGTGCTCGCGCTGTTCGTCCCTGCACGCCATTAAGATGCCTGAGGGCCGGCCGAAGAATGCGGTCAATGCCATGGAGCCGCGACCGAGCTCTCTTTCCACCAACGTAAAAGTCACGTGGTCGAGGCCTGCGCCGCCAACATCCTCAGGAAAGTTGCAAGCGTAGAAACCAAGGTCGATGCATTTGCGTCGGATGCTTTCGGCGAGCTCGGGTGGAACGATGCCGCTGCGTTCGACCAGCGTCTCGTGCGGGTAGATTTCCGTTTCAACGAACCCGCGGACCGTCTTAACGATCATTTCCTGTTCTTCGCTGAGCCCGAAGTCCATTTCGATCTCCTATGGCCGTTGGCCCACATGACGACCGGAGCCCTCTGGCCGTGGTAGTTGTTCATGTGCCGATGCAATCTCTTTGAGTTTATCGAGAATATGAGAGGGGGCAGCCACTGCCTTGCCCGCTGCGGTATCCACATGGAGCAGCATCTGCTCCGCCGTGGCGATCGGGCCGTTGGTTTCGGCGTCGTGGATCGTATGGAACACGTGCAGCCGCTTTTCATCGACCGCAAGGATCCGACACGTCGCGTAAATGGCTTGTCCCAGTTTCGCTTCGCCAAGATGGCGAAGGTGACTTTCCACGGTGTAATAGCTGTGTCCCCCCTCCACATAGCCAAGGTCGACACCGATCAATCTCAAGAGAGCGTCGGAAGTGTCACCGAACACTTGAAGATAACGATGTTCCGTCATGTGCCCGTTATAGTCTACCCAGGCGGGGCTGACCTTCGTTTCGACGAGCTGCAGCGGTGAAGATATGTCTAGAGCGGCCGGCTTGTTGCTCGCTCCGGCCCACAAACTGGCCTCGAAGTCCTTCAGCAATTGGCCAGCGCCCCAACCTTTGCCGCCATTCGCACCCTTCAGTGCATGGAAGATGCCGACCAGGTTCTCGTCGCGGATCCGCTCAAGTTCGCGAATGGAAAGTCCTGCAGCTTGCGCATCGGATTGTTCGCCGATCTTCTCGATTAGCGCTTCATCAAGATCGACGACGTCGGTGAGTTTCGTCCATGGCCAGGCAAGGCAGGGTCCGAATTGAGCCAGGAAGTGGCGCATGCCGGCTTCCCCGCCGGCAATCCGGTATGTTTGGAAGAGGCCCATTTGTGCCCACCGCATGCCGAATGAGTAGCGGATGACATCGTCCAGCGTCTCGACCGTACAGATATCATCATGGATCAACCAGAGAGCCTCGCGCCATAGGGCTTCCAAAAGGCGATCGCCGACGAAAGCCTCGATTTCCTTTTCGATGTGAACGCCCTTCATGCCGATCGGCTGGAGATGCTTGATCGCCAGTTCGATGGTCGCGGGCGATGTTTTTTTGCCGCCGACGATCTCGACCAGCGGCAGCAGATAGACGGGGTTGTAGGGATGAGCGACAAACAGCCGCTCCGGATGTTTCATGTCGCGTTGGAGCTCGCTCGGCAACAATCCAGAGGTCGAGGAGCCGATCAAGGCCTCGGGCCGTGCCGCCGCGTCGATCTGCGTCAGGACATCGCGCTTCAGATCGAGCCTTTCGGGCACGCTTTCCTGGATCCAATCGGCATCTGCCACTGCCTCTGCGATGGAAGAACAATAGGTCAAGGTGCCCGCCGGCGGCAATGGCGCGGTGGTCAGCATGGCATAGGCCTTCTGCGCGTTTGCCAGCACTTCGCCGATGATGCGTCTGGCTTCCGGGTGAGGATCGAAAACCTTTACATCGATACCGGCCAAGAGGAAGCGGGCAATCCACCCGCCGCCGATGACGCCGCCGCCAATACAGGCTGCATTGCTTATACCTGTCATAGGACCCTCAACGCTTCGTCAGCTTCAACTTACGGCGAACCTCTTCAGGTCCGATGATCCGGGCACCCATTCCTTCGGCAACCTGTACAGCTTTCTCGACCAGGTCCGCATTCGTCGCGAGCTTGCCTTTTCCGACATAGAGGTTGTCTTCGAGGCCGACGCGGACATTGCCGCCTGCCAGGATCGCGGCTGCCGGATAGGCCATCGCGTTACGGCCGATCGAGAAAGCAGAGAATGTCCAGCTATCCGGCACGTTGTTGACCATGGCCATGAAGGTATTGAGGTCATCGGGAGCCCCCCACGGAATGCCCATGCAGAGCTGGATCAGAACGGGGTCAACGATCAGACCCTCTTCGACAAGCTGTTTTGCGAACCACAAATGACCGGTATCGAAGGCTTCGATCTCGGGTCGAACGCCAAGATCAGTCATCTTCTTTGCCATGGCGCGCAACATGCCCGGCGTGTTCGTCATGACATAATCGCCGAGATTGAAATTCATCGTGCCACAATCGAGTGTACATATTTCCGGCAGACACTCTGCAATATGACTGACGCGCTCGCTCGCGCCTGCCATGTCGGTGCCCGCAGTCTTGAGTGGAAGGGGATTTTCGACATCACCGAAGATCAGGTCGCCGCCCATTCCTGCCGTAAGATTAAGGATGACATCGACCTCCGCCGAGCGGATACGGTCCGTGACTTCCTTGTATAGATCGTTTCGGCGGCTTGCCGCCCCCGTCTCTGGATCGCGCACATGGCAATGCACAACCGCCGCCCCAGCCTTGGCGGCGTCGATCGCAGAGGCGGCGATCTGCTTGGGAGTAATCGGAACGTGGCCGGATTTTGAAACTGTATCGCCCGAGCCGGTCACGGCGCAGGTGATGAAGACATCGCGGTTCATCGCAAGAGGCATGATTATCGTTCTCCCTCGTCTTTACCACATTACGCGCCCTTCCCACGCTGCATGCTTTGCATTCTCGGAAGCATTCGATACATTCTCGGAAGATGAGGGTGGCGAGTGTGTTCGAACGATCGATGGGGCCGTTGAATATTGATCTTCTTGTCCTGCCGGACACGAACCTGATCTTGCTCGCCTCCGTCATAGAGCCGTTGCGTGGCGCCAACCGCATTTCTGGCAACGAGCTCTATCAGTGGCAGATCTTCAGTCCCGATGGTTTACCGGTTACCACGACCAGCTCTATTGCTATTCCGGTGCAAGGGTCTTTGGCGACAGCAGCAAGCAACTCTCCGCTTTTCGTCTTGGCGAGCTACAATTGGCGTCAAAGCGCAACATCCTCGCTGAAGAGGCAGCTTTCGCATGCCGCACGACATCGCCCGCTGATCGCAGGCATTGAATCCGGGACATGGCTACTCGCCGAGGCATCGTTGCTGGACGGTTTATCAGCGACGGTGCATTGGGAAGATTACGAGGATTTTGCGTTAGCCTATCCCAATGTATCCTCGGTCAAAGACCGTTATGTCATCGATGGGAAGCGGTTGACGACCTCGGGATCCTTGCCGACCGTCGATTTGATGCTCGAGTTGATCCGCCATCGCCAGGGATATTCGCTTGCCCTGGAGGTCAGCAGGCTGTTTCGCTACGAACAACGCCAGTTTCATTCGGAAGATCGTCAGCCGTCAGGCACGGCAACGCGATGCGAGGACGATCGCGTCAGCAAAGCGCTCCATTTCATGGAAGAAAATATCGAACAGCCGCTCCTTCTTGAAAAGCTTGCTCGAAAGGTAGGCGTCAGCGCTCGGCATCTACAGGATCTTTTCCAAGCTTCGATCGGTGCGTCACCGCATGAGCATTATCTTGCCTTGCGGTTGAATGCTGCCAGACGAAGGGTCATCGAGACAAACTTTCCATTTGCGGATATCGCTGCGGCGACAGGTTTCAATTCAGCCTCGGCGTTCTCGCGATGTTACAAGCAAAGCTATGGCGAGAGCCCAACGGAAACGCGGGCACGGCTGCATCACCGGGTCAGAGCCCCGGGGGTAAGAGCATAGGCTGGAACGCCTCTCGCAACATCTCTGCGAGTTCGCGGACGGCTGCACTTGAGCGAAAGCTGTTGCGACGCAAAACGACCCTCGAATTATCGACCGGTAGAAAGCCGTCTTCCCGGGTCAGTTCCCGGCAGCCCGCGGGAATGTGGCTACGGGACAGTGTCGTGATCGCAAGACCTGCAGTGACTGCGTTCTTCAGTCCCGAACTCGTATCGGCTATAAAGGCGATACGATAATCGCGGCCCATTTTCTGTAATGATTTTAAAGCAAAATCGCGCGCCCAATCAGAGTCGCGGTAGGTTGCAATCGGCAGCGGGCTGATATCTTGCAGCCGGTGAACGATCGAGGTTACCCAGACCGTCGGATCAATACACAGCACTTCGCCGTTGGTCCGGTCTCCCCAATCGAACACAACGGCGAGATCGAGTTCATTGCGCTCGAGCGCGGCGATATTGCGCGCGGTGTAGTCGCAGGAGATCGTCACCTCGACAGCGGGGTGGCGCACCGCAAAAGCAGCAAGCGCAGCCGGCAGGACATTTTCGCTATATTCTTCTGGAATCCCAATACGAACCGGACCATCCAACGGCTTGCTGCGCACAGTCGCAGCCGCCTCACTCAGAAGATCGATAATGCGCCGCGCGTAGGGAACAAGCAGCAAGCCCTGCGGAGTTAAGACGACGCCACGCGCGCCGCGTTCGAACAGGGTTTCACCGACCGCGTCCTCCAGCCTTTTGATGGCAGTGCTGACAGCAGATTGCGTTCTGCCAATGCGAAGTGCAGCCGCAGAGAAATTCGCAGTCTCCGCGACGATGAGGAATGTGCGCAGAAGATCGCTTTCGAGAGGAGGACGCATGCTCCAAGCCATAGATTATTTCGATGACAGGTATCTCAACTATTTGTTTGCCTAATGTCAAATCTTCGTCCATAAAAGAGATGCGTTCATTTCCTCCTTCGAGAACAAATTCATGAGCAGTCTGCAGCTTGCAGGGCAACTTGACCTCCGTGAGCGACACAGGGGCATGATGCTGGTTTTTGGCGCCACCCTAGCCTGGAGCGCCAGCGGCGTCTATTCCCGGCTATTGACCATTGATGTCTGGACGGCGATTGCCTGGCGTTCTCTCTTCGGCGGACTGTTCCTCATCATTCCCTGCCTCTTCTTGGAAGGGGGCATCTCGCGTCGTCAATGGCGGTCGGTTTTCCACCCGTCTGGCCTAGCGATGATTGCCTGTCAAACGATCTGTCAGATTTGCTTTATCGGCTCGCTCTATACGACAACGGTTGCAAATGTCGCGCTGATTTACGCGACCGCACCGTTCATGGCAGCATTGCTTGGTTATGTGCTGCTCAAAGAAAAGGTTGGGCGTCGAACTTTGGTGGCCGGTGCGGTCTCGCTGCTCGGCGTCGTTGTGATTGTCGCTTCGTCGATTGGCGGCGGTACGGGGCTTGGCGATCTCTTGGCTCTGATCATGACGCTTTGTTTTGCCTTGATTATTACCATTCCGAGGATGAGTCCTGGTGTGCCGAGCTTGCCGCCGACGATTGTCAGCGCGTTTTTAACTCTACTCCTCTTTGCACCCTTCAGTTCGGTCGGATCTATCGATCTTTACAATTGGATCGTTCTGGCAGCGTTTGGCGCCACGAATTTTGCACTGGCGCTCGTTCTTTTTCTTGCCGGCGTTAAACGAATGCCGTCTGCCGAAGCGGCACTCATTGGTACCATCGAAATCGTTCTGACACCGCTTTGGGTATGGATGATTTTTGCCGAACGGCCGCCGCTTGCAACCTGCCTTGGGGGAGCGGTGATCTTTGCCGCAGTGGTATGGCACACGGCCAGCAATCTACGCAGCGGTCCGATCAAGCGCCTTGCGTTCTCCTGAGGTTGTAGCCTTCGGCCTCTAAATGAACGGATCGTCGGCCCGTGAAACACCCAAGAGGTTCGCGACGTAAGCGCCGATTGCGAGCGACGCTGTGAGCCCGGGACTTTCAATGCCGAAAAGGTTGATGAGCCCACGCACACTATGCTGATCAGGGCCATCGATCCGAAAATCCGGGATGGGCGTAGCCTGATCGTGGATTTTTGGGCGGATGCCAGCATAGTCCGGGATCAGGGCGCCATCGGGGAGGGCGGGCCAGTACCGCCGGACCGCTTTGTAGAAGCTCGCGGCTCGCTTGAGATCGACGCAAAGGCTGTCGTCGCTTCCAACCCATTCCACATCAGGCCCAAACCGGCAGCGGCCTGCAAGATCAAGAGTGGCATGAACGCCAAGTCCAGCAGGATCGGGCATTGGATAGATGAGGTGGCGAAAGGGCTGTCGACCGGAGAGCGAAAAATAGTTGCCCTTGGCAAACCATTGCCCCGGGATCGCCTGCCTATCCAGCCCCAGTGTCTTGCTCGCAAGTTGCTGAGCCCCATGACCAGCACTGTTGATGACAAATCGCGCTTCGATATCGACCGGCTCTTCGCCGCCGCAGGCGACCACATGGCCTGCCATTGCTGTCTTAATCGCCAAAGCCGGCGTCTTGAACGCGATAACACCACCATTTGCTTCAAAATCGCCCTGCAAAGCGAGCATATAAGCGTGGCTGTCGATAATGCCGGTTGACGGTGAAAAGAAAGCTGCCGTGCAGGTGAGTTCGGGTTCGAGCTCTCCAATCTCACTTGGTGATAGACGAAGAAGATCTCTAACGCCGTTGTCCAATGCGCTGGCCGCAATGGCCTCAAGCTTAGGCCGCTCCTCATCGTTCACGCAGACCAGGAGCTTGCCGATACGCTCTGCTTTGATGCCTCTTGCCTTACAGTAGGCGTAGAGCGCCTCGCGACCTGCGACGCAGGTGCGCGCCTTGATAGACCCCTTCGGATAATAGAGGCCGGCATGAATGACCTCCGAATTGCGGGAAGAGGTGATAGAGCCTATTTGATCAGTTTCCTCGAGGATCACGGTTTCTAATCCGGCCAAGGACAATGCGCGCGCAATCGAAAGACCCATAACTCCAGCGCCGATGACGACAGCGTCAACTTTTAAGCGATCCATCTAACACCCATCGAAGCTACCAGCCGGTTTGAGAGCATGATCAAAACCGATCCAGGCGATAGCGGACCCTATATCATATGGCGGTCATCATCATATCAACCTGGTCTGATAGATTTGCCCATAAGCACAGCCTCTCAAGCGATGAGCCTGCCTTCTCGATTTTTTGAGACGCCATTATCCGCCCTGACGTTTCGCGTGTTCGGGCGGGACTTCAGTCGGATAAAGATGAGACCTTGGTCCAGTAGGCGGACTGCCTGCCGAGCTCCACATCCTCTGGAAAATATTAAGGAGGATTAACCATGCTTTGGTGGGCGTTTTTGATCTATGTCGCGATCATGACAGCGATAGGCTTTGTGCTCCTGTTCCTTGTCGCGCGAATCTATGTCCAAACGAGGCTTGCGCGCAAAAGAGGCCTGCAAGAGATGCCTATGGGTTTTTCGGCGCAATCAAAAAGCGGGCAGTAAGATAAACAGCCAGCGAGACCTAAGTCGCAAGCTCGCCGGAAACGTCTAAAGGGGCTACTGCAACTGCAACAGGATGATGCAACGAAGCGCTCGCCGCCGCCGAGGCGTTGTAGCGAGGGCGTCCCCTATCGCGTCCTATGCCTAGCCGCCCAGCGGATGATCGCTCCTTCCTGATTTTAAAGGTGCTGTTTTATTTTTGCAGCACTGGACAAATCTTGCCTCTTTTAAGGAACCGAATCTTGCCTAGTTCGTATAGCGGCAGAGGGAAATAATTCTTCGATAGTGAAATGATGTATTTCAGACCTGGCAGACCGACCGGCGCCATTGCCGACCATGCGGCCCGGATCACTATGCGAACGGTCGATTAGGAGTTTTGATGGTTTCTGAGGTTGCGCGCTCTACGGATGGACCAAGCAGTGTCGATGAACTGACGCCGGAGCAGTTGGAGGCAGCGCGGAAGAAGTTTCTTCTAAAGCGTTTTTGGATGAGCGCACGAAGCTACTGGAGCCGCATTGGTGACGGGCTGGCATGGCCCGCTTCGATCGGGCTCCTGATTTTGATCGGTGCAAATGTCGGGTTTCAGTATGGAATCAATGTCTGGAACCGCGGCCTTTTCGATGCAATTGAGCAGCGCAATTCTGCAAATGTCTATTATCTCGGGTCTCTTTTCCCACCCTTGGTGTTGGGTAGCGTCGCGCTTGTCACCAGCCAGGTTTACGTCCGCATGCTTATCCAAAGACGTTGGCGGTCTTGGCTGACGAAGTCCTTGATCGGACGTTGGCTCGCCAGTGGACGCTACTATCAGCTCAACCTTATTGGCGGCGATCATCAGAACCCGGAGGCCCGCATTTCGGAAGACATGCGCATTGCAACCGAGGCGCCCGTCGACTTTGCTGCAGGCGTGATATCGGCCTTCCTTTCAGCCTCGACATTCATCGTCGTTCTGTGGACGATCGGCGGTGCGCTGACGCTTACGATCTCCGGACTGACGATCACCATTCCGGGCTTCCTTGTGATTGCGGCTGTCGCCTATGCCGTCATCACATCGAGTTCGATCGCCTTGATCGGACGCAATTTCGTGCGGGTGTCCGAAACAAAAAACCAAGTTGAAGCTGAGTTTCGATATTCTCTCACACGCGTACGCGAAAACGGCGAGAGCATCGCACTGCTTGGTGGAGAAGAGGAAGAACGCGACGACCTCGACAGACGATTTTCCGCGGTACGCAAGCAATGGCGCCTGCTCGCCAATCAATATATGCGAACGACGCTGGTTTCTCACAGTTCGATGCTGATTGCGCCTGTCGTGCCCGTGCTGCTCTGCGCCCCCAAATTTCTGGATGGCAGCATGACATTGGGCCAAGTCATGCAGGCAGCTTCTGCCTTCACCATCGTTCAGGGTGCATTCGGATGGCTCGTCGACAATTATCCGCGCCTTGCCGACTGGAATGCCTGCGCGAGGCGCGTTGCGTCCTTGATGATGTCCCTCGATGGGCTGGAACATGCGGAAAAGAGCGATGAGGTCGGACGCATCAAGCGCGACGAAACGACCGGAAATACCGTCCTCAGCCTGAACGATCTATCGGTGTCTCTAGGAGACGGCACGGCTGTCGTCAAAGAGACGCAAGTTGAAATCGAGCCCGGCGAGCGCGTCCTGATCGCAGGCGAATCCGGTTCCGGCAAGAGCACCCTTGTACGCGCCATCGCCGGTCTTTGGCCGTGGGGCGGTGGCAGTGTCAACTTCCATCCGGACCACCAGCTCTTCATGCTTCCGCAAAAGCCTTATATCCCAACCGGCACGCTGGCCCGGGCCGTGTCCTATCCGCGTCCGGCGGATAGCTGGCCGAATGAAGAGATCGAGATTGCTCTCGACAAGGTCGGTCTTGGACATCTTGCCGAGAAAATTGAAGAAGACGCTCCGTGGGATCACACGCTGTCGGGTGGCGAAAAGCAGCGATTGGCCTTCGCACGCCTCCTTTTGCACAAGCCAAACATCATCGTCCTGGACGAGGCGACATCAGCGCTCGATGAAAAAACGCAGGACAAAATGATGGAGATGCTGGTGGACGAACTGCCGGATGCGACAGTCCTTAGCGTTGCCCATCGTGTGGAGCTCGAAGCTTTCCATACGCGCAAGATCACCCTTGAAAAGCGCGAGGGTGGCGCAAAGCTGGTCAGCGACGTTGGCCTCATGCAGCGGCGCCGGAAGAAAAATCCGCTCTCGCGCCTCATCAAAAAGTCTCGTTTGCGGGAACGGCCGGCGACAGCTCCCTAAGGCAAGCTCGCTCTCTTTTTCCCCGCAACGCGCGTTCTTATCCGAGGAGCATTCGGATATGCTCGTTGAGGAACCGTCCCTGCGGATCGAGTTCGCGACGAAGTGTCCTGAAATCATGCGCTCGAGGATAAAGCTCGGTCACATCGTGGGTGTCGAGAAAATGCATCTTGCCCCAATGAGGTCGCGAGTTATAGCGGCGCAGGATGAGGTCGACGTCGCGCAGGAACGGCCAGTAATCGATACCGGGTCCGCCCGATACCGACAGGGTAATGCTGTCTTGATGGTAAAATGGGCTCATCCAGGCAGGGTCACCGGCGGTAAACCGGTATTCGATTGGATAAATGCAGTTCGTATGCTTGTTGAGCATCAAGTCCCGTACGGCTCTGACTGCGTCTTTCCCATGTTCGAGCGGAACTGCATATTCCAGCTCGACAAAGTTGGGGACATATTCGATCGGATAAACGTCTGAACTATAGGCGATTTTCTCAAACCCGTTCTCCATCGGTTCCGCTGTAGTGATATCCATGACTTTCATCTCACAGACATCGGCTTGCTTATCGGTGCTTGACACTGGCGTCGTGTCGGGAAGGCAATAGAGATGACGACTTTCCGGCGTCGGGCACCAGAAAAAGCCGAAATGCCGGTGATTTGCCGCCAGTTCGTCATGTCGCTCCATGCATGTTTCGAAATCGTCTCGCCAGAGCTTTTCATGGAGGCGGTAAGCGTCCATCACGTTGAGCGTCATGGACGAAATAATGCCGAGAGAACCGACAGAAACTTGCGCGGCATGAAGCATTTCCTGATCGCTGCCATCGATGTCGAGCACGTCGCCGGTCGCCGTGACAAGTCGCATGCCGGCGATGGAGGATGCAAGATTGCCGAGTTTCAGCCCTGTTCCGTGCGTACCCGTCGTGAAGGCACCAGCAACAGCTTGGCTGTCGATATCGCCCTGATTGATCAGCGATAGGCCGTGTTCTTTAAGTGTCTTGCCGATCTCATTGATGCGGGTGCCGCCAGCAACGGTAATCTGTTTGCGCGCGCGATCGATTGACTGAACGCCTCGCAGCTTTTCGAGGGACAGAAGCAATCCGCTCGTTCCGACAACAGGCGTGAAGGAATGGCCGGAGCCGGATACCCGAACGGGAAGATCTTGTTTTGCCGCCTCCGCGACAAGTTCGCAAACTTCGTCCTCCGTTTCCGGTGCTGCTTTGAACTGAGAAACGCAATATTGATTGCCAACCCAATTGCGCCAGAGTCCACCTTTTTCCATTGCCATGTCTTGCCCCTCATACGGCCGTAAAGCAATTATCGACAAACAAATGCGTGCCGCTGACGAAGCTTGCATCGTCACTGGCGAGATAAAGCGCCGCTTTGGCAACCTCGTCCGGTCGGCACATCCGACCTTGTTGCGCCATGATCGCTGCATCGGATACATCAACGCCATATCGCGTGAGTTCTTCGACTTCTCTGCGACCGTGCGGGGTTTGAATAAAGCCGGGGCACACGGCGTTGCAGCGAATGTTGCGATCGCGGAATTCGACGGCGATTGCTCGCGCAAACATATGGCAGGCGCCCTTTGTAGTGTCGTAAAGAACTTCCATTGGCGTGGCTGCGACGGCCGATATCGATGAGGTGCAGACGATCGATCCACCTCCGGCAGCGATCATCTGGGGCAACACTTCCCGCGTCATGAGGAACATGCTGCGCACATTGATTGCCATGAGGCGGTCCCACTCATCGAGGCTCGTTTCCAGAAAGGGTTTCACGACAATTGTGCCCGCATGGTTGAACAACACCGTGATACGACCAAGATCGTGGCTGATCGCGCTGACCGCAGATTTGACCTCTCCTTCATTGGACACATCCGCAGCAGCAAAGGCCACGCGATATCCTTCCTGGCGCAAGCGTGCTGCGACCGCTTCTCCTTGGCTTGTTGGCAAATCGACGATGCCCACAGCAGCACCCTCACGCGCAAAGAGCTCGCTCGCTGCGAGCCCGCAACCTCCAGCGCCGCCACTGATGAGAGCGACCTTTCCTTCCAATCGACCGGCCATTCGTTCCCTCTTTCGCGGTTTTTATCTCATTGTCCTGTATTCGCTTCACCCGTTAAGGCGAGTGCTTGCGCTCATAACAAAGCCCATACTGACGCAGAGTCAGTAAGCCGTCCATATTTCCGTGTACTGAGTTTTACCCAATCAGAGACTTGACGAAGTGCAAACTGGATGATTGGATAATTGGATACAAAATGAGATCCAATTTGATTTATGTCATCCGTTTTGCCAACCAGCCTTGCAAACACTGCCGAACAAGAAGCCTATCTTTATCTGCAGCACGCACTTCGGACCGGACGTTATAAGCCGGGAGAGCGGTTGATTTCAGAAGAGATTGCTGCCGAAATTGGCATGAGCCGCATGCCCGTGCGCGAGGCCTTTAGACGCCTTGCCGCCGACGGTCTCGTCACGCTTCGCCCGAACAGAGGTTGTGTCGTGGCAGGGCTTAGCTTCGATGAGCTTTATGAGACATTCGAAATACGTTCTGTCTTGGAAGGCTTGGCTGTCCGCCTCGCGACACCAAAAATGACGGAAGAGCATTTTGAAGAGCTTGAGCGCTTGCTGGATCGCATGGAGCGGGCAGGGCACAGCGGTAGCAGTGACTGGGTTTTACGCCATCAGGAGTTTCACTCTGCGATCTATACGCTGAGTGGGCGCCCCAAACTCATTCGCCAGATCTCTGCGCTGCACGTGGTCATCGAGCCCTACATGCGCATCTGGTTCGATTATGTGAATAAGCCGCTTTCAGCCCGCGAGGAGCACGATCAGCTCATTAAGGTTCTGGCACTCAAAGATTGCGCCAAGGCAGAAGAGGTGATGCGCAAGCATATTCTCGAAACTGCGCCGACGCTTGCCAACTATGTGAATTCCGGCAGGCCTTAAAGCCTTCCGGTCGGTTGTCTGAAGCCGGGGATACATCCGGCAAGGACGGGGAACAGCCGCCAAAAGCGGCACAAAAACAAGAGGAAAACCATGATGATTCGTCGCATGGCCGCGCTCGCGGCTGCTTTCTCGATGCTGACCTATAGCTCGATGAGCTTGGCTGAGGACGCGCCAAAAGAGATCAAGATCGCGACCGAAGGGGCTTACGCGCCTTGGAACTTTACCAATGCCAATGGGAAACTTGACGGCCTTGAAATAGACCTTGCCAATGATCTGTGCGCGCGCATGAAAATTAAGTGCACGATCATCGCACAGGATTGGGACGGTCTCATTCCTTCCCTGACGGTCGGTAAGTTTGATGTCATCATGGCAAGCATGTTCATCACGCCCAAGCGCCTGGAAACCATCGATTTCACAAAACCCTATTCGGTCGATCCGTCCGGCTTTGCGGTGGCGAAAGATAGTGATCTTGGAAAAATTGGCGCTTCCTCAGCGCGGTTCAAACTAGAAGATCAGGCTGCAACCGCCGCCGAGATCGAGAAGCTGAAACCGCTTCTCAAAGGCAAGGTAGTTGGGGTTCAGGCTGCGACCTCCAATCTCGAATTCCTGAAGAAATATTTCGGCGATACGATCGAAATCCGGGAATATAAGACGATTGAACAGCATGACCTCGATCTCGCGGCTGGCCGCATCGACGCCGTTTTCGCGCAACAGACGGCGCTCGCGGCGGCGCTCGCAAAGCCCGATCTTGCGGACTACACGATTGCCGGACCTGGTTTTGTCGGCGGCGTCTTTGGTCTTGGAACTGGCGCCGGCTTAAGGAAAAGCGACACGAAGCTGAAAGAGATGTTCAACACGGCGATCGACGCGGCCATCGCAGACGGCACAATCAAACGTCTGTCAGAAAAATGGACCGGCATCGACGTGACGCCCGTCAAGTAAAAAACGCAACCTTGTGCGGCCGGTCCTTGTCCTAGACCCCGGCCGCATCATGCTCACCAGAGGTCTGTGTATGCTGGCAAAACTCTATTTGCTCGGCTTTGGCGATGAAGGATGGGGCCTTTCTCTCCTTGTTACCGCCGCCGTTACCCTTTTGCTGTCGATCACTGGCTTCCTGATGGGTACTGTGTTTGGAAGCCTTGCTGCAGCAGGGCGCTTGTCCTCCTATCGTCTGCCGAAGACCTTAGCTTATTGTTACGGAACCGCCTTTCGCGGCGTGCCGGACCTTCTGACCATCTATCTGTTCTATTACGGCGGCAGCGTTGCGCTGACCGCTCTTGCCGGTTTTTTTGGGTCGACGCAATTTATTGGCCTTCCGACGTTTGCAACCGGGGTCGCCGCAATCGGCATCATTTCTGGGGCCTATCAAAGCGAAGTTTATAGAGGCGCCTATCTTGCTATAGACCAGGGGCAATTCGATGCGGCACGATCTCTTGCACTGCCGCGTTTTCAGATGCTGCGACTGGTGATCGCGCCTCAACTCGTGCGTCACGCAATTCCAGGTCTCAGCAATGTTTGGCAGCTCGTTTTGAAGGACTCCGCGCTGATTTCGGTTATCGGGCTCGTCGAATTGATGCGCCAAGCCCAGATCGGCGCAGGATCGACGCGAGAACCGTTCATTTTCTACCTGGCTGCGGCAGCTCTCTATTTTCTGATGGGAAGCATCACCAACCAGATTTTTCGTCTGATGGAAGCGCGCACTGCTCGTGGATTTTCCCGCTCATGATCGATGTCCACTTCTTCTTGAAGATCATCCCGACATTGCTGTCCGGCTTGCCACTCACGCTGCAATTATCCGCAGCGTCAATTGTCTTCGGATTAGTGCTGGCCCTCACTCTTGCGCTTGCGCAGCTGCAGGCACGCTGGTTTGTCGTTTGGCCCATTCGCGGTTTCGTCGCCGTATTTCGCGGTACGCCATTACTCGTGCAGATTTTCCTGATCTACTATGGTCTTGGCCAATTCCGACCCTCGCTGCGCGCAATTGGCTTATGGTGGCTGTTCCGTGAGCCATACTGGTGCGCGATCTTGGCCCTGACCCTGAACACGGCGGCCTATGGCAGCGAGATCTTTCGCGGCGCCATTCGTAACGTTCCGCAGGGCCTCGCAGAAGCGGCTCTGTCACTCGGCATGTCACGCTTGCTCACGCTTCGCTTTGTGATCCTCCCGCTTGCGTTCAGGCAGGCGCTTCCAAGTTATAGCAACGAAGTTATCCTGATGATCAAGGGAACATCTTTGGCTTCAATCATCACATTGATGGAGGTCACTGGGATTGCTCAAGGTCTGATTTCCCAAAGCTACCGGGCAATAGAAGTCTTCATCGCCGCCGGCGGCATCTATCTCACGTTGAATTTCACAATCGTTCACTTGTTCACAATGCTTGAGACCAAGCTAACCCCATATCGCATTCGCGCCTGACATCTGCTGGTAGGCGCCATTCAAGGAAGCAATAGCATGCGCAATTTCGAAATTCCGACACGCTCCGTAGCTGTCTCCACCAACGCCATGGCTGCCAGCTCCCACCCTTATGCAACCTTGACCGCAATCAACATCTTGCAAGCGGGCGGTAATGCGATGGATGCGGCAATTGCCGCTTGTGCCGTCCAATGTGTGGTCGAACCAGGATCGACAGGCATCGGGGGCGATTGCTTTGCACTCTATGCACCGAAGGGTGGGGAAGAGGTGATCGCCTTTAACGGTTCGGGCCGCACGCCCAAAGCATTGACCATCGATTGGTTTGAAGAGCGCGGTCTGACGGAGGTCCCTCGACAATCTGCAGCAGCGGTCACCGTTCCGGGCGCTATCGACGCTTGGACGCGGTTGCACGCGGATCATGGGCGTCTGCCCTTTGCAGATATCCTTGCGCCCGCCCTCGGCTATGCCAAGAACGGCTATGCGGTGACGCCGCGCGTCCATCGAGACTGGTCACTGGAAGAAAATCTGATCGCTGCCGATCCTGCTGCCGCTGAGATATTCTTGCGCGACGGTCGCGCCCCGCAAATTGGCGAAATTCATAAACAGCCGAAACTTGCGGCAACGCTGAGCCGGATCGCCAATGAGGGTCGCGATGCCTTCTATCGCGGTTCTATCGCGGCAGAGATGGTCGAACGCCTCCGCTCAGCCGGCGGGCTGCATACACTCGAAGATTTTGCTGAGGCTAGCGGGGCTTATGTCACCCCGGTCACGACCTCGTTTCGAGGGTGCACAGTCCATGAGTGCCCACCTAATGGCCAAGGCGTTATAGCGCTTTTGATCCTCAACATTCTCTCCCAGTTCGATAATTCGCTCGATCCGACCTCGGCCGATCGCCTTCATCTTGAAATTGAAGCAACGCGCCTTGCCTACGCAGCACGCGATGCCTGGCTCGCCGATCCGGAGGCAGGCGAGGTCCCGGTCGACGAACTTTTGTCCGAGGCGTTTGCGGCTCGCCTTGCCAAGATGATCGACCTCAAGCGCGCGTTGACGGAACTTCCCGATTTCGAGCTGCCGCTGCATCGTGACACTGTCTATATTACAGTCGTGGATTCCGAACGAAACGCTGTCAGTTTCATCAATTCCATCTTTGATAGTTTCGGGACAGGCATTGTTGCGCCTCAGTCGGGCTTCCTCTTCCATAACAGGGGGCAAAGCTTCTCCTTGAAACGCGGTCATCCAAACATGGTTGGTCCGCGCAGAAGGCCGTTACACACCATCATTCCGGGGATGGTGACGAAGGATAACCAGACGGTCATGTCGTTCGGGGTTATGGGCGGCTATTATCAAGCCATGGGACATGCGCATCTGATTTCCAAAGTCGTTGATTACAAGATGGATCTTCAGGAGGCTATCGACCTTCCACGCCTCATCCCAGTCAGCGGCAAGGTGCCGCGCGTCGAAGCGGAACAAACCTTATCAGCTGACATTGTCGAGGCGCTGACGGCACGGGGTTTTCAAATCGTTCCGACGCCCGATCCGATCGGTGGCGCACAGGTCATCCGCATAGACTGGCGCAACGGAACTTTGATGGGCGCTTCGGAATCGCGAAAAGACGGAATTGCGCTCGGCTATTAAATCGCTGCTGATGCCATCCTCGATCGGGCGCAAGTCTTCTGCTTTTGGCCCGATCGGCTTCAGGTGAGATCGACCGGCAAGCGCGGATTTTCCGGCGCGTTGCCGAGTTCGGAGCGCTTGAGCCTTTTGGGGCGCGACCATTCCAGACGGGCGGTCTCGCTGAGAGCGAGGCCATGGCCCGGGCGATTTGGGGCATAGGCAAAGCCATTCTTGATTTCGATCGGCTGCTCGACGAGATGATCGAAATTCTGGAAAGAATATTCCAGCCATTCGACCTCGGGAAGCGCCGTCGCCATATGCACGCCGACCTCAAGGAAGGTGTTCCCGAGGCTCACGGGAATACCAAGTTCAGCGGCGAGCCAACCAATCCGCATAACATCCGTGACCTGACCATGAACGTTAAGGAGGTCGGTTCCGAAATTTTCCATCAGCAGTCGCTTTCCGTTAGCGTCGAGGTATTCGCCACTGTTGATCTGCGTCCAATTGACGGCGTGACGAAGTGTCCGCAGCCCCTCAAAGTCATGCCGAAGAATGGGATCTTCGACCCACAAAAGCTCGTGACCGGCATCACGGATTGCCGTCAGCTTGACCAAAGCCTCCTTGGAATTCCAGGCCTCGTTAGGATCAATCATGATCTTCGATCCGGCTGGGACGACCTTCTTGAGGAGGTCGAGACGGCGGAGGTCACGGTCGAAGTCAGGATGACCAACCTTGATCTTGAAGGCATCGTAGCCGATGCTCGCCGCGTGCGAAAATAAAGCGCAGAAAGCCTCATCACTCAGATGGAAGTCGAGACCGCTTGCATAGGCGCGCACACGGTCGCGACGGCTTCCCAGCATTTTGTGAAGAGGCAGCCCGGCCTCTTTCGCTGCGAGATCCCACAATGCGACCTGAAGTGCTTCGTGGAAAGGCAAGGAGAATGCCCGTTGATTGCCGCCGCGAGGACGGCTGACCCGATGGACGAGGCTGATGGCCTCCTGTCCAACGAGCGAAGGCCAAACCTCGTTCTCAAAAACAGCTTCGATCTCAGCCTGATCGGGCAGGGGATGAAAAAGTGTTTGGATGAAGCCAAGCCCGGTTTGACCAGTTTGACTCGTCAGCTCAAGGGCGGCCACATTAACGTCATCGGCACGCACCTGACTGTCGCCAATTACTCTGTCGCGGGCAAATTGAAAACGGGTTATACGGAACTCGGCTATGGGCATGGTATCGCTCTATGATCGACCAAATTGATTTACTGATCTATCAGAGGTAATATCTGACCGATGAAAAAATCGCAAGCGCGCAAATCGAAAACAGACGAGAGCGACTCGCCCGCGGCTCGTCTCAGTGATGTCGCCTATGAGCGAATTTTGGAGAGTCTGTTTGAGAGGAAGGTGCCCGTCGGCGCGTTTATTTCGCAAGGTGAGTTGTCTTCTATCGTCAATGTTCCCGTTGCGCCGCTTCGAGATGCGCTGCGTATGTTGGAGGCAGAAGGGATACTTACTATTCATCCCCGATCAGGTATTCAATTCGTTCGCCCGGGTCTGGAGTTGACCCGTTCCACCTATCAATTTCGATCAATTATCGAGCGATCGGCTGTGCGGGTCTTTGCTGAAGAGGGGGCTGAAACCGTCATGGATGGCTTGGAAATCAGGCATTCTCGGCTTCTGCGAAAGCTGGAAAAGGATGGGATGACGCCCGAAGCTTTGGCGGAAATGGATCTTCTGGAGCTTGAGCTTCATGGCCAGATCGTCGCCGCTTTGCGTAATCCTCTCATCGAGACAACGTACAGGCGGATGCACAACTATCTTCGTCTCCTGAGGCTTGAACGCAAGGTTACGCCGCCGATTATCACCCGCACACTCAAGGAGCATTTGGATATTCTGGAGGCATGCTCCTCCCGAGATGCGGATGCTGCGGAAAAGGCTCTCCAGGCTCATTTTCAGGCTGCAATCAATCGCAACCTCGGTCTCTCCTGAGGGAGACAGGACAGTTTTCATCTCTTTTGTTGATGCAATAAGAAAATCCTGATATTCCGAACTGATCGATCAGAAGTATAATCTGATATCTGGGAGGATTTTGGTATGCAGGTGACCAAGCGTGAATTTCTCGTTGTAACCGCCGCGTTGGCACTTGCGAGCGGAATTAGATCGGCGCATGCCGCAGCAGCGATCACCTACTGGCATCACTTTGCCAGTCAGTCGGAAGTGGCGGGTCTCCTTAAGATTATAGACCTGTTCGGCAAAGCCCATCCCGGCATCACGGTCACGCAGGAGAGCATTCCGAATTCAGATTACATGGCAAAGGTTTCATCCGCTGTTGTCGCCGGCGGCAGGCCGGACACGGGAATGGTGATCGCAGAGCGCCTCGCGGATTTGACGGCAATGGGCGCGCTGATCGATATTTCGGAACGTGTCAATGCATGGAAAGGGAAGGCCAACCTTCCAGAGAACCGCTGGACCGGCATGTCGGCAGAGGGCGCGATTTATGCTGTCCCTGCTTATGCCTTTGTTGACTGGATGTATTATCGCAAAGACTACTTTGAGGCAGCAGGTCTGGGTGGACCGCCAAAGACGTTCGATGAATTTGTTGTGGCCTGCAAGAAGCTCACGGATCCAGCAAAAGGCCGTTATGGGTTTGGCATGCGCGGCGGTGCCGGTGCGTTTAAATATGTGATCGATGTAATGGAGGCTTTTGGCTCTCCCATCGTCAAGGACGGGCAGGCCGCGATCGATAAGGCTGCGGCTGTCGAAGCATTGACGTTCTACTCCAATCTTTTTTTGAAAGATAAGGTCGTTCCTCCCAGCGCCCCCAACGACAGCTACCGCCAGATCATGGAAGGTTTCAGGACCGGTCAGACAGCGATGGTCTGGCACCACACCGGGTCACTGATCGAGATATCGAATGCTTTGAAAGCAGGTGAGCAGTTTAGCACGGCTGTGATGCCGGCTGGGCCCAAGGCACATATCGCTCGCGTGGCTTATGCCGGTAACGGCATCTTCAAAGATGATAATATCGATGCGGCCTGGGATTGGGTCAGCTTCTGGGGCGAGAAGGACGCGGCCATCGCTCTTCTCGAGGCAACCGGTTATTTTCCTGCATCTACGGCTGCGCTTGAGGACGACAGGATCAAGAACAACCCCATCTACAAAGCGGCCTCCGCGACGCTTGATTTCGGACGATTGCCGAACGCCTTTGTCGGCGCTGCCGGCTGGTCTGAAAACATTGTCAATCCGGCTTTTCAGTCGATCCTCACAGGTCAGTCGACGCCTGAGCAGGCGGTTGACCGAATGATCGCAGGGTTGGAAGCGGCTTTGAAGTGAGCCAGAACAAACAAGAACGCCGCGCATCGTATCTTAGAGGACGGTCTTTCGCCGTAACCAGATGAACTCTATCCTTCGCCGCGGTCTCCTGACCAAGATCAGCGATTTGTCAGAGACGCGCTACTGGGTTGGTCTCTTGCTATTTCCCAGCTTGATCCTGTTGATCTTGGTGGTCGCTTACCCAACGCTGTACGGTTTTGTGCTCAGCATACGCGAGATGCGCCTGACCAGGCCGGGTCTGAACGGTTGGGTGGGGCCAAAGCACTATCTGGCGATCTTGTCCGACAGGATCTTTTGGATCTCCTTGAAGAATACGGTCATTTGGGTGACCTCAGCCATCGCAATAGAAGTCACTCTAGGGTTTGCAGCAGCACTGGCACTCAACAGAAACCTGCCGGGAACGAGGATATTCGGTGTTCTCATCCTGCTTCCCTATTTTCTGCCGAACGTTGTTGCCGGTCATATGTGGGCGCTTTTGCTTGATCCTCGATTGGGCGTGATCAATGACCTATTGGTTAGGCTTGGCGTCCTTAGCGCTTATAAGGCATGGTTTGCCGATCCCACGACCGCTTTGGCAGCCACGATCCTTGTTGAGGCATGGCATGGCTTCCCGTTTTTTGCGCTGCTATTTCTTGCCGGGTTGAAGGGCATTCCTGAAGATCTCTATAAAGCAGCCGCCGTGGATGGCGCCGGTGTCGCCCAACAGTTCCGTCTGATCACGGTACCCATGTTGAAAACCGTCATCACGGCTGCTGTCATTCTTCGCGTGATCAGCCTCGTAAACTCGCCGGATCTGCTGCTTGTTCTCACTGGCGGTGGACCTGGCAATGCCACGCAGGTGCTCTCGCTCTACGCGTTTCAAACAGCCTATCGTGAATTCAACTTCGGATATGCGGGAGCGCTTTCCGTCGTGATGTTCATCATCCTCATGGCGTTCGCAATTCTTTACATCAGATTTACACGTGTTGCGAAGGAATGATCATGTTCAAGACTAGGATAGCTCGTCGGCGTCTGGGCGATTTTCTGGCCTATGCCGTTCTGTTCTTACTCACGATCTTCTGCCTCGGGCCGATCGTCTGGATGTTTCTGACATCATTGAAAGATGAAGCCGATATCGTGACGTCGAAGATGCAGTATATTCCGCGAGCCGTCACCTTTCATAATTATGCGGCGATCTGGAGCCAATCGAATTTCCCGACTCTCATCAAAAATAGCCTGATCGTGACTGCAATCACTGTGATGATCAGTATCCTCGCCGGCACACCGGCCGCTTATGCTTTTTCACGTCTTTCCTTCAAAGGACGCGAAAAGCTGATGCTGAGCTATCTTCTCGTGCGCATGTTTCCGGCGGTGATGGTGATCATTCCACTTTTTGTCATGATGAGAACCGTGGGACTGATCGATACGCGATTTGGACTTGCCCTTGCCTATACCAGCTTTCTGCTGCCGCTTTACGTGTGGATGCTCAAGGGCTTTTTCGATGCGGCGCCGAAAGAGTTGGAAAGCGCTGCGCGTATCGATGGGTCAACAAGGCTGGGGGCCATGCTTTGGGTAGTTTTGCCGCTTGCGCGCAATGGCTTGGTAGCGAGTTCCGTCTTCATTGCGATTGCAGCCTGGAATGAGTTCATTTTTGCATTGATGCTGACGACAGGTCAGGGGTCGAGGACTTGGCCCGTTGGTTTGCAATTGATGGTGGGTGAGTTTCAATTGCCTTGGGGTGTCCTTGCCGCAGGCGGAATCCTCAGCATTTTGCCGGTCATGATCCTTTTTGGAATCGTTCAGCGTGCGATGGTGCAAGGTCTGACGGCCGGCGCGGTAAAAGGCTAAGGGGGAGAGGATATGGCAAGCCTGTCGATCAGCAATATCAAAAAGTCTTATGGCGCACTAAACGTCCTGCACGGCATCGAGATCCGCGTTCCCGATGGCGGATTTCTTGTGCTTCTCGGCCCTTCAGGGTGCGGCAAATCCACCTTGCTCAACATCATTGCTGGCCTTGATGACCCTTCAGTCGGCGATATCGCGATCGGTGATCGAACCGTCACAGCGCTTGCCCCCAAAGACCGAAACATCGCGATGGTGTTTCAATCCTATGCTCTTTACCCGACCATGTCAGTGGCCAGGAATATCGGCTTTGGTCTTGAAATGCGCGGTGTGTCCGAGCAAGAGCGGAAGTCGGAGATTGCCAAGGCTGCCGAGATGCTGCAGATCGGCCACCTCTTGGATCGGCGCCCGGCAAACTTATCAGGCGGCCAAAGGCAGCGTGTTGCGATGGGGCGCGCTATCGTTCGTCATCCGGACCTATTCCTGTTTGACGAGCCCCTGTCGAACCTTGATGCGAAACTGCGCGTGGAGATGCGTACGGAAATCAAAAGGCTTCATGAACGCCTTGGGACAACGACTGTCTACGTGACGCATGATCAGGTCGAGGCGATGACGCTTGCGACCGAAGTCGCCGTCATGAAGGGCGGCTATGTTCAGCAGCTAGCCGATCCAAGAACCATCTATGAGCGTCCCGCCAATATGTTTGTCGCAGGGTTCATCGGATCTCCCGCCATGAATTTTATTAAGGGCCGCGTTGTCTCAGAGGCGAGCGGCAGCCTTTTCGAATGTTCTGGAGTCAAACTCTCATTGGGTGCCTTGAGTGTCGATGGCTATCATCAAGTCTGTATCCTCGGAGTTCGTCCGGAAGAACTGAAGGTGACATCGACCGTCAATGCTGCGCTGACGGGTGTGATTGATGTTGTGGAGCCGACAGGGCCGGACACGATGGTCACAGTCCTGATTGGTGATCAGCCCATTGTCGCTCGGGTCGAGCCGCGGTTTCGGGGAAGGAGGGGAGACGTCATTCATTTCAATGTGGATCGAGAAAGTATCAGCCTATTCGACGCTGAAACCGAAAATCGCATCGACATCCGGCCGATGAACTAAATCAGATCAGCCGGCGCCTCTTCAACGTATCGGTGACGCTATCTATCAGTTTCCTGCGTCGCCCCTTCCGGAGACCGGGGGTCATAACTTGCCCTTCCAAGGCACAAGCCGCCTTTCCAGGAGACGCATGAGTGCCATGAAGCCGAAGGCAAATGCGGCAATGATGATGAGACCAACGAAAACGACGTCGGTTGCCAGAAAATTCGATGCAGAAAGGATCATGTAGCCGATGCCGGATTGAGCAGCGATCAGTTCGGCCGCCACCAGGGTCGAGAGTGTCGCACCAATCGCAATACGTATGCCGGTGAGCACTTCAGGAAGAGCGGAGGGTAGGATGATCGTCTTGAACAGTTGCAAGCGATTTGCTCCCAACGACAGCGCTGCATTGATGCGCTCCTGCGGAACCGAGCGAACGCCTGCCTGAGCGGCGAAACAGATTGGTGCGAAAGCGGCAAGGCTCAACAAAAGGATTTTGGAACTTTCGCCGATCCCGAGCCAGATAATCAGAAGCGGAAGATAGGCAAGTGGCGGCAGTCCCCAATATATATCAATCGGAACGCTGAGGATGCCTCGGACCCATCGGTTCAGGCCCATGATCAGGCCAATCGGGACACCCAATCCGATGCCGAAAGCAAGCGCGACGGTGATCCGAGCAAGACTGGCGATGACGTGATCGGCGAGCGTCCCATTTGCATAGCCGTCCGAAGCAATTGCTTTGAACTGAACCAGGACCTCGCTCGGCGACGGAAGAAACAGCGGCGAGGCAAGGCGAAACTTGGTTGCCACGACCCAAGCCAGGAAAATACAGATGAAGGTGATGCCGCTAATGGCGAAGGTGTGATCTCTCGATCGTCGAGAACGGGCGCGGCGCGCCTCGCTTTTCTTCGTGACGATTGCTGAGGATGGCTCGGCGAAAGCACTCATATGCTGGATCCTTGATCACGAATACAGGCTGACATGGCGACTAAATCAGGCGGCGCGGCGGCTCGGGGCCGGGCTATGGATGATGGAACGGATCTCTTCGCGCAGGCACACAAACTGCGGATCCGCCTGGATGGGTCCTATGTCACCCGTTGCCGCAAAGCGGCGGACAAAATCTGCCTCATAACGTGCGACGATGCGGCCGGGCCGCGGTGACATCACAAGGATATGCGTGCCCAAGGTCAGTGCTTCTTCGATTGCATGAGTGATGAAAAACACCTGCTTGCGCGTATTTGCCCAAATCGACGCAAGCAGTTGCTGCATTGTTTCGCGCGTCAGACTGTCCAAGGCGCCGAATGGCTCGTCCATAAGAAGAACTTTCGGATCTGTCGCAAGCGCTCTTGCAATACCGACACGCTGGCGCATGCCGCCGGACAGTTCGTATGGAAACTTTTGAGCAAACTCGTCCAGCCCGACCAATGCGAGAAGATCGCGCGCTTTCCTGTGCCGCTCCTTTTTATCGACACCTGCATAGCGCAGACCTAGAGCGACGTTGTCGAGGACCGTTGCCCAGGGAAGAAGCGTGTCCTTCTGGAATACGACGCCACGGTCGCCGCCTGGCTTTGAAATGGGGGCTCCATCCAGAAGGATCTCGCCATCACTTAACGGCGTGAAACCTGCCATGGCGTTTAAGAGGGTCGATTTCCCACAGCCTGAGGCACCAAGCGCCACGACGATGGCATCCGGTGGAATGTCAAAACTTACGGCATCAAGCGCGTGCACGCTTGAGCCGTCAGCTGCGTCAAACCTTACTGTGGCATTTCGAACTTGGAGCATGGCACTATCCTAAAATGCGGCGGACCCGGTCGATCCGCCGAGTTCGTCCAATCAGTTTGAAGCGAGCGCGGCAGCCGCATATTGCGGGTCCACGAAGTTCGCGTAGCTGGACTTCACCGCTGTAATTTTCTTCTGGTCCTTCAGAAAAGTAGCCGTGTCTTTTAAAGTCTTCGCAACGCCGCTTTGGTCGCCAGCACCGAGCCAGGATGCCGTGACTTGCTGATTAAGAGGCACGACGACCGTTGAGTTCAACCAAGCCGCATTTTCCTCAGGTGTGCCACCCTGCAGCTTTGCGATTGCTTTAATATTGTCGGAGGCAGCATCCCAGTTTTTGGGATTGCTTGCGAAATCAACGTAATACCTATCGATCAGACCGACATATTTCGTCAGAAATTCAGGATTCTGTTTGGCGAAGTCGCCGGTCACGACCAAGGCGCTGAAGACAGGTGCTCCGCGCTTTGACACCTCGCCCGATGTGACGAGAACTTTTCCGTCCTTCTTCAGCTCGCTCAGCGCCGGGTCCCAGACGAAAGCGCCGTCAATGTCACCTCGTTTCCAGGCGGCAACAATTTGCGGCTGCGGCATGGCGATGACCTGCGCATCCTTCTCGCTCACACCCTCCTGCTTCAAATAAGCCAGCAATTGGTAGTGATCGGTCGATACCGGCGCAGCCGAGAATTTCTTCCCTTTGAGGTCAGCGGATGACTGTATCTGCGGCCTTACCACCAAGGCCTCGCTATCGCCCGCCCCAGCCGTGATGTAGATTCCCTTGACGTCGAGGTCCTTACTCGCCGAGGCAGCATAAGGGCTTGAGCCTACATCGCCCAGCTGAACATCGCCGGAAGCGATTGCCGCGAAGATATCGGCGCCGGAGTTGAAGCGCTTGAACTCAATGTTCCAGCCGGTCTGCTTTGCGAGCTCGCCGTTGGCAATTCCAACGAGATACGGCACCGCACCTGTTTGATAGGCAATGACGACCTTCTTTTCGTCAGCAGCCTGAACCGCAGACACTGTGGAAAGAGCCAACCCGAGAGTCACCATCAGGGTTTTGAATTGCATGACTTGTCCCTCAACCTTTGCCGTCAGCCACCTTGGCGACGCTTGTTGAAAGACTGGCAGTAAAACTACTAAATCAGTAGATTTTATTTTCTAATTATCTTGCTCATGAGAGAAGGTTTAGCGTCGTGCGCGGTTATCTTGAGCAGGCAACTAACGCGCTTTGCTGAAATTATGCTCGGAGGATGCTTCACCATTCCGCTTGAAGGTTCATAAGAATAGCTCGCCTTGGCAGTCCTTGCTCTTCGAAATTTTCCGTCGAATCTGACACTTCTTATAGGACGTTCCGCACAAGGTGGGCCGCGGGTGAGGGTCTTCCGACATAGTATCCTTGGATTTGGTGGATACCGTATTGCTGCATCAGCTTTTGATGCTCGTTCGTCTCGACTCCCTCGACGAGTATCCGCGCCCCACGATTACGCAGGAGGCTGATGATGTCGAGCAAAAGCCTTCGACCCCTTTCCGTCTGCGCGTCGTGGAGGAAGGAGCGATCGATCTTGACCGTGTCGAACTCAATCAGGCGAAGCCAGGATAATCCGGCAAAGCCGGTCCCGAAGTCATCGAGCCAGACCTGAGCGCCCAATCGTTTCAAATCGCTGATGCAGCGAACCACATCCTGATCGATCTCAAGTTCGACGCCCTCGGTGATTTCAAACGCGAGGCGCGAGCCGACGAGGTGAAACTCCGCCAGCGTTGCCGCAACATAGCTGGCAAAGCCAGGCATCTTGAACTCGATCGGAGATACGTTGACGCTCACCACCTCCACCATACCGGTTGCCAGGAGGTCACGGCAAACGGTCCGCACTGCCCAGCGGCCGAGTTGCACGATCATCCCGGTTCTTTCCGCGATGGGTATGAACGTGTCGGGGGGAACTAAGGTGCCGTCCAACATCTTCAGACGCATGAGAGCTTCGACAGCATCGGTATTACCAGTCTGGACGTTTCGGATCGGCTGGTAGACAAGAGAGACAAGTTGACGTTCAAGCGCGATCTTGAGTGTGGCGGCAATATCTTCGCTCTCGTCCCGCTCTACGAGTTCGTCCGGATTGTAGACAACAAATGTATCGCGACCAGCTGCCTTGGCGGCATAA
This sequence comes from Oryzifoliimicrobium ureilyticum, assembly GCF_037199735.1. NCBI lineage: Bacteria > Pseudomonadati > Pseudomonadota > Alphaproteobacteria > Hyphomicrobiales > Rhizobiaceae > Oryzifoliimicrobium > Oryzifoliimicrobium ureilyticum. The sequence goes on along the minus strand of NZ_JBBBVQ010000008.1, from coordinate 193,233 downwards.
AGCGCGCGATCGGCTTCGTGAACGACCTTATCGACCTGCCGGATCCCATCTCGCGTGTAAGACACGCCGACACTGACGGTCAGAACGCTCGTACCATCTCGCCTGTGCTCATGGGGCCAAGCAAGCTCGCGGACCGCCGCGCAGATCGCCCTTGCAATCTCAGACATGCCCTGCGGGTTTCTCATTCGCATGAGGACGATAAATTCTTCTCCGCCATAGCGGCCGATCACAGCATCGAAGGCCCGGACAACATCTTGAAGACGTTGGGCGACGGCGATCAGGCTTTGATCGCCCTCCTGATGGCCATAACAGTCGTTATAATGCTTAAAATGGTCCACATCGATGAGCAGGACGGCAAAGGGCACGTCATGATCTTGCCAGCGGTTCCAATGGTCACGCAGGCGCTCGTCTATTGCCCGCCGATTTTCGAGGCCAGTGAGCGAGTCCGTGTTGGAAAGAAGTAAGAGAGCCTTGCCTCTTTCTTCTGCGGCAGCCTGCTGCATGTTCGCTTCAAGGGCATTGAGAAAGACCTTATAGCGCTCCCTGTTCAGCTGCAGGTTCACATAGGCAGTGAAAATGAAGCAGGAGATGCAAAAGGCTCCGAAAATCAGCTTGTGCAGGGGCAACATCGGCACGAAGAGGGAAAGCGCGCCGATGAAGATCAGCATGTTCGTTGCCGATGCGACGACGGCAACGGGAAATCGAAAGCTGAAGAACAAATTGACGCTCATCATGAAGATGGCGCCAAAAACCATGTAGTAGGAAAAAGCATCTCGATAGACGGTCATTTGGCCGGTGACGAGCCAGACCACATATGCCGCCAAGACGGATGCTGCAGCAGCTATATCAACGACATCAGCCTTGGCCCTGCGATAAAGCAATACTTCCTGCAAGAGGAGCGCGAGGATGCCAACGATGAAACGACCAGCGACGGTATATTTGGCGACATCGCCGATAAAGAGATAGTCCGTGACAGAATAGGCAAGATATACCGCCACAGCAGTACGCAGACCGCTCCGGGTCGCGCTTTTGCGGCCTTCTTCGCTTTCTTGCTTGTAGAGACTACGCAACTGCTCTGGAGTCAGCGTCATGCTAGCGACTGTAGTCTCGGCTAACATGCGCATCATGCCCCTGTCACCCAACTTATTGTAGCAATCGCACTGCGCAGACCGCCAGAACCAGGGAGATATCGCGGTACCGGCCACTGTTCAACCAGTAACGCCAAAGCGGGCGTGAACCTCTCGTTTGTTTCTGTAGATGTTACTAATATTTTATAAATCTCACGTTGAAATTTTTTAATCGGTGGCGCTTGACGTTAATTGGATTCGAAAAGATTTTAATAAATGTTTAAAATCTTTTACAACCAATGAGGTATCCGTGGCCCGCCCCCAGTTCTCTCCCGACGGTTATAGTTTGATTATGCCGCAGTCCGTCAACGAAGAGTTATTTTCCTCAGATCAAGACAACGACGACCATCTCCCAACTGCCGAAGCAGAGTTCGTCATCGTCATCAATATTGCCATGCAACGCTTAGAAACAGGTAAAGATAAGCCTGAAGTGGTTGAATGGCTTATATCGCAACTTCATCAGATAAGGCACAAGTTTGGTCCGCTTGTCTGGCGCAAGCTCATCCCGATCATCCAAGCGCACTCTTCAGCGCAAATCCTTCAGCAATGCCCATTCACGCGTTGGTCCTTTGAAAAGCCGAGAGGCTATTCTGGCGATGCCAGCTTGATCGACTTCATATACGGACATCCTGCCGTTGCAGCCCAAGTCGCCAGCTCGACGCAACTTGGGCTTTCCATCTTTGAGCATACGATCAATGCACCCGGTCCCGTCGCGGTGCGCGAGAGACGGGACATTCTGACGACATACGTCGATAAGGTAGCAGAGATGAAAGGAACGGAAACCGAAGTCCTTGCAATCGCAGCGGGTCATCTAAGAGAGGCCGAAAAATCGCAAGCACTTGCCGAGGGCCGACTGAAAAGATGGGTCGCTCTGGATCAAGACCCCCAAAGCCTCGGCTCGATCACCTCTCAATTTCGCGATACCTCGGTCGAGGCAATCGACGGTTCAGTGCGGGGCCTGCTGGCGCATCGATATGAGCTCGGAACGTTTGATCTCGTCTATGCTGCGGGCCTCTACGATTATCTGAGTGACAAGGTCGCTGTTCGCCTCACTGAAATCTGCCTTGATATGCTGAAGCCCGGCGGCGTCTTCCTCTTCGCCAACTTCTCAGACGAAATGGTCGACGATGGGTACATGGAGTCATATATGAATTGGGAGCTCCTGCAGCGTTCGGAAGCCGACATGTTGCGCCTGGCTGACAGCGCTTCAGCAGGGCAAAAGGTCGAAACGACGGTCTGGTTCGGGAGCAACAGGAACATCCTGTACTGCACCATCAAAAAATTAGGATAGGACCTGTCGTTTCGCTGAAGCCGGAGCGTTCTGGATCGGCGGTACCAATGCCGCCAAAACGGGAAACCGAACGCCTAATCCCCTAAAAGGCTGAAAAGCGACGCCTTGGGATTTAACTGATATTGGCTCGCAGACCGTCTCTGCGAGCTTTCTCCGGTTATAAAGAAGAACCCACGGGTCTGAGACCCTACGTGAGCAGGCGGCGTGGGGAAATCGCTTGTCGCCGCATGAAAGACTTAGGCGCCGGCCGAGCAAAGACCCGACTTTGCGTTAAAGCCAAGAACGATTGTCCGCTCCTGCCTGACAGCCATAGGGCGGCAACATTTGACCAAACGTGCTTTGCAACTGGCTGCAGCCCCACTTGCGTATCGGTGTTGGCATGCGGCTGTTCAATTCGATGCCGACTTCATCATATGGGCTCTGCGTATTGGTCACGTAACGATACCAGCGAAAACCACAGGTCGCGACAACCGCGATCGCGATGATGAACAAGAACTTCAGAATTTTCATAGGCATCCCTTTGTGATTCATGCGGTATCGCTAGAAACACATTGAGCGTGCCCTGTGAAGCGTTTGTGTTGCCCGTCCATAAGTTTCAGCGAGCTGTAAGCGTCAATCCAGAGCTCGCTTCACGTGTGTGTTTCTAATGAACGATCCCTCGATCCTCATTCCAGAAGACTTGAAAAATCGTCTTCAACTCTGCTGGATCTTGCGAAAGAATGTAAGCTTCGGTGCCGCGACGTTCATAGCTACGATGTAGGGCGATGACAGTCGGTATTCCCAAAGCTCCAAAGGCCTCGATAGCATCAAGCATCATACTGGGATTGCTTCTGATATCGATGATGGTCCCAAGGATTGGACCCGCACCGGCAATCACATCGCGAAAGCTTTCGATATCGTGGGGTGGCGACAACATGACGCCGAGTTGGGTGGCGGCACCGATGATCTCCTGGGAAACATAGTCCGACAAGCCAAAGGTGATTACCTGATAGTCCATTCATCGCTTCCGTAAACGCTCATCTCGGTTTGAACCGATGGGCGTTGCCATGTTCAAGCGACCGAACCAAAGTTGGATTGCCCGGAAGACAGCTCTTTTGCCGATCCAGACTCCTTTTCATCGGCAGGGCGCCTGCACCTTATCTAAGACAGCCGCTCCCAAAAGACAGGTTGCATTTGCCTCCACGCGCGAAACTTCGTTTAGGTCTCGCGCAAAAGCGCAGCTCTGGCAGATTGTTGTGAACAGGTTGTTTAGCCTGCTCTCGTTATATGGCATCAGGCCGACAGGGGAGAAGGTACGCGGCAAGGGGACACGCGTGCTGTCGTGCTGAGCACAGGGCCTCGACGTCTATCGTGCCGCCGGCTAAGGCATCTGCGACATGCGATTATGGCTTATCACTCAAGGATAGTGACCGGGCGGTCCCATTGGATCAACACAACGCATCCCGTCTTGCTCCATACAGAATGTTCGGTGCCTGGCGCGTTGACGACATAACTGCCGCGGGGATAATCACCGCTTTCGTCAGACTGAACCCCATCCAGAACGAGTATCGTTTCCAAGCCTTCGTGACGGTGGCGCGGGACAGACGCGCCAGGCTCGTATTTCAAAAGGGCGACACCCGGTTGATCATCTAAGAACTGACGGATCCAATGGATCGTCACGTTTCCCCGAAAGGCCGTAAATTCAAGTGTCTTCCAGCCATCTGCGAGAAGCGAGTGATAAGTCGTTTCAGGCAAGGGAAATTCCTTTCAGTATATCGTCGAGACGGGCCGTCCAGCCGACAATCCCGCCCTGCGCGCGGATCATGGCAATCGTCGCGGCTTTGAATTCCGGAAAATAGCTTTCTGTCGCCTCCTCCGCGAGCAAGCACTCATAGCCGCGGTCGTTCGCTTCTCTCATCGTCGTTTGAACGCAAACTTCCGTGGTAACACCGGCAAAGACGAGTTGCCTTATGCCGCGGGCTTGGAGGATCCTGTCGAGCTCTGTGGCGTAGAAGGCGCCTTTGCCCGGCTTTTCGATCACGACCTCGCCCGGGGTCGGTGACAATTCAGGAAGGATCGCTGTGCCCGGCTCACCCGCAATGAGAATACGGCCCATAGGACCTTCATCGCCGATCCTCAATCTTGGGTTTCCTCGATCGCGCTTGGCTAAGGGCAAATCGGACAGATCGGGCCGATGACATTCCATCGTGTGGATCACAGGAAGTCCAGCTGCACGAAAACCTTCTATCAAACGCTTGACGTCGGGCACAATCCTGCCGATGCGGCTCACATCGTTGCCAAGACTGGCCCCAAATCCTCCTGGCTCGGCAAAGTCGCGTTGCATATCGATAACGATCAGAGCGAGCGCCTCCGCCTTTGCCGCGAAAGGGAAGGGGGCTGCATTGATGTTAATGACACTCGTTTCCATCAATGATGTCCGGCCATATGAGATCCAATGACGCCTATGTCGGCGCCGCGCGCCGGGGTCTCATAGACAAGTTTGCCTTCCGAGATCACCATAATGCGATCAGACATTTCCAAAAGCTCGTCGAGATCTTCCGAAATAAGCAGCACCGCCGTGCCAGCGTTGCGTGCCCTCATAATCCGGGCGCGGATCTCTGCGACGGCCGAAAAATCGAGGCCGAAGCACGGATTGGACACGATTAGAAGATCAACTTCACCAGTGAGTTCGCGGGCCAGAACGGCACGCTGGACATTGCCTCCCGACAGGGCGGCGATCGGCGAGGAGGAAGAGGCTGTTTTGACCTTGAAGTCGGAAATCAATGCGCTTGCTCGCGATTTCATTCGGGACTTCGACAGCCAAATCGCATCCTTGCCGTCCGCGTTCAGATCGAAAGTCCGAAAGGCAAGATTTTCGCTCACCGTCATATTCGGCGCACATGCGTTATGAAGCGGTTCTTCCGGAATGAAACGAACATGGTTCCGGCGTGTTTCTTGACGCGTGGCGCCGTAGGGCACGTCGTTTACAAGCACATGTCCGGCTTTCGTCGGTCTTTGGCCAGCCAAAATCTCGGCAAGTTCTTTCTGGCCATTTCCCGAGATACCGGCAATTCCCACGATCTCACCAGCATGGACCGCAAGATTTTCGATCTCGATTGTTCTTAATCCGGAGCGATCGGCAGCTTTTACTCCTCGCACCTCGAGGACACGGCGCTTTTCCTGCGGCACCGCCTTGCGGCTATCGATTTCCGCAAGCTTCACGTCGCCAATCATAAAGGAGGCCATGTCCGCGGTTGAAAGCTCGCTGACCTTACCTTTGCCAACCAGCTTTCCACGTCGAAGAATGGAGACGGTATCGGCGAATTTCGTCACCTCGGGAAATTTGTGGCTGATCATAAGGACCGTCAGTTGCCCGGCGTTTGTCATGCCGCGGACTAAACCCAACATCTCATCGGCTTCTGCAGGCGTCAGAACTGAGGTCGGCTCGTCAAGCACAAGAAAAGATCTGCCGAGATAGAGCTGCTTGAGAATTTCGAGCTTCTGCTTTTCGCCGGCGGCAAGTTCGGACACCGGCCGATCGAGCGGAATCTTGAATGGCATTCTTTCCATGAACGAGGCGAGATCCTTGCGCTCTTTCGTCCAGTCGATGACCGTCGGAACATCCGTCCGGCTGATGACAAGATTTTCGGCGCCGGTCAGCGACGGGACCAGCGTAAAATGCTGATAGACCATGCCTAGTCCATAAAGAGCAGCATCGCGCGGCGAGCCGATGACAACTTCCTTGCCATCCACCGAAAGCGAACCGGATGTTGGCTGATAAAAGCCCATGATGCATTTGACGAGCGTCGACTTTCCAGCACCGTTTTCGCCAAGCAGCGCATGAAACGAACCAGCCGCCACCTCAATGGAGACATCATCGAGTGCCGTGAATGAGCCAAACTGCATCGTCATTCCGTGCGTTTCGATACCAACGGCCTTACCAGCCTGGGGAAGCGGCGTATCGCGGATGACATTCACAGCAGATCGCTTCATGGCAATTGGCTCGCGACTGTCTTTGAGTTCGAAACCGCGCCGAACACGCCGCCCTGCATCTTCACCATTTTTATCGCTGCCAGATGGTTGCCGTAGTCCGTCGCCCCACAGCAATCTTCAAGAAGAAGGCATTCAAATCCGCGGTCATTCGCCTCGCGCATGGTCGTGGACACGCATACATCGGTGGTTATGCCCGTCAAGATAAGGTTTTCGATCCGCTTTTGATGAAGGATAAGCTCGAGATCGGTCGCACAGAACGATCCCTTGCCAGGCTTATCGATGATCGTTTCCCCCTCGATCGGGTAAAGATCTGGAATGATATCCCATCCCGGTTCTCCACGGGTGAGAATGCGCCCGCAGGGGCCGGGATCGCCGATGCCCGCACCGATACGCTGTGAGCGCCAACGTTTATTCGCGGGCAGATCGGCCAAATCGGGACGATGCCCTTCGCGCGTATGAATGATGTGGTAGCCCTTGGCACGCATGGTGGCCAAGAGCGCCTTGATCGGTTCTATCGGAGCCTGAACGAGCGAGAGGTCGTAGCCCATGTGATCGACATATCCGCCCTTACCACAGAAGTCCGTCTGCATATCGATGATGATGAGTGCTGTGTTCTCTGGGCGTAGATCGCCGTTATAGGGCCAGGAATAGGGATCGGCATCCACGTAATGACCTTTGGTATTCGTCATCGCATCCATTTGTTTGCTCCTATTCCGCGGCAGGCTTCAAAACTTGCCCGTACCGCCGGGTCGGGCGCTCGAACCCGCAGGACGTGCCGTCGGTGACCTTGATTTGATCTTCCCACGGAAGCTTGTATTCGCCGGCAATCAGGTCGTGCATGTAGGTGTAAGGAGCATCGCCCGCGCCGCCCTCGACGGCGACATAGCCGCGATGGCCGAACTGGTAGATGTTGTTTTCGACGCCCCAGCCAATACGAGCCTCGCGAACCAAGTCGGGGCGCACTTCAGCCGTGATGATCTCGTTGACACGCCCTGAGGTTCCATGGGCGATGATCGAACCGTCGAAATTGCAGATCATGCCTTCGCCCATGCTGTCGAAGGTCCCATCCGTGCCGCACATGCACACACTGGCCGTCACCATCAGGTTACAAAAGGCGTTGGATTGGTTGGTAAATTTCCAGCTTTCCCGTATGGGCGCCGTATATCCAGCGGTGCGGATCATAATCTCTGCGCCCTTGTAGGCGCATTCGCGTGCCATTTCTGGAAACATCCCGTCGTGGCAGATGATCAGCGCAAGCTTTGCACCCTTGGGCCCGTTGATGACGGGTATCCCGATATTGCCTGGTTCCCAAGGCTCCACCGGAACCCAAGGGTGCATCTTCCGGTAATAGAGCTTCAGTTCTCCCTGGTCGTCGATGATCAGACCTGAATTATATGGCATGCCATCGGGATTGGCCTCCATGATCGAAAAACAACCCCAGATCCGGTTGTCCTTACAGGCCTTTTTGAAGGCTGCGACTTCTAGACCTTCCAGCGAGCACATGATCTCCGGATTGATATCCATGGAAAGACCGTGAAGGGCATATTCGGGAAAAACGACGAGATCCATGCCGGGCTGATTGCGTCGTGCCTTGCCGACAAGATCCACAATCACCTGTGTCTGTCTCGCAAGATCCTGTTTTGTGACTGTGACAGGAAGCTGAAGTTGAACGAGGCCTATGCCAACGCCATGCTCCGATTTGTTGAGACCGCCAAGTCCGTTCATGTGAAGTCTCCCTTACTTCGTGAGTGAGAGTGTGCCGGGCGCACCGGCGAGCGATCGGTTGGGCGAGGAGGTTGCGATCAAGATCGCCAGCGTGAGCACATAAGGAGCTGCGTAGAACAGATAATAACCTTGTGTGACACCAACAGATTGCAGTGCCGGTCCAAGTGCTCCTGCGCCTCCGAAGAGAAGAGCCGCTAGAAAACAACCGATCGGATTCCAGCGTGCGAAGATCACCAGGGCAACCGCCATCAACCCTTGTCCGGAAGAAATTCGCTCATTCCATGAGCCTGGATAATATAAGGAAAGATAGGCACCGCCTATTGCCGCGAGCGCCCCGCCCACCGCAGTTGCAAGCAGACGTACGAGGTCGGGGTTGATGCCCATAGCGCGCGCTGCGTCCGTGCTGTCACCGACCACGCGCAGGATAAGGCCGACCTTCGTGTTTCGGAACGCCCATGCAAGAAAGACTGCCAATGCCGCACCGATGAAGAACAGGATGTTGATATTCAGCGCTGCCTGCACCTGCGGACTGCTGGACCAGGATCCCAGCGGAATGGACGCCAGTTTCGGTGCCGCGGGTTGAATGAAAGATTTCCCGAGGAAGAACGCGAGGCCGAGCCCGAATTGCATCATTGCAATCCCGATTGCGATGTCGTTGACCTTCGGAAATTTGCAGATCCAGCCGTGAACGAGCCCGAAGATCGTGCCCGTTGCCATCGCCGCAAGAACACCAAGCATCGGCGAACCAGTGATGACCGCCGTCGCATAGGCGGTCATGGCGCCGAAGACCAAGGTGCCCTCAAGGCCGAGATTGATGCGGCCCGAGCGCTCGGTAATCGTTTCGCCGAGCGAAACGAAAATGAAGGGCGTCGACACGCGGATTGCACCGGCAAAGATAGCAAGCGGCACGCCCCAAAGGCCCAATCCACTATCCATCAGGCGCTCCTTTTCCACAGATCCGGGTTGAAGACTTTAAAGCGGCCGTAGAGCGTTTCGCAGAACAGGATAACGATGAAGAGCGTACCTTGAAGCACCAGGACAGTCGCGTCGGGAAGTCCCATGCGACGCTGGATAAGACCGCCAGCCGCATCGATGCCACCGAGCAGAATTGCCACGGGAATGATTGCCAACGGATTGTGCCGAGCAAGAAACGAAACGAGGATCCCGGTATACCCGTAGCCCGCGGCAAGCGAGGCGTTCGCGCTGCCTTGAACAGCGGACACTTCGACCATGCCGGCAAGGCCTGCAAAACTACCGGCGAGTGCCGTGAAACCAACGATCAGTTTGCCGACCGGCAGCCCTTGGATTTGCGCCGCCCGGATATTTCCCCCAGCCACGCGGGCAGCAAACCCGTAGCTTGTCATTTCGATGAGTATCCACGACAGGATGCAGGCAATGAGCCCGATGACCAAGCCCCAGTGGACGTCCATGCCAGGGATGTTGCCCATCATATAGTCAGCCGGTAGCGGCCGGGTCGAGGGCTTGTTAAGACTTGCGGGGTCGCGCAGCACGCCCTCAACGAACTGGTTCATGAGCGCGATGGCGATATAGGCAAGAAGAAGAGACGAGATTGTCTCGTTGACGCCTCGGTACTGGCGCAGAAATCCGGCAAAGCCGATCCATATGGCGCCGACCAGGATGGAAGCAAGCGCCATCACCGCGAGCACGGCATAGGGCGAAACAACATTGACGAAGGGCATTGCCGCCGCTGCTGCAGCGGTGCCGCCGAGCACCACCGCACCTTCTCCGCCAATAATGACCAGTCCAAGACGCGCAGGGAGCGCGACGCAAAGCCCCGTCAGCAACAGCGGTGCTGCGCGCGACAGACTGTTCTGAATTGAAAACCAGCTGCCAAAGCCGCCGGTATACATCAACTGAAAGAGGGTGAGTGGTGACTTGCCGAGTGTCAGGATAAATAAGGAGAAGAGAGAAAGGCCAATCAAAACGGAAACGAGGATGATGACGACAGGCTCGGACCGTCTCGCCATCCATTCCAGCAACGGCCTCAATGAGGGGTTGCCTTTTACGGCCACGGAAACTTCGCGGCTATTTGCTTCGATCGTCATGACCTCTTCTCCCTTATGTTATCTTTAGGAGGTCGATCCGACCACTCCCTCAACCAGATAGGCCATGCTCTCAAGGTCGATCGCGTCTTCCGGATAGGCTTTGCCTTCCGGAATGACCGTGTTGCCCTTGTTGTCTTTGAGCGGCCCCTTGAAGACGGAAAGTTTTCCTGCCATGGCTTCGGCGAGCGTGGCATCGAATTTTGCTCGTGATTGTTCCGACACGGCCGGTCCAAGAGGGCTCATCTTGACGAAGCCGTCCTTCAAGCCACCGCGGACGAAGTTGCCGAGCTTTTCGCCGTTCTGAGCAGCCTTCACGAAGTTCGTGTAAACATTGCCCCAAGCCCACTCGGCACCCGTCAAATACTTATCTTTCGCAAGGGCGCTCTGGTTGGCGTGATAGCCGCAGACATAGGCACCGCGTCCGGAAGCGGTCTCAGCGACGACCTTTGGACTGTCCACATGGCACGTGATGACATCGGCGCCCTGGTCAATAAGCGCGTTCGTCGCTTCAGCTTCCTTGACGGCAAGGGACCATTCACCGGTAAAGATGACCTGGCAGGTAATCGCCGGATCGACCGAGCGCGCACCAAGCAGGAAGGCATTGATGTTCTGCAGGACCTGCGGGATGGGCTTCGCGGCGACGAAACCGATCTTCTTGGTCTTGGAAGCATATCCGGCCGTGATGCCGTTCAAGAACTGACCCTGATGAATATAGCCGAAATACGAGCCGGTATTCATCGGGTGCTTGCCTTGCGTCCACAGGCCGCCGCAGTGACGAAACTCGATCTTCGGATATTTGGCCGCCATCGCGAGCATATGCGGATCGAAATAGCCAAACGAGGTTGGGAAGAGCAGCGTCGCGCCGTCGAGGTTGATCATCGACTCCATGGTTTTCTGGACGTCGACCGTTTCGGGGACATTTTCTTCTTCTACGACCGTGACGCCCGGCATTGCCTTTACCACGGCAGCGCCTTCGGCATGTGCCTGGTTGTAGCCATAGTCATCCTTTGGCCCCACATAAATGAAGCCAACGGTAATCGCCGTCTCAGCCGCAGCAGGGGAAACCAGAAGACCAGAGGCCAGCGTGGTCATTGCACCGGCAGCAGACGCTTGTAAAAAATGGCGGCGGTTCATTGGAAGGAGTTTGGTCATCGGATTGCTCCTAGCGGCGCAAGGCCGTGCTCGAATGGGTTACGCAAATGTTAAAGCAATGTGCATGCCAGACCGCAAACGGTTGAATTTACGTCTCTTTCCAAAATGGAATATGCTTACCTTCAAAACTGCATACAGTTTTAAAGCAGTGCGATGAAATTTTGTGCAGCTTCCTGTGTGCGGTCGCTGCGCTTGGATTGTGCTTTTGGAAGTGGCGTACAACCGGGTTTGACTTCAAAACGTGGGAAAGGCATTTGTAGAGAAGAATCCAGAAAATAGCGTTGGGCAGAAGTGAAGCAGTCGGGCCAAAAGCAGGTTTTACGACCAGGAACCACTGTAGAGCAGATGGTCCGGGCCGTGGCCGACATGATCATCACCGGCGCTATGGTCCCAGGCGAAAAGCTGGATGAAATTTCCCTGGCAGCAAAGTTTGCAGTCTCGCGCACGCCTGTGCGAGAAGCCCTACGTGAGTTGTGCGCGATGGGGCTGGTCGAGCGTGAACCTAACCGAAGCGCGGTCGTCACAAATGTCAGCGAATTGCACTTACACTCAATGTTTGAGGCAATGGCCGAGTTGGAGGCTATGTGCGCCAGACTTTCCGCCGAGCGCATGACGATCGCCGAGCGGCAGCTGCTGCAGCGGGAACATTACGATTCGCTTGCCCTTGTTCGGTCCGGAGCGGCTGAAGATTACGCCGCCTATAACACCGTTTTCCACACCCGCATCTACCGGGGTGCTCGCAACGATCACATCTTCGACATGGTAACGCAAACGAGAGCGCGGCTTGCTCCTTTTAGACGCGCTCAGTTCAGGCTACCGACGCGCCTCGCCAGATCCTATGAGGAGCACGACGAGATTGTAGACGCTATCTTAAGGGCGGATCCAATGGCTGCCGGCCAGGCGGCCTATGCACATGTGACAATCGTCAGCGATGCCAGCACCGTCTTTGCCGCGCACGACAAGTTGGGTCGCAAGAACTAGTTGCTCATCTTGCATCGAGACAGGTGCGCGACGTGCTCATTCCGCTTTCAAAGCGGCTGAGCTGCCGTCCCAGCGATCGTTGGCGCTAGGCTTTTCCCATTGTACCCCCGCGGCCTCTGATGCCCCTCCTGCCGTTTTCTGACACTCGTGCGGTCTATGAAGAGGGCACCTGCATCATTGGTACGAATGGAAGGAAGAACGCATGGTTTCATTATCACCTGTCGCCCTCGACGCTTTTTTGAGCGATAAGGACACGTCGCCGATCATAATGGTCAATCTTCTTCGTTTCCAGCCCGACGGTGGCCGGGCGCGGTATTTTGACTATCTCGATCTGGCCAAGCCTATTCTAGCAAGGTTTGGGGCGAAGATCCTGTTGGGCGGTGACGCTTTGGCCCTGTTGACGCTAGGCGAGAAGGATGGTTGGGATGCTGTGCTTTTGGTTGAATATCCAGAGAGATCCGCATTCAAAGCCATGATCGGCGATCCCGAATATCAGCGGGCTTTTAAGGTCGGAGAAAGCGCACTGGCAGACATCATGCTGCAACCTGTCAAGCTGTTTGACAACCTGCAAGAAGCGGGATCCTCTGATGTCGATCGACTTCGGAACGCGGAGATGCTATCTTAAGCAACAATTCGGGCGGAGTTTAGAGCCGCTCGTTCGATGCTTTGCGTGAGCCTTTCTATAAGAGCGACCAGAGCTGGCTTATCGCTGCGCGCCCAGTATCACCATCTGCATATTCTCGTTTTCTTGGCCAACTGCGGCGATGACCACCCGCTCAATTTTCCTATGAGATTTTGATTTCTTCATCGGCGGCGACACATGGAAACGCTACGCGATCACGATCATTTTGCAGGTTAGCGATGTCATCTCTTGGATAAATGGAGCGCGAAGATGTATTTTCAGCTCAATGACGCGACCGCCGACATGCTGGCAAAGAGCCGGCGACGGGGCGATCTTTGTGATCTGCCGTTAAACCTGATCACATCTGAGGAAGAAGCTTATTATATCCAGTCGACAGCGCAGGACGCACTCGGCTTCGAACGCAAGGGCTATGCACTCGTCGGAACAAGCGAGGCTTCCCGCCGTACGCTCGGCCTCGACAAGCCGATCTACTCGGAAATCCCGGCCTTCGCGCTTTTGGCGGGAGTGCAGCAGTTCCGACTTCCTGCAGGAGCGATCGGCGCACAGTGCGAATTTGTTTTCACGATGCTGAGGCCCTTTCCTGACGAGGGAGAGCCGATCACGCTCGAGAGTGCGGCTGCGTCAATCCTTGGCTGTCGCCCGGCAATTGGAATTATCGGTCGGCGGAGCAGACATATCTATTCTGGCGATCATGCAGCGATCGCTGATTTCGGTCTGCATGTCGCTACCATTTGCGGTGAATATTATGCGGCTGCCGACGATCTCACTGATATTGACCTCACCGCCTTTCTTTTCAAAAGGACCGTCGTTTCCGGAAACTCCAGCTCCGTGATGGGGAACCCTTTGTCGGCACTCGTCTGGTTGGCAAAAGAGCTCCGGGCGACCGGAAAACGACTGGAGGCAAATGATGTCGTGGCGACAGGCTCTTGCACCACAATCCTTCAGGTCTTGCCTGGGCAACATCTTGCCGCTGACTTCGGCCCACTCGGCCAAGTCGAATGCGTTTTCTCCTAAAACCAAAATTACGTTGATCGAGACCTTGATTTATGCGCCCACAAAAGAAGCCTTTCGTCATTGAAATCAGAAAAAGAAGAAGCGCGTCCGTTGCCCTCCGGCCCGAAAGAACGCAAACCGCTTCGCCTTCCTCGAAAAGTCCAATTACAGCTAGCGGGACACTTTCTTTTCCGCGAATAAATAAGCCGTAATGGTGAGCCCGCGCATACCGCACGAGTACTTCATGCTACCACTGTGTTTCGATAAACCGGACGCAGGCATCGAGCCGGACTTCCTGATCGTCGGCCGCCAATAGATCGGCATAGCGGCGCGTCACGGGAGGATCTGGGGTATAGGAAAGTCTTGCTACAAATGTCAGCCATCCAGACCCACGTCATGCTGCGTCCTTTGGTCCCAATTGCGCCTTTTGAGGCAGTTCTCTGAAAGCCCATTTGGGAATGCTTTTGATGTGAATGAGGTTGAGATTGGTGAACTGAAACTGCGGGGTAGTAGAGCTCTTCTGGAAGACGCTTCGCGAACCCGCCTCGCATCGATTAAAGCGGTCACCTGTAGCGCGTTGAATCAGAGACCGAGACGTGTTGGACCCGATAGAACAACATATTGGCCATCTTTACGTTGGGGGTGGGCGCCAGGAGACGGAAATGAACGGCACTCCAGCAAGTTGGATCAAAGGCAACGACTGAAGAAAGCGTAACACCGTCTTCAACCTCATCTCTTGCAAGCTTTGTCAATCGCTTGCGGAATGCAGAGAGGTCAGTACCAGGCCCAATCTTCAAGACTTCACGGCTAGCAAAACGGGCCTTGGTAAGATCTCTCGAGATTTCTGATGCCAAGGGGACCCAAGTGGCGACCTGCGGTCGGCCGAAGGCGCTAGAAACGCTTGCAAAGCCTGGTCCGCACACAAAGTTGTTCAACCCAAGTGAATTTTCCCAAACGTAAAATGGCGCGTAAAGGTTGTCCTGCGCTGCGACTTCCGGATCATTCCTTTCAGCTATCAAATAGGCTTTTAGTGCAAGGTGCCCGAAGCCGTCTGTAAAGCTGCCCTTTTCGGCAATTCGGCGTCTAACGATATCCATGTCGTAATCGGCCGGTAGCGTGAAGCTATATTGCATTGCAAGCATTGCCTATCTCCTTTGGAGAATGTGAGACCGAGCGTTCTGGTCGGAGCGTTATTGATGACTGTCCGTTGATCGAAGGAAGCTCAGAACCGTCTTGGCGAAACGGTCGGATTGCTCCTGCTGAACCCAGTGACCGGCGCCTTCGACGAAATGGACGTTTTCTAGGTTTTCGCACACGGAGATGCGCATCCGCTCCAGCGCGCCGGGTTTGCGATAGGCACCCCAGTCTGCCACGCCTGAAATGAAGCAGGCTGGCACCTCAACCACGGATATCTGCATGCTCGGGGATGAGGGTGTGTCTAATCTCTGACATGGACGTCTCCTACGAAAAAATATGCTCGCTGCTGCAAACTGCTGCAGCGCCTCCCGTCATTTCTGGGGGCGACCTCGACCCTGGACGAGGCGTCAACCGTTCTCTCCTCAGCGCGAAGCCCTATTGCCCGGCGTTGTTCTTTTCATAGGAGGCAAGGCCGTTTCCAAAACTCCACTCATCGCGAGCGTTGGACGACAGAACGACGAGAACGTCTTCAGGGCGAAGAGCCGGATTGGCGACAAGCCGTTCTGTGATCGCCTTGTAGAGGGCCTTCTTCTTTGTCGTATCGCGCCAATTTCCGGCGACGATGTGAATTATGACGAGATCGTCGGTTCGTCTCACGCCAAGGTAGTTTTCATTATAGATGAAGTCCTCGCGCTCATGCTGATGGATCAGATGAAACTTGTCATCGGCTGGCGCGCCATAAGCTTCCATCAAGCCTGCATGGATGCCATCGACGATCGCACGGATATGCTCCCGTGATTTTCCTTTGATCAGCGAAATTCGAATGAGCGGCATTGTTATGCTCCAAGTTGGCTTTCGCGTCGCACCACCTCTTGTTGGTGAGGGTGAAAGCTTTGTTGCTCTTGACGATCCTTTTCTACCAAGCCAAATTACTTTCGAAAAATTGAAACTTTAAAACTTTCACTTTGGAAATTTCGAACTATGACAAGCAAAACAAATCTGGATATGGATGTTCTGCGCACCTTTGTGACCGGGTTCGAGCTCGGCAGTTTTGCCCGGGCCTCTGAACGGTTGGGGCGCTCGCAATCGGCGGTGAGCACGCAGCTGAAAAAGCTGGAGGAGCAGGTCGGGCAGCCCTTGTTGCGGAAGTCAGGAAGGGGGCTTGCTTTGACGACGGCCGGCGAAAGCATGCTGAGCTATGCCAAACGCATTCTCGAACTAAACGATGAGGCCATCGACCGTATTCGTATCGCGGATGTGGAGGGTTGGGTGCGGCTTGGATTGCCACAAGATTTTGCGGAAAATTGGTTGCCGGCGGTCTTGAACAAGTTTTCAAGGGCACATCCGAAAGTGCGGGTCGAGGTTCAGGTTGATCGAAGCGTTCCGATGATCGAGAAAACGATCAAAGGCGAACTTGACATCGCGCTTGTCTGGGGGGCCGCAGCGGGGACACCATATTCCCGCACGATCGGTGAATATCCCATACGCTGGATCGGTCCAGCAGGCTGGAAGGGCCTTGAGAGCCTGAGGGGCGAGCCAATCCCGCTTGCCGCGTTTGAGCCCCCTTGTGCCTTCCGCTCGGCGGCGGTGTCAGCCCTTGATCGGGCAGGGCTGCCATGGAGACTGGTTTTTACGAGCCCCAGTCTCGCAGGACTTTGGGCCGCAGCGGAAGGCAAACTGGGGATTACAGCTCGCACCGTCTTCTCAATGCCCGCCAATCTTGCGGTGATCGACACGCGTTCCAGCGGTCTGCCGGAATTGCCGACCGTTCCGCTGGCGCTTCATCATGCAGAGGCAGAGCCGCCGGTAGCAGTCTCTCGATTGACCGACATCTTGCTTGAAACAATTCAGGGGCAGAAAGTTCTGTGACGAGCGCTGGAGTCGCCTGTTTGTTCTTGGGCTTGCTGCTTTACAGCCCCTGGCGAGCTAGTGCCACAAAGATTGTATTGCCGCCAAAAGCGTCTTTGCATCTTGAAAAGGAGTCGGAAAAGTAGCTGCCATTACGACTGCAACGCAATGCATACCCTGACGTAACAAGTTCGCAACTTGAGAGGCTGAAGACTTTCACTTCTTTCCAGCACATGTCACGGGAAGCGGATCCGATATGCAGAATAATAACGCAGTCCTTCGCCCGCTCGGGGGCTTAGAAGAATTCTTTCATCTCTCGAAGGCAGCGCGCTCACACACTGTCGTTGTGGCTGCCCAACTGGATGGCGAGGTTCCGAAGTCTCGTTGGGCCACGGCGATCAGGGAGGTCACGAAGACTAACCCGGCTCTCCGGACAGAAATTCAGAAAGAGGGATCGAGGCGTCCCTATTTTCGATTGTCGAATGAGCCAAACGAAATCGAGGCAAGGATATTGCCTGATGACACAGATCTCACGAGCTTTATCAAGGATGAGTTGGAGACGCCGTTCGTTGATATAAATCGATTATGGCGGTTGGCAGTTTTCATTCATGAAGGCAAGACCGACGTCATCGTATCCGTTGATCATACCATCTTGGACGGTCTTGGCGTTTCGATGCTGATTGAAGATCTGCTAACAGCTGCTTCGGGGGAAACACCGAGGACGAGGCCAGGATTTATTCATTCCCACGACGAATATGTCGGCATTTCGCCAAATGACGATTACATGTCTCGTGATGAGGATGTCACAGAGGCTCAATCGGCCATGAACTCGCGTATTTCTCATGCGGCAGAACTTTCTGTCGAGCATGCGACCCTTGAGCCTAGCGACGTTTCAGCAATCTCAGCAAGGGCCAAAGCTAACGGCACCACAGTCCATGGCGCACTGACGGCTGCCCTTCTTGTGGCGGGAGCAACTCTTTCTGCACAATGGAAAAGTGAACCTGTCAATTACGTAAGCCCGGTCGATAACAGAAGTTTGGTCCATGTGCCGGATTATTTTGGACTGTTCATTACCTTCGCACTCGGACAATTTGATGCGTCTGCTGGGAAGCATTTCTGGGATATCGCTCGCCAAGTCCGAGAGGAGATTATCATTCAACGGACCTTGGAGCAGGCAAGCGGGATGTTTGAACATCTCCGCGAGGTCATGAAGTTCGAGGTGGCATCACAGGAGTGTCTGGCGCTCCTTCCTCCATGGGACCTGATGGTAACCAACTACGGCATCGTTCCCATACGTACCAATTATACGAGCTTTACCTTGAAAATGTTGACCCCGCATGTGATCAGTCGTCCATATGGTCAAACCGTTTCTGCTGCGACGGTCAATGGCGTTCTTCGCTTGTCCAACGTAAGCTATGCCCCGATCCCAAGCCTGCTTTCGCTTACGAAGAGTGTTCTTTTAACTCACGCTGCGGAGAATTGATGTGAGGCTCGGCACATTTAGCATAGCAATTCATTCAATCACGGACTTCGAAAGAGTGGTGAATCAACGCGATGCATAAGATGCCATTGACGGGCTCTTCTATGGCCCAATCCATCATGATGCTGTTTATGGCGGGTTGCTTTGCAACTGCTGACGCGGAAACGACTAAGGCTTATGTCTATCCTCTAAAAGAAGGGATCTATGTACAAGACGGCAGCGATTGTCGATCTGCCCCCAATGCTGCTATCCGGGCCTACGATGGCAGGGGAATAAGCGATCCTCACAGCAGAGCGTGCCGCGCTCGCATCATCTCAAAAGACGGAGACAGATATACGGTCGATCAATCTTGTCTCGATGCCGGAGCTGGTCCTGCAAAACGCGTGAGCGAACGTCAGACGATTATCATCGCTGATATGACCACGTTCCAACTTATCCAAGGCAGAGCGAAAACCAAATTTCGGTTTTGCCCGGAATCTTCACTTCCGGACGGCATATCTCCCCAGAGATAGATCCACCACAATCACGGTTGGGCTACCGGAAGTTAACCAGTCTTTGCGGCTATTTCAGCAACTCCAACCGTCTGGTAGTCGTTTTATGAGGGTCTCTTTCCACAGAGCCAGCCGAGGGACATGGGCAAAAAGACCAAGATGGTCGAACGTACCTGGAAGCATCAATGGTGCGGCGTGAAAGGAGCTATCCCAGAAGAGGCTCCGCAGCGCCTGCTCGGCGCGATTAATGCGCTCGATCAGGGTCAACTCGTCGTTCTCGATCCACGAAATGGTGGCATGAGCGAATGCGGCTATCCCGGCGCGGGCCGCCAGATCCGCTTCGAGACCTGAGACGCCACGCGCTCTAAGCCTATTAGCCAACTCATCGGCAATAAAAGCCAATTTGGTGGGCTCGTGCTCTTGAAGCGCCGGCGTCTTTGAAATGACCTGCTGGCGCGGTGTTGAGAAGGCGCGGTTGCTTTCCAGCAGGCCGGCAACAGAGCGGAAGGCCCGGAAGAGCGTATCGATCGGTGACATTTCTGTTGGGGCTTCGGCGATTGAATTCGTCAGCGCCTCCAAAAGCACCACCTGCCCCTCGAACAGCACTTCGCGTTTTTCGGAGAAGTGGCGAAAGAACGNGCCGGCAACAGAGCGGAAGGCCCGGAAGAGCGTATCGATCGGTGACATTTCTGTTGGGGCTTCGGCGATTGAATTCGTCAGCGCCTCCAAAAGCACCACCTGCCCCTCGAACAGCACTTCGCGTTTTTCGGAGAAGTGGCGAAAGAACGTTCGTTCGGTAACACCCACCTCGGCCGCGATCTCGCTCGCGGTCACATTAACAGAGGCGTGTCTATTTGAGGGGTATGGAGACAGCGTTGGCGAAAAATCACACAGCGGCAACCGCGCGGCCCGAAGTCCCGCGCGGTTGCCGCTAGCGATGCTCAATATCATGCAGCCCGGATGGTGGTATCGAGACGTGTGGTCGACCGTTGGCCTTGCGGAGATGAACTGCCATCTCGTTGGACCGAGCGGCGATTGAGCTTGAAAAGATCGACCAGTCTGGTCAACGAGTCGGCACCCTCTTGCAAGGCTTTACTGATTTCCGTCGTCCTGTCGCTCATCGCCGCGTTTTCCTGCGTCATGCGATCGAGCTCGTTGACCGACTTGTTGATCTGCAGGAGCCCGGTTGATTGCTCCTGCGCTGCCGTCGCGATTGCGTCGACATTGGCATCGATTGCTTTGACCAGTTCCTGGATGTCTTTCAAAGCCTCTCCGGTTCGTCCGACAAGTCGAACGCCATCAAGCACCTTGTCGCTGGAGTTGTTGATCAAGGACTTGATCTCTTTTGCTGCCTTTGCGGATCGCTGAGCAAGTTCGCGAACCTCCTGAGCCACAACAGCAAAGCCTTTACCTGCCTCGCCAGCACGTGCCGCCTCTACACCGGCATTCAGCGCCAGCAAATTGGTCTGGAAGGCGATTTCGTCGATCACGCCGATAATCTGGTTGATCTCGGCCGATGCCGCTTCGATCTGCCGCATCGCATCGACCGTTTCTGCAACGACCTCGGTCGAGGTGGTCGTGGAGGCACGAGCGGTCTGCACAAGTTTGCGCGTCTGTTGCGTGTTTTCAGTCGACGATCGCACAGTGGCGGTAATTTGATCGAGTGCCGCAGAGGTTTCCTCCAACGCGGCCGCCTGCTGTTGCGATCGATTGGAGAGCTGAAGCGAAGCTTCACGCATGTCTTCGCTGCTGCGCGTCAAATCGCTCGTTTGGCCGAGAACGCTCACGAGTGTTTTCTGAAACTCTGCAATCGCCAGGTTATAATCACTACGAAGACGCTCGAATTCACCAACGAAAGGATGATCAAGAGTAATGCGGATGTTGCACTGTGAGAGCCTGTTCAACGCGGCGCCTAGTTCCTCGACCGCAAACATTCGGTCCGTCACATCAAGCGCGAATTTCACGACTTTAAAGACCCGGCCCTTATCATCAAAGATAGGGTTGTATGAGGCTTGTATATAAATGCGCTTATTGTTTTTGCCGATGCGTAGAAACTGATCGGTAAAAAACTGACCAGCCTTCAGCTTTTGCCAGAAGCCAGCATATTCTGCTGATTTCGCGTAGGCCGGTTCACAAAACATGGAATGATGCTTGCCGATGATCTCTTCTGCGGAATACCCAAGCACAGACAGGAAATTCTCGTTCGCGTTGAGGATCTGCCCCTCGGGCGTAAACTCAATGACAGCCTGGGCGCGCGAGAGAGCTAGCAATTTACCGTCATCTTCAGCGCTCTTTTGCTTGGCGGCTGTGATGTTGGTTGCGATCTTGATGACCTTGTAAGGCTTTCCGCGCCGCAGGACGGGATTGTAAGAGGCTTCGATCCAAATCTCCTGACCGCTTTTCGTCAGTCGTCTGAACTGACCCTGGTTGGGATGGCCCTCTCCAAGCTTTGCCCAGAACGTTTTGTACTCGCTGGATGACACATAATCCGCTTCGCAGAAAATTCGGTGATGTTTGCCGATGATTTCTTTTTCTTCATAGCCAACTGCTTGGCAGAAATTTTTATTTGCGCTCAGGATATTGCCGTGCAGATCGAACTCAATGATGGCTTGCGAACGGCCAATTGCCTCAAGGACTGCCTTGGAATCTGATCCGAATGCGGAAAAACGTGACATTTGATAATCCACTTTGTCAGGAAGTCGTCATGCAGTGGACTAAGCCCTGAGCGAAAACGCGCCCACGTCACTTTGGATCGAAAGAAAGTTGATTGGATCGGGTTCGGTCAAACGCTAAAAACGTGAAACTTGTCTAGGCTTTATCAAAAAATCTTAAAGCCTGCTTCTTCTGATGCGAGTTTAAAAGCAGCGACCATCCATTCCCTGGATGTCAATGATGAAACCAGCTCAGTATGCGCCGAACAATGCCCTATCTTGAAAACTTACTCCGAGTAAAGCCCACATTTTATTTATGGAATGGAGCAATTAAATTCCGATTAATAGGCCGTTTATCATGAGAGATTTCAACGTGACGGGTACATATTTTGTGGATCCACATGAAGCTTAACATGATCATCGCATCTTGCTGTGGAGCGGGCACCTAAGAAACACCAAATGTGGGAATTGCGCGTCAGCTCTGGAGAAACGTCTGCCGACCTTCAGCCTGGTCCTATGGATTTACCGAGGAGAGATGCACTTGAAGGACTTGCCGCGTTCGTTCGTGTAAACATCCAGGACAGGGTCATAAGAGAACGTGTAGCGGGCTGCACACCATTGAATGTGTTTGACTTCATTTGCCGACAGCATAGAGCCGTCTTGCGAGCCACCCTGTTGCTGGTCTCCTGAAAAGGCAGAGACAGCGCGCTGTTGCAGCCCATCCTGGCTCTCTTCAACAGGAGGCATCCGGAACGCGTAAACTGGCGCAAAAGAGCTTCCGAAAAAAATCCCGCTAAGGGCTATGAGGAGCACGTATTTGAAGCTTTCAGCCATTGTCTCACCTGACGGTCATTCGCTAAAACAACGACCGTTTCAGGCTTTAAGTTCCGTCCTGCGCTTTTTTCCCAGACGAGCGTCATGCGTCAAACAAGTCAGTTTGCGTTGAGAACAACCAAAAGAACTGCCGATGAGATCTGAGAACCCCGGCTACGAGCACATGTGATCACTGCGATCTTCAGAAAAGACAAACGTGCCGCGCTTGAAGCTTTCTTGAGGACAAACCTCTGCCGTCGGTTCTTTGTCTAGAACGAGATTGCTTACCTTCACTCAAACCGAAGTCTACGTTTGCCTACATTCGTCCATGGGACATAACCGTAGCGTTCACCGCTTGGACCGAACCATCAGGCTTTCCGAACATTGATCGGCGCGGATCCGACGGTTGGGACTGTCCGCTCTTCAGGAGACAAATCAATGCCACAGACCATGCATCTAACAGCATTTATGCGCCCTGTAAGTCTCCACACCGGCGCTTGGCGCTATCCCAGCGCCTATGCGGATGCCAACTTCAACTTCAATCACATCAAGTCTTTTATCCGCAAACTTGAGGCAGCAAAATTTGATGCCTTCTTCATGGCTGATCATCTTGCCGTCTTGAACATGCCGCTCGATGCTCTTGCGCGCAGCCACACGGTTACGTCCTTTGAACCCTTCACACTTCTGTCTGCACTTGCGTCTGTCACGGAAAAGATTGGGCTCGTGGCAACGGCCTCGACCACCTTCGAGGAACCCTATCATGTGGCGCGCCGCTTTGCCTCTCTCGACCACATTAGCGCCGGACGTGCGGGCTGGAACATCGTGACGACCTCCAATCCGGACTCGGCTCGCAATTTTGGTCTGGATGAGCATGTGGAGCACGGCGAACGCTATGCGAGGGCGCGCGAGTTCTATGATGCCGTTACGGGCCTCTGGGATAGTTTTGCCGATGATGCGTTCATCCGTAATCAGGAGAGCGGCATCTATTTCGATGTCAGCAAGATGCACGTTCTTGACCATAAGGGAAACGAGTTGAGCGTCCGCGGTCCCCTCAATATTGCGCGCCCCGTTCAGGGCTGGCCCGTCATTGTGCAAGCCGGTCAGTCTGAAGCCGGGCGGCAACTTGCGGCTGAGACTGCAGAACTGGTCTTTTGTTCACCGAGAGATATTGCGCTCGCTCGCGAACTTTATGCCGACATCAAAAGACGCATGGCGGATTTTGGCCGCGACCGCAATGATTTGAAGATCTTACCGGCCGCAATGGTTGTCATTGGTGAAAGTGTCGAGCAGGCTAGAGCCAAGCGTGCGAAACTTGACAGTCTCGTTCATTACGACAGCGCCATTGCCTCCCTTTCCATTGCGCTCGGTCACGACGCATCGACATTCGATCCTGATGGGCCTTTACCCGATATTCCGGATACCAACGCCAGCAAAACAGGAAGAGCCCAGGCCATCCGGCTGGCGCAGAGCGAAAACTTAACCGTTCGTCAGCTTGCGCAACGCTACGGAGGATATGCGGGACTTGCCTTTGTGGGAACGGCGCAAACAATCGCCGATGAGATGGAGGCCTGGATTGCAGAAAGCGCTTCTGATGGCTTCACGGTCGTGTTTCCCTATTTGCCGCAAGGTCTTGATGACGTTACGCAACAGCTCATCCCCGAACTGCAGAGGCGCGGTCTATTCCGTCTGGATTATGAGGGGACAACGCTCCGCGAACATCTTAGTCTGAAGCGGCCAAAGAACCGGTTTTTTCCATGAACTGGCTGTATTAAGTGCTTTTGAGCATGCACACGCAGGTGATTGTATCGCAGCAATCATGGCTTTTGGCGCAAAGTGTTTGGCGCGGGTTGTCGGTAAGCCGTGAAAGCCCATTCATCATCTTGGATGAGACCTCAACCAAAGGGAGACGATAGATGACCAAGGCAAGACGCATCTTACTCGCAAGCCGTCCGTTAGGGGAGCCTTCGGCGGCCAATTTCTCAATGGACGAGATCGATTTGCCAGAAGCAGCGGAAGGCGAGGTGACGGTTCGCGTTCGCTACCTGTCGCTCGATCCTTACATGCGCGGACGAATGAGCGATGCCAAATCCTATGCAGCGCCGGTACCTGTGGGAGGTATCATGGAAGGCGAGACGGTGTGCGAGGTGATGAAGTCCCGGCACAATGATTTCTCTCCCGGCGACATTGTAAAGGGACGTACCGGCTGGGTCTCCCATGCTGTCATAAAGGGAGATCTACTGCGCCTTGTTGATACCCATGGTGCGCCCGTATCCACGGCACTCGGCGTTCTTGGGATGCCAGGCTTCACCGCTTGGAGCGGCCTGAAATTCATAGGACATCCGAAATCGGGCGAAACCGTCGCCGTTGCGGCGGCGTCGGGGCCGGTTGGATCCATGGTCGGGCAGCTAGCGCGATTGCAGGGAGCAAGAGCCGTTGGGATTGCAGGCGGACCGGATAAATGCGCCTTCGTGAAGGACGAGCTCGGGTTCGACGCCGTCATCGATCATCGCTCCAAAGAACTTGCGCATGACCTTCAAAATGCCTGTCTAGATGGGATCGACGTCTATTTCGAGAATGTCGGCGGTCATGTCTGGGATGCCGTCTTGCCGCTCTTAAACCAATTCGGACGTGTCCCGGTTTGTGGACTAGTCGCGCACTACAACGGCGGCGGGCTTGGCGAGACAGACCGGCTTCCGGCAACCATGTCAGCGATCTTGCGACGCAGCCTTACTGTCCGCGGCTTCATTCAGACCGAATTTGCGCAGCACTTCGATGAATTTCTGCAAGACGTTGGTCCCCTGGTTGCTGATGGAAAGATCAAATATAAAGAGGATATCGTCGACGGTCTCGAACAGGCACCGGAAGCACTCATCGGCATGTTGGCCGGTAAGAACTTCGGCAAGCTTGTCGTTAAGGTCTCCTAAGGGCTAGGCTATGCTGGCATCGGCCTGCATCCTGGACCCCGCCTATGGTGATAGGTCTGCCGGTTAAAGCCACATCGTGATCCCGGCCGCCTTAGGTTCACCATCCAACGGAAGTGGCTCACGTTCGTTCGTTTGCAAGGGTCCTGTGCAGGGGGTGGGATTCCGTTCAGACCCTTTCAAAACGATGGCCACGTCTCCCAATAAGCATTTTTAATTTAAGCCGAGTCGAGTCATCGATTGCCTGTGTTCACGCCATCATAGCCGCTCAGGCAACATTAAGATCAGTCGGAGCATGCGGCTGTGGCCTCGCAACATTTCTTCGCAATTTCAGCATACTGGCACTTTTCCGGCGGGCCGATGCTACAACTCGCCGCGCTCACGCCAATATTGCTGGAACCAAACTAGTAATTTTTAAATCCGAACGTTCGGTTTTCTATTGTATTAATTTCCGAACGATCGTATTTTAATGGCGAATGGAGATAGGCATGGGCAGAACGCGGACGATTGATAGGGACGAGATACTGGATGCAGCAGTACGGATCGTAATGCGCGAAGGCGCAAGCGGCCTGTCGATCGACGCTGTTGCCAAGGAGGCCGGCGTCAGCAAGTCAACAGTCTTGTATGACCACAAGACCAAAAGCGCTCTTCTTGAGGCTTTGGTCGACCGTCAGGTGAAAAGCGACATGAAGCACATCGAAGGGTGTATTTCGGCCAGCCAAGACACGCCTCATCCAGAACTCTTTGGCCGTATTGCAGCTTGCGAGGCGCAAATCGAGGATGCCGACAGAGCCGTCGCAACAGCTATCACTGCTTCTGTTTCGAACGACGAAAACCTGCAAAAACTCATGCGGGACTGGACCAATAGGGATCTCGATGCCATGGCAGCCGGGCCTCGATACGAGGCTGCGAGAATGGCCTATTTTGCGCTCATGGGCTTTTATGCCACCGAGCTGTTCGGCTTCCAATCCTGGCCGCAGGGGGAGCGCAAGCAACTCTTAGACGACATTCGCTCGATCTATTTTTCATTCGAGAGAAGCTCGTAACAAGACCTTCTTTTTTCAATATCAGGGATATCATAATGCCGAGCAGCAAGCTTTTGCCGCGTTTGACAATATGTGCTGTGAGTGCAGCTTTATTGATGGCCGCTCACTCTCCTTCTTTCGGCCTGGAAGATCAGGGAGCGCTTCCTGCGCCTCCCGTTGGTGTGCTGGTGATGAAGGCGCATAACGTGCCCGTCGTAAACGAACTTCCTGGCCGTATCGCCGCGACACGCGTATCCGAGGTCAGAGCGCGCGTCTCCGGAATTCTTCAGGAGCGGGTTTTTGAGCAAGGCGCAGTCGTAAAGGCAGGCGATGTTCTTTACAGGATCGATCCGCAATTGTTTCGTGTCCGCGTCGCGAGTGCGGAGGCCACCCTCGAGCGCGCCAAGGCCGTGCAGGCAAACGCCCGCCAGCAACTGGAGCGGCAGCGCGCGCTGAGAGACCGAAACGTCGGAACGGGCGTTGAGCTCGATACAGCCGCCGTCAACGTCGCCCTGGCCGACGCGGACGTCGCCGCGGCACAAGCCGGGCTTGATGAGGCGAAGATCAATCTGAACTATACAGACGTCCGCGCGCCCATTTCCGGTATCATCGGTGGTGCACTCGTTACCGAAGGGGCCTTGGTAACAGCGGAAGGATCATCCAGCCTTGCGCTCATTCAGCAAGTGGATCCCGTCTATGCCGACTTTACCCAGTCCGCCCAAGCGTTGCTGGATTTGAAGAGAGCCGTGGCGGAGGGCAAGCTCGCAAGCTCATCCCCAGGACAAGCGAGCGTCAAGCTCGTTCTAGATAACGGATCCACCTACGCCCAGCCGGGAAAGCTTCTTTTTGCGAATGCGAGTGTCGATTCCAATACCGGGCAGGTGACGCTGCGTGCCGAATTTCCAAACCCAGGGGGAGATCTGCTCCCGGGGATGTATGTGCGGGTGCGCATAGAGCAGGCGGTAAGGCAAAACGCCTTTACCGTCCCCCAGCGCGCCATCACACGCGATGAGACCGGCAACGCCCTGGTTTATGTGCTTGATGCAGAAAACAAAGCTCAACCACGGCCGTTGAAACTTGGTCAATCTCTAGGCGCCGAATGGGTTGTCGAAGATGGATTGAAGGAGGGCGAAAGCGTTGTTGTTGATGGCGTACAGAAGGTTGAGCCGGGCAAAGCCGTCGCGCCGCAGCCTTGGCAACCTGCGAGCAACTTGAACGAAGCGGCTCACACGCAACCACCAGCGCAGGCAAAGGAGTAAAGCGATGGCTCTTTTGTTCATCAAGAGGCCCATTCTCGCATGGGTCTTCGCTCTCTTCATCTGCATTGCGGGCGTGCTGGCCATCCCCTTCCTGCCGATCGCTCAGTATCCCCAGGTTGCGCCGCCACAGCTTAGTATCTCGACCTCTTATCCCGGCGCATCTCCTCAGGAAATCTATCAGGGCGTGACCCGTCAGATCGAAGAGGAACTGAACGGGGTCGAAGGTTTGATGTACTTCGAATCGACCTCGGATAATTCAGGGTCTGTGAGCATCAACGCGACTTTTGCGGCCGGGACCAACATTAAACAGGCTTCGGTCGACGTGCAAAATGCCATTCGCCGCGTAGAGGCGCGCCTTCCTGCAGCAGTGCGCACACAGGGTGTCACGGTGGAAGAAGCAAGTTCCGGCTTCTTGATGATCGTTTCCCTGACGTCAAGCGATGGAAGCCGCGACGATGTTGCTCTTGGCGACTATATCAATCGCAATATCATCGGTGAGTTGCGGCGTCTCGACGGCGTCGGACGGGTGCAGCTATTTGCAGCGCAGCGCGCCTTGCGTGTGTGGATCGACCCCGAGAAGATGGTCGGTCTGAATATCACCGCCGACGATATCAATGCGGCCATCACTGCACAAAATGCACAGGTGGCTGCCGGGCAGATCGGTGCTCAGCCAAACCCTGTGACGCAAGACCTGACGGCAACCGTGCTTGTCCAAGGGCAACTTGCAACGCCTGAACAATTCGGGGACATCATCTTGAGGGCAAATCCGGATGGCTCAACCGTCCGGCTCAGGGACGTTGCGCGCATAGAACTTGGCGCTGAATCATACAATTTCACCAGTCGCTTGAATGGCAAACCTTCTGCGGCGCTTGCAGTACAGCTCTCTTCTAGCGGCAATGCCGTTGCCGTGTCTGGCGAAGTCAAAAACAAGATGGAAGAACTCAGCAAACTCTTCCCGAAGGGCATCGAATATTCCGTGCCCTACGACACGAGTCCGTTCGTGTCCGCCTCAATCGAAAAGGTCATTCACACGCTCATTGAGGCTGTCGTTCTCGTGTTTATCGTGATGTTCGTCTTCCTTCAGAACATCCGGTACACCCTTATCCCGACGATTGTTGTCCCAGTCGCGCTTCTCGGTACCTGCGCCGTCATGTACGCCACTGGCTTTTCCATCAACGTTCTGACCATGTTCGCGATGGTTCTGGCCATTGGCATTCTCGTGGACGACGCTATTGTCGTTGTCGAAAACGTCGAGCGGATCATGGCCGAAGAAGGCCTTTCGCCCAAGGCAGCAACTCGTAAGGCGATGGGGCAGATTACCGGCGCTATTCTTGGGATCACATTGGTTCTCGCCTGTGTCTTTATCCCGATGGCCTTCTTCCCGGGTTCAACTGGTATCATCTACCGTCAGTTTTCTCTGACAATGGTCGTCTCGATTTTGTTTTCGGCTTTCCTGGCGCTGTCGCTGACGCCGGCGTTGTGCGCCACATTCTTGAAGCCTATCAAACAGGGACATCATGAAAAGAAGGGTATCGGCGGCTGGTTCAACCGCAAATTTGATGGCTTGACATCAGTTTATTCGAGAACCGCTGGTATCGTTGCGCGACGCGCTGGTCGTATGATGGTCGTCTATCTCTCGTTGGTGATCGGTCTCGGCTATCTCTTCATGAGCTTGCCGACCTCTTTTGTTCCCGATGAAGATCAGGGCTATCTCATTGTCGATATTCAGGGTCCGCCGGAAGCAAGTGCGAACAGAACGGTTGCATCGATCAAGCAAATCGAGGCCATCTTCACAAAAGAGCCAGCCGTCGCCAACGTCGTTGCTCTTCAAGGCTTCAGCTTTTCCGGCAACGGGGCAAATGCGGGCCTTGCATTCGTCACGCTCAAAGACTGGTCAGAGCGCGGCAAGGGAAATTCGGTCCAGGAGATCGCCCAGCGTGTCAACATGCAGCTCTTCGGGTTGAAGGATGCCACGTCTTTTGCACTTTCTCCCCCGCCAATCGACGGGTTTGGAACGACAGGCGGCTTCTCTTTCCGTCTGCAGGACAGAGGTGGCAATGGTCAGGCAGCTCTCAGTCAGGCCGCGAGCGAACTGATGGCCAAGGCCACCAAGAGTAAAATCGTGACCGGCGTTCGTATCGAGGGCCTGCCAGATGCCGCTCAGGTTGTTTTCGTGATTGATCGTGAAAAGGCGAATACCTTCGGCGTAAATTTCGCCGACATCAACAATGCAATCACTGCCAATCTCGGATCGTCCTATATCAACGATTATCCCAACATGGGACGGATGCAACGGGTGATCGTTCAAGCGGAAGGTCGATCGCGCATGCAGATAGAGGACGTCCTCAAGATCAACGTGCGCAACGCAAGTGGCGGCATGGTTCCGTTCTCGGCTTTTGCCATCGCGCAGTGGCAGAAGGGGCCGCCCCAGATCGTCGGTTATAACGGCTATCCGACCGTGCGCATCTCGGGCGCGCCTCTTCCTGGCGTATCCTCTGGAGAGGCCATCGCCGAGATGGAGCGTTTTGCGTCCGAGCTACCGAATGGCTTCGGCTTTGAATGGTCAGGCCAATCGCTCGAAGAAATCGCGTCCGGCAGTACAGCTCCAGTTCTGTTCGGTCTTAGCATTCTCTTCGTCTTCTTGCTTCTGGCCGGTCTTTATGAAAGCTGGTCGATCCCGCTGTCGGTGATGCTCGTCGTCCCTCTCGGCGTCATCGGTTCGGTGGCCGCGGTCCTGTTTGCCGGTATGTCGAACGACCTTTACTTCAAGGTGGGCCTGATCGCCATCATCGGCTTGTCGGCGAAAAATGCAATTTTGATTATCGAGTTTGCTAAGGATGGCTATGCAGAAGGCAAGTCGCTGTTCGAGGCGGCGCTCGATGCAGCACGGCTTAGGTTCCGTCCCATTATCATGACCTCGCTTGCCTTCACGCTTGGCGTTGTGCCGTTGGCAATTGCGACGGGCCCGAGCGCTGCCAGCCAGAACGCAATTGGCACTGGCGTTCTCGGCGGCATGATTTCGGCGACCATCCTTTCTGTGTTTTTCGTGCCTGCCTTCTTTGTCTTCGTTCTTGGGGTCTTGCGAACCAAACGACCGGCTGAGGACGATGAGCAGGCAATTTTCGTCCCGCACTCAGCCTGATGTCAGAGGAAACCGGCCGCAAAACCGGCCGGCTTCTTCCTCCCAACCTTGAAGATGGACAGGACGCGCTGCCAGCGCCAATTGATCGAAATATGGCCAGCTTACGAGGATGATCAAAAATTAAACAAATTCCCACTTGACTTCGCCTCTGATCTGAGGATTCTGTAAAGCGCTTTACTAAAGCGTTTTACTAATTGCGGACAGAGGCCTTAAGGCCCGCCGAAAGGGAACTTGGAACGGGGTTTCGATGGCGCACAATCGTGCTACCAGCCTTAAAGATGTTGCTCAGGCCGCAGGTGTGTCGATCGCTACCGTATCGCGCCTTCTGAATGGTTCGCTTGAGCTTCCTGTTGACACAAAGGCGCGGATTTATGCGGCAATACGCGATCTCAATTATATCCCTAACCCGCATGCAAGGCGCCTCAGCCGCGGCCGTTCCGATACGATCGGTCTCGTTGTCCCGGACATCGCCAATCCGTTCTTTGGAACTTTGGTCGCCGCTGTTGAGGAAGAGGCTGACCGGCGTGGGCTTGCTCTATCGCTCTTCGCCACGCTGAACCGTCCCGGCCGCGAGCTTTCATACCTGCGCCTTCTTGCGCGCAATCATGTTGACGGTCTGGTGTTCGTGACGAACCATCCCGATACGGATCAATTGGCGGAGTTGATCAACACTACGGGAAAAGTGGTCGTGGTTGACGAAGACGTGCCAGGCGCTTCTGTGCCCAAGCTTTTTTGCGATAACGAGCAGGGTGGACGACTGGCGGGCGAGCATCTGGCAGATTTTGGTCATCGCAAAGCCCTTTATATCGGTGGTCCTGATGACATGATCAGTACGCAACGACGCTTCACCGGTTTTCAGAAAGCCCTCCATCAACGGTTTGGCAGCGAGTTTTCGCTTCTCCGCTATTGCGGCGATTACACTGTCGAGTTTGGCCGCACTGCAGCTCGCCGCTTCCTGGCCGAAGGACGGCCTGCAACCGCAATTTTTGCAAGTTCAGACGAGATTGCGATCGGTCTCGTGGAAGTGTTGCAGGCCGAAGGTATCCGCATGCCTGAGGATGTATCGATCATCGGCTTCGACGATGTCGGTCCGCTGCATTTGTTCGCGCCGCCTTTGACGGCCATCCACCAGCCGGTTCGCACGATTGGCCGGCGCGCACTGTCACTGCTTCTTGAAACAGATTGGGCATCAGAGCCGCCATATCCCTCTGAGGAGCTGGTGCCCGTAGAAATCGTAGTGCGGAGCTCCGTTGCGCCGCCTTCGACGACATAAAAGCAACGGACCCAACCAACAGAGGAACAAAGAACAATGATGAAACGCAGATATTTTTCAGCAGCTCTCGCTGCAACCGTCTTCAGCAGCGCGGCGCTTTGTGCCGGCATCGCTAGCGCAGCGGAAAAGACGATCGCTCTCGTGCAGATCAACCAGCAGGCGCTCTTTTTCAATCAGATGAATTCCGGGGCTGAGAAGGCTGCCAAGGAAGCCGGCGTAAAGCTTGTTATCTTCAATGCAAATAACGACCCGGCCGCCCAGAACAGCGCCATCGAAACTTACATTCAGCAAAAGGTCGATGGGATTGCGGTTGTTGCTATCGACGTCAACGGGATCATGCCGGCCGTCAAGCAGGCTGCCGCTGCCAATATTCCCGTCGTTGCAATTGACGCCATCCTGCCAGACGGCCCACAGAAGGCGCAGATTGGCGTGGACAATGCCAAGGCTGGTGCAGACATGGGCAAGTTCTTCTTGGATTACGTCAAATCCGATATGAAAGGCTCTGCCAAATACGGGGTTGTCGGCGCACTGAACTCCTTTATCCAGAACGTTCGCCAGAAGGGATTTGAAGACACCGTCAAGGATAAGTCCGGCATCACGACTGCTGGTGTCGTTGATGGTCAAAATGTGCAAGACACGGCTCTTTCTGCGGCTGAAAACCTCATTACCGGCAATCCCGACATGACAGCAATCTACGCAACCGGCGAGCCGGCTTTGCTTGGCGCTGTGGCTGCTGTTGAGAGCCAAGGCAAGCAAAAAGATATCAAGGTTTTTGGTTGGGATCTGACGAAACAGGCTATCGCCGGCATCGATGCCGGGTACGTTGCAGGCGTCATTCAGCAAGATCCGGCTGCCATGGGCGCAGCTGCCGTCAAGGCGCTCAAGACTGTGTCGGATGGTGGGACCGTCGAAAAGAAGATCGCTGTGCCGGTCACAATCGTGACCAAAGCCAATGTTGAACCTTATCGGGCGATTTTCAAATGATGTCAGGCGGACAGCATTCATCTGCTGGTGCCGGCGCCGGGGGAGAGACACTCTCCCGGCCAACATCCGGCGCAGCGCGTCAACCGCGCATTTCGCTGCGCGATATTCGCAAGACGTTCGGCTCCCATCAGGCCTTGCGGGGCGTGGATCTCGATATTTTTCCGGGCGAATGTCTCGGTCTCGTGGGCGATAATGCCGCCGGCAAGTCAACGTTGACGAAGGTAATCTCGGGCACCTATCTTCCCGATGATGGTACCATCACCATGGATGGCGAGACCGTTCGCTTTTCGGGACCGGCCGATGCGCGGCAACGCAATATCGAGATGGTATTCCAGGATCTCAGCCTCTGCGATCATATTGATGTGGTCGGAAACCTCTTCCTGGGGCGCGAGATCACAAAGGGGCCATTTCTCGATCGGCAAACCATGCTGCAGGAAGCGCGAAAGATGCTGGATTCGCTTGAGATCCGCATTCCTAGGCTAACTGCGAAGGTCGAAAAGCTTTCCGGTGGTCAGCGTCAAGCGATCGCGATTGCGCGAGCAGCGTCGTTCAATCCCAAGGTGCTGATCATGGATGAGCCGACATCCGCGCTCGCTGTTGCTGAAGTCGAAGCCGTTCTTTCGCTGATCAATCGGGTTAAAGCCAAAGGCGTTTCCGTGATCCTCATCACGCACCGCTTGCAGGATCTGTTCAGGGTCTGCGACCGGATCGCTGTCATGTACGAGGGCACCAAAGTGGCCGAAAGGCAAATCAACGATACAAGCCTTGAAGATCTTGTGAAACTTATCGTTGGAGGGCAACGTCATTGACCGTTTACACTGAACGCGCCAAAGGATCGCCCTTGGCCGATTTCATTGCCGAAAACGCCCAGGTTCTGTCGATTGCCGTCTTCTTTATCCTTTGCATGGTGTTCTTCTCAGTCACCACGACCACCTTTCTGACGGCGGGCAATCTGCTGAATGTCGTGCGGCAAGCAGCACCCATTCTCATTGTCTCGATCGCCATGACGCTGGTGATCATTACGGGCGGCATCGATCTTTCTGTTGGATCAATGGTGGCATTGATCAATGCTGTTGGAGCAATTGCCCTGGCGGCTGGCTATCCATGGCCGCTTGTTACTGTTGCCATGCTCGCGCTTGGAGGCGTCCTCGGTTTGTTGCAAGGCTGGTTCATCGCCTATCAGGGGATCCCCGCCTTCATCGTCACGCTGGCAGGCTTGTCGATCCTGCGCGGCGTAGCGCTATACATCACGCAGGGTTACTCTGTTCCGATCCCGGACGCGCCGGGCTTCTTCTTCCTCGGGCGCGGCGATTGGTTGGGCATGCCGGTGCCGGCGCTGATCGGCATTCTGATCACGCTCCTGGGCTACTTCGTGATTTCCTCGACACGATATGGAAGAAGGATTGTTGCTGTAGGATCCAATCTCGAGGCGGCTCGCCGCGTTGGTATGCCGGCAAAGTGGATACTTGCCTCTGTCTACCTTGTTGCGGGCGTGGCATCCGCCATTGCTGGCCTATTGATCGCGGCGCGCCTTGGTTCGGGTTCATCAAATGCTGCCGTTGGGTTCGAACTGCAGGTCGTCGCAGCGGTGGTTCTCGGAGGCACGTCGCTGATGGGCGGTCGTGGTACGATCTTGGGGACGGTCCTTGGCACGATGACGATCGCCGTGATCGGCAACGGCCTCATCCTCATGCATATTTCGCCCTTCTTCACGCAAATCGTCACCGGTGCCATCATCCTCGCCGCCATCTGGCTCAACACAAGGATCTTCACCGCCAATTTCCGATTTGGCGCGCGAAGGAAGGGGTGAGATCATGGCAGACGAACTTTCCGAAGGTCACGTCCGCTCCGGTAAGGTCATGACCGTTCGCGGTCCGGTGCCGGTGGACCGGCTGGGCACGACACTGATGCACGAACACATCCTCAACGATTGTCGTTGCTGGTGGCACGCGCCGAAGACGCCAGAGCGGCAGTATCTTGCGGATGGCTTTGTATGCATGGAAATTCTTGGCGAGCTCCGTCAGGACCCATTCGTCAACAAGCACAATATCGCACTCGACGATGAGCCGCTGGCAATCACTGAGTTAAGCGATTTTGCCAAAGCTGGTGGCCAGAGCGTCGTTGAACCGACCTGCCAGGGGATCGGCCGCGACCCGCTGGCCTTGCGCCGGATCTCAGAAGCCACCGGTCTCAACATCGTGATGGGGGCCGGGTACTACCTTGCTTCCTCCCATCCGGACAAGGTTGCTGCAATGAGCGTCGATCAGATCGCTGATGAGATCGTGCGAGAGGCGAAAGACGGGGTCGATGGCACCGGGGTCAGGATCGGCTT
This sequence comes from Oryzifoliimicrobium ureilyticum, assembly GCF_037199735.1. NCBI lineage: Bacteria > Pseudomonadati > Pseudomonadota > Alphaproteobacteria > Hyphomicrobiales > Rhizobiaceae > Oryzifoliimicrobium > Oryzifoliimicrobium ureilyticum. Next base: position 157,927 of record NZ_JBBBVQ010000008.1, on the reverse strand, counting down.
GATCGGCGAAATCGGCGTCTCTTCCGACTTCACGTCCGAAGAGGAAAAGTCTCTTCGCGGCGCGGCGCGTGCGCAAGTCAGGACGGGCTTGCCCTTGATGGTGCATCTGCCAGGATGGTTCCGCTTGGGCCACAAGGTTTTGGAAATTGTCGCAGAAGAGGGCGCTGAATTGCGTCACACGATCCTTTGCCACATGAACCCCTCGCATGAGGATCTCGGCTATCAGGGAGAGCTTGCAAGTCGCGGTGCCTTTATCGAGTATGACATGATTGGCATGGACTTCTTTTACGCCGATCAGCAGGTACAATGCCCAAGTGACGAAGAGGCTGCGCGGGCCATAGTCCGTCTGATCGAGATGGGGCATCTCGACAGAATTCTCCTTTCGCATGACGTCTTTCTCAAAATGATGCTCACCCGCTACGGGGGCAATGGCTATGCCTATATTCTGCGGCATTTCTTGCCGCGGTTGAAGCGCCATGGCCTTGATGACGTCTCCCTTTCAACCTTGATGCGGAACAATCCGCGATCTGTCTTCGAAGCGAAGACCTGAATAACGTTTGGAACTGGATTATTGATATGACTAAAAAGGTACTTCTCGTCGGCGAAAGCTGGGTAAGCTCGGCAACGCATTATAAGGGCTTTGATCAGTTCGGCAGCGTCACCTTCCATCTGGGCGCCGAACCTTTGGTCAATGCGCTGAAGGGCAGCGAATACGAGCTGACCTACATGCCGGCGCACGAAGCGGTCGAAAAACTGCCATTCGATATGGCCGGGCTCGATGCCTACGACGCGATCATCCTCTCCGACATCGGCGCAAATTCCTTGCTTTTGCCGCCGGCGGTCTGGCTGCACTCTAAGACCGTCCCGAACCGCCTGAAGCTTTTGAAGGCATGGGTCGAAAAAGGCGGAGGCCTTTTGATGGTAGGTGGCTATTTCTCGTTCCAGGGGATCGACGGAAAGGCACGTTGGCGGCGCACGGCGGTTGAAGATACGCTTCCGGTAACCTGCCTTCCCTGGGACGACCGTGTCGAAATACCAGAAGGATCGACGGCCGAAATTCTGATGCCGGACCATGCGACCGTTTCAGGTCTCTCGGGCACATGGCCGCTTCTGCTCGGTGTCAATGAAGTTGAGGTCCGTGATCGAGACGATGTTGAGGTAGTGGCTCGCTTGCCGGAGGAGCATGGTGGTCATCCACTTCTTGTGACGGGAGAGTTCGGAAAGGGCAGAACCGCGGCTTGGACGTCGGATATCGGCCCGCACTGGCTGTCGCCGGCCTTCTGCGAATGGGATGGCTATGGCAAGCTTTGGAAAAACATCCTGGGCTGGCTGACTGAAAAGCAGGGATAATCCCCGCTTTACTCCGAAAGGATGGCGGCGAGTTGCTGTTCACTCGGAAAGGCTGCCTGCGTACCTTTCCGGCTGACGGTCATCGCCGCAGCCTGAGCGGCGTGGCAAAGGGCCCTGGCATCCAGCGAAACTTCCCTTCGAGCCGCCGAGGCGAGGGCAACGGCCATGAAGCAGTCTCCGGCGCCGGTCGTATCAATGGCCTCCGCGGGGGCGGCAGGGACAAGGATCGCGTCTTGCAGCGTGACGAGCTGCGATCCTTCTTTGCCGAGGGTTAGAACAATATGGCGCGGGCCCTTGGACAAGAGTTGGTGCGCCCCCGCCTCATTGCCTGATCCAGCGATGGACAGCAGTTCGCCGCGATTGAGAAACACGATATTCACGAGTGGCCAGAGTTCCGAGAACCAGGGCCGTAAAGGAGAGGGATTGAAGGCTGTCAGAAGGCCCTTGTCGCGGGCGGTCTGAAGCGCTGCAAGGCTTGCTTCGCGCGAAAGGTTGCCTTGCAGCACAAGAAGGTCGCCTGCTTGCGCTGCGTGAAGGGCTTGTTCGGCGTCTGCCGGCCGAAGCGCCTCTGCGCAGCTCGTTGTCGTGATGATGGCGTTTTCGCCATCCGGGGTCGTCAGGATGATGGACAGATCGCTTGATTTTTCCTGGATCTCGACGAGGTCCTTTCTGAGAGGCTCACGAGAAAGACGATCACGGATAGATGACGCACGATTGTCGGTTCCGATCGCTGCCGTCAGCGTAGTAAAGAGGCCTGTACGAGCCATGACCATCGCTTGATTGCATCCTTTTCCGCCAAGATCGCGTGAGCTCTCATGGCCGAAAATGGAGGCGCCGGGCGCTGGCAAATTCGATACTGAATATGTCTCGTCGAGTGCGATATTGCCAATGACGTAGGCGCGCATGAATAACTTTCGAAAGGATACTGACGTGCAGACCATATCCGACAACGGGGCGAATGCCATCCGCGAAATCTTCGGCCGCGACAAAGCCTTGATCGGCATGATCCACTGCCCGCCTTTTCCAGGTGCACCGCGTTATCGCGGCGAAAGCCTCGATTCGATCTACGATCGTTGCATGCGCGATGCGCAGGCGCTTCTGTCAAACGGCATTCATGGTCTCATTATCGAAAACCATGGGGACATTCCTTTTTCCAAGCCTGAGGACATCGGCCCAGAAACCTCTGCATTCATGAGCGTGGTAACCGACCGAATTCGCCGTAACATCGATGCACCTCTCGGCATCAATGTTCTTGCGAATGCCCCGATCCCCGCCTTCGCCATCGCCATGGCAGGTGGAGCGAGCTTTATCCGAGTGAACCAATGGGCAAACGCCTATGTCGCAAACGAGGGTTTTATGGAAGGGCGCGCCGCCGAGGCCATGCGTTATCGCTCGCTGCTGCGTGCAGAGCACATCAAGGTCTTTGCCGATAGCCACGTCAAACATGGCGCGCATGCGATCACGGCTGATCGAACGATCGAGGAATTGACGCGCGATCTTGCCTTCTTCGACGCGGACGGCGTTATTGCGACGGGTCAGCGAACCGGCAACAGTGCGACGATCGAGGAAATCGAGGAGATCGGCAAGGCAACCCATTTGCCGTTGCTCGTCGGTTCTGGCGTTAACGAAGCGAATATCTTCGAGATCTTAAAACGGACGAACGGCGTGATCGTCGCATCCTCTCTTAAAGAGGGCGGTGTCTGGTGGAACCCTGTCGATCCGAACCGGGTCCGTTCCTTTGTCGCCGCAGCACAGCCGGGTTTGTAATTGAAGGGGTTTGCCGCGCTCGGATCTGCCGAGCGGAGCGCTTTGTTTGGGTAGAGTGCCCCCAATTGCTTAAACCCATACCGGGGACAGGAGAACGTCGTGCCAAGCCAGGTATCTATTAATGGATCTCGTCTTCTCGGTCGGCTCGACGCCTTTGCTGCCATCGGCGCGACCGAGAAAGGTGGGGTTAACCGGCAAGCGCTCACGCTTCTTGACCGACAGGCAAGACAGACGCTGACGCAACTCGCCATGCAACGTGGATTTAAGGTTTTTCAGGATCCTGCGGCCAATCTTTTTATTCGCAGGGAGGGCCGCAAAGCCGATTTGCCCCCGGTTTTGGTCGGCAGTCACCTCGATAGCCAGCCTTCGGGTGGCCGCTTCGATGGCGCGCTCGGTACGCTCTGCGCCTTCGAAGTGCTGGAGACCCTGGAAGATCACGCCATCAAGACAGAACGCGCGGTCGAGGTCGTCGCCTTCATGAATGAGGAAGGCTGCCGTTTCGCGCCCGGCTGCATGGGCTCGATGGCATTTGCCGCAGGCGAAATACCGGCTGATTGGGCGAGTCTGACCGCTACCGATGGCGCGGCATTTCAAGAAGAGCTTCATGCGACCCTTGCAAGTTTGCCTGAAGCGGAGATGCGCTCGCTCGGTTTTCCGATGCATGCCTATCTCGAACTCCACATCGAGCAGGGGCCGTCTTTAGAGAAAGAAAACATCCCCATCGGCGTGGTGACCGGAATTCAGGGAACGCGCTGGCTGGATGTCTCCGTGAAAGGGCAGACGGCTCATGCCGGCACGACTGCACTTGAATATCGACGCGATCCGATGCGCGTCGTCGCGCAGATACTTGCTGAACTCTATGGCACCGTCATGCCGTCCGATCCAAGCGTGCGTTTCACAGTCGGCCGCATGTCGCTTGTACCCGGCGCGATCAATGCCATACCCGAAACTGTGCATCTTACGATCGATCTGCGTCATCCCGCTAGAGATGCCATCGACCGCTACGACGCGACAATCCGGGATGCTTTTTCACAAGGTGCGGCTCGGTACGGATGCATCTCAGAGATCAAGCAGATCTTCGATATGCCTGCTGCCAATTTCCGCTCCGACATCGTCAAGACGGTAGAAGCAGCGGCGATAAAAGCAGGTCTTGCCTCGAAGAGAATGCTTTCGGGTGCCTTTCACGACGCATTGTTTGTTAATCGTATCGCGCCAGCCGGAATGATTTTTGTCCCCTGTCGCGACGGGCTCAGCCACAACGAGGCTGAACATGTTGAGCCAAAGGACAGCGTTCAAGGATGCTATGCGTTGCTCCTGGCGACCATCGAACTGGCCAGCTAGAACAGTTACTTGGCGTTGTTTGATCCATGACTGCTTGGTTGCCGCCACGGTGAGCTTGGACAGGGCCCACTGCGGCTGATACGCCCATCGGTGATGATTATTCCGATGCATGTCACAAGAAGGTGATGTCGTTTCGATTTTCCCGCGGAACCAAACAACCTGGTTTTCATTTCTGCGCTTAAGGTTTGAAGTCGAATGCGGCAGTCTTCTCGGCCAAAATGTTCGTAGCGCGTGAACTGCCTGCTGTGCGGGCACGGTGCCTGTTGAGATCGTAGCTTCATTCGTACGAGGACCGCTTGCCGTCCTTGGCGAGGCCTATCTTCGAATTCCCATGAAAACTGGACATGCTATCGCCGTCATAACAGGAGCAGACATGCCGGATCAAAATTACCTCGAACTCTCCCGTCGGAGTCTTCTCATCTCGTCAGCGGCGACTGTAGCGGTCACGGGAGCTGCGGCACGCGGTGCGCTGGCTCAGTCTGCGGTCGGTATGAACGAGCTCTCAACCAGCATTACGCTTTCAGTGAACGGCGTGCAGCGGGAAATCGAGATCGACAATAGAACGACCCTCCTCGACACACTGCGGGAACATCTTCATCTGACTGGAACGAAGAAAGGCTGCGACCACGGGCAGTGCGGCGCTTGCACGGTGATGGTGAATGGCGAAAGGATCAATTCATGCCTGACACTCGCGGTCATGCATCAGGGTGACAAGATCACTACAATCGAGGGATTGGGCCAGCCCGGCAAGCTTCATCCGATGCAGGCAGCCTTCATCAAGCATGATGGCTTTCAATGTGGCTACTGTACGCCGGGACAGATCTGTTCCTCCGTTGCCGTCCTGGAGGAAATCAAGGCAAACATCCCAAGCCATGTCACAGAAGACCTGACGCAACCTGCAAAACTGACCCCTGCAGAAGTCCGCGAACGCATGAGCGGAAATATCTGTCGATGCGGCGCCTATTCCAACATTGTGGATGCAATTTCTGAGGTCGGAGGGATAAAGGCATGAAACCCTTCTCCTATGAGAAAGCATCGTCGGTTGAAGGCGCGGTCAAGGCGGCAGCCGCCACGTCGAATTCGAAATTCATCGCAGGCGGCACCAATCTTCTCGATTTGATGAAGCTCGAGATCGAGAGGCCGGGGCATCTCATAGATGTGAATGGCCTCGGTCTCGACACGATCGATCAAACCAAGGAGGGCGGCTTAAGGATCGGTGCTCTCGTGCGCAACACGGCACTTGCTTCCAATGACACGGTGCGGCGCAATTACGTGCTCTTGTCGCGGGCTCTCCTTGCAGGCGCATCAGGACAGCTTCGCAACAAGGCAACCACAGCCGGTAACCTCCTGCAGCGGACACGCTGTCCTTACTTTTATGATCCGAACCAACCCTGCAATAAGCGCGAACCTGGAAGCGGATGTTCGGCAATTGGCGGTTATACCCGCCAGCTCGCGGTCGTGGGAGCAAGCGAAGCTTGTATTGCGACGCATCCCAGTGACATGGCGATTGCCATGCGGGCGCTCGATGCGACTATAGAGACGGTCAAGCCAGACGGGACCAAACGAGCAATTCCGATCGCCGAGTTTTATAAGCTACCAGGCGACACACCGCACATCGAGACTGTCCTGCAACCGGGAGAGCTTATCACCTCGGTCGTGCTTCCTCCTCCCCTCGGTGGAAAACAGATCTACAAAAAAGTCAGGGATCGCGCCTCTTACGCCTTCGCTCTGATCTCAGTGGGCGCTGTTATACAGGCTGACGGGATAGGCCGGGTCGCCGTGGGAGGCGTTGCACCCAAACCTTGGCGCCTTGAAGAAGCGGACGCAGAACTGAAGAACGGGGCGAAAGCTGCGTCGGCTGTGCTGCTTGCCGATGCCCGCCCGACCGATGAAAACCGCTTCAAGGTCGATCTTGTTGAGCGCACGCTAGGCGCTGTTATTACAGAGGCGAGGGGTTAGCCATGCAGTTCGACAAGCCAGCAACAACCAACCCCATCGATCAATTGAAAGTCGTCGGCAAGCCAATTCACAGAATAGACGGTGAGCTGAAAACAACCGGTCAGGCAAAGTATGCCTACGAATGGCATGATGAAAAAGTGCCTTATCTCTATGGATACCCGGTTGTCTCGGCCATTGCCAAGGGGCGTGTCCGGTCGATAGATACCGCAGCGGCCAAGAAGGCTGAGGGTGTGATTGCCGTTGTGACGACCTTGGACGTCGGCGATCTTAAAAAAGGGAAATACAATACCGCCAAGCTGTTCGGTGGCGCTGACATCCAGCACTATCATCAAGCACTCGCCGTCGTTGTTGCAAAAACTTTCGAGCAGGCGCGCGCTGCTGCGGGACTGGTCAAGGTGGACTACCACGAGCAACCCGGCTCGTTCGATTTGCATGGAGCGATGACTTCGGCAAAGAAGCCCGGGAAGTCTGATAAATCAGACACATCTGTCGGAGATTTCGAAGCGGCGTTTAACGCTGCCCCTGTCAAAATTAGCCAGACCTATACGACGCCGGATCAATCTCACTCGATGATGGAGCCGCATGCTTCAATTGCAGTTTGGGATGGCGACGAGGTAACCGTTTGGACCTCCAGCCAGATGATCAACTGGTGGCGGACGGATTTAGCGACGACGATTGGGATCGAGAAAGAAAAGGTCCACCTGATGTCGCCCTTCATCGGAGGCGGTTTTGGCGGAAAGCTGTTTCTGCGCGCCGATACTGTTCTTGCCGTGTTCGGAGCGCGGGCCGCCAATGGGCCTGTAAAAGTCGCGCTGCCCCGTCCGGTGGTACCCAACAACACGACCCACCGTCCCGCCACCATCCAGAAGATCCGGATAGGCGTCGATCGGACCGGTAAAATCACAGCGATTGCGCATGAAAGTTGGTCGGGCGATCTTCCGGACGGGAAACCCGAAACGGCCGTCAACCAGACCCGGTTGCTCTATGCCGGGGCAAACAGGATGACGGCGATGCGTCTTGCAACGCTCGACTTGCCGGAAGGCAACTCGATGCGAGCCCCGGGAGAGGCGCCAGGCTTGATGGCATTGGAGATAGCCATCGATGAAATTGCCGAAAAGGTGGGAATAGATCCAGTTAAGTTCCGCATTCTCAATGACACGCAGGTGGATCCGGAACAGCCTGACCGACCCTTTTCGCAGAGAAATCTCGCCGGTTGCCTGACGCTTGGGGCCGAGCGGTTTGGTTGGAACGAGAGACCAAAGACGGCATCTCGTCGCGACGGCAATTGGCTGATAGGCATGGGGGTTGCGGCAGCTTTTCGCAACAACTTGGTTCTGCCATCTGGCGCCCGCGTCAAGCTTGATCGCGACGGCGTCGTGACGGTCGAAACCGATATGACTGACATTGGCACTGGCAGCTATACGATCATCGCGCAAACCGCTGCAGAAATGCTTGGCGTTGGAATGGATAAAATAGCCGTTCAACTCGGCGATTCCCGCTTTCCGGTTTCGTCAGGATCTGGCGGGCAGTTTGGTGCGAACTCGTCTACCTCTGGCGTTTATGCAGCGTGCGTCAAACTGCGTGAAGCGATCGCAAGCAAGCTTGGCTTTAATTCCAACGACGTTGTTTTTGAAGACGGACAGGTACGATCTGGAAACCGCTCGGTTCCTTTGTCCGAGGCCGCCGGAACAGATGGTCTTACCGGCGAGGATACCATCGAATGGGGGAACCTGACCAAGACGCATCAACTGTCAACGTTTGGTGCGCACTTTGTTGAAGTCGGAGTGGACGTCGCGACGGGTGAAACGAGAATTCGCCGAATGCTTGCCGTTTGTGCCGCGGGTCGGATCCTTAATCCGATCACTGCGCGAAGCCAGGTCATCGGTGCAATGACGATGGGCGCTGGCGGCGCTTTGTCGGAAGAACTGGCAGTCGACACCCGCAAGGGATATTTCGTCAATCACGATCTAGCCGGCTACGAAGTGCCGGTTCATGCCGATATCCCCCATCAGGACGTTATCTTCATGGATGAAGCGGATCCCATGTCATCGCCGATGAAGGCGAAGGGCGTCGGTGAACTTGGCTTGTGCGGCGTCTCTGCAGCCATTGCCAATGCCGTTTATAATGCCACCGGCATTCGCGTGCGAGACTACCCGGTCACCCTCGACAAGCTTATCGGTCGTCTTCCCGATGTCGTTTAGCAAAACAAGATGCTCTTCCTAAGGGAGAGCATCGTCGAATTCTGCTCCAACGAAAAGCATCGCCATTTCTGCGACACCCGTCTCTCGATAGGATAGGTCGGCAAAATGAGTCTCGGAGGAAGCAAGAATGACGAAAAAACTCGAAAACAAGATTGCTGTGGTCACCGGTTCTGCCTCCGGCATAGGTTTAGCGAGTGCCGAAGCGATGATCGCCGAGGGTGCGCGCGTCGTGATGGTAGATCGCGATCGTAGTGCGCTGGAGCGATTGCGATCTCAGCATGGAGATGCGATCCTGCCTCTCGTCATCGATCTCCTTGACCCGGCAGACTGTGCTTCCTTAGTGCCGAAAGCCTTAGATCTGGCTGGCAGGATCGATATTTTCCATTCGAACGCCGGGACCTATGTCGGCGGCGAACTTGTGGACAATGACACTGCCAGCATCGATCGCATGCTGAACCTCAACGTCAACGTTGTAATGAAGAACGTTCATGACGTGCTTCCGCATATGATCGAGAATGGCAGCGGCGACATCATCGTCACAAGCTCACTTGCCGGACATTATCCAACGCCCTGGGAGCCGGTCTATGCGTCTTCGAAATGGGCAATCAATTGTTTCGTTCAGACCACCCGGCGACAAGTGTTCAAGCATGGGGTCCGCGTCGGCGCGATTTCTCCAGGGCCCGTCAGCACGGCTCTCTTGTCCGACTGGCCGCAGGAAAAGCTTCAGGAGGCGAAGGCGTCGGGCAGTCTGCTCGATCCATCGGAAGTCGCCGAAGTGATCATCTTCATGCTGACGCGCAAGCGGGGCATGACCATTCGTGACGTTGTCATGATGCCTACCAACTTCGATCTTTAAAACGTGACGCGCAACGGGCCCGAGTTGGCGCTCGCGCCCCAGCCCCTTTCCTCGCTACCCTCTTCGTAGCCGAATGACCTTCGGCTATCAGACCTAAGAGCCGGTCAGTTCACTCACCTTGGCGGCAAGGTCCGCGATATAGCGTTCAGCGGATAGCTCGGCGCCGGTAGCGGCATGCAGTAATTCACCAGGGCTCTTTGTTCGGCCGAATTGATGGATTTTTTGGTTCAACCATATCTTCAGTGGCATGTAATCGCCGGTGGAAAGGCCTTTTTCAACCTCTGGATCCTTTCGAGCCGCCGCGAAAAACTGTGATGAGGCAATGTTGCCGATGGTGTAGGTTGGAAACGACCCGACCATCCCTGAAGACCAATGCACGTCTTGCAGAACGCCGCGCGTATCATCCGGCACCTCAAGGTCAAGATACTGCTTCATCTTTGAACGCCAGATATCCGGCAAATCACGAACCTGGATCGTCTGGTTCATCAGTCCGGCCTCGATTTCGGATCGAAGCATGATATGGAAATCATAGGTCAATTCATCTGCTTCGACACGAATAAGACTGGGCCTTGCGGCATTGATCGCCCGCCAGAAATCTTGAGCCGATACATCAGCGAGTTGTTCGGGAAAGGTAGCTTTAAGTTCAGGAAAATGTAGCTCCCAGAACCGTTTGGACCGGCCAACCCGGTTTTCAATCAACCGGGATTGCGATTCATGCATGCCGAAGCTGGCGCCGCCCACTGCGTAGAGGTTAACGAGATCCGTTGCAAAAATGGACCGGGAAAGATCTTTAGAGATACCCTGCTCGTAGAGGCCATGGCCTACTTCGTGCCAAACGGCAAAAAGTCCTCCTGGAAGCCAAGTATCGCGAAAACGTCCCGTGATGCGTACATCGGAACGGGTGAATGAAATCTCGAATGGGTGGGCAGTATCGTCAAGGCGACCGCGGTCGAAGTCATAACCCAACCGCTTTGCCATGGAGACTGAGAATGCCTTCTGCTTTTCTATGGGATAGGGGCGTTCTAAAATCTCATGGCGAACATGTGCGTGTCGAGCTTGTGCAAGCAGCGGGATCAAGGCGCGTTGCAGGTCGCCATAGATGGTTTGGAGCTGAGACCAGCGCATACCCGGCTCGTAGGTGTCGACAAGCGCGTCATACGGGTGTTCTTCGTAACCGATCGCGTCGGCGATCTCTCGCTGGATCTCTATTGTGCGCTCCAACATCGGCGCGAAACTGTCGAAATCGTTGGAAGCTCGCGCCTTTGTCCAAGCGCTCTGCGCCCGGGTTTTCAGCGCGGCGGCTTCGGTTACGAGACGGCGCGGAATTCGCGAAAGGATGGAAATTGACGTTGAAGCCTTCTCGATCGCCTGGAGACGGACATCGGTCGGGGAAGCGTCGTTTAGCTCAGCTCGCGCGTCCTCGATGGCTTTCTGCATAGGATCGCTTGTCGCGAGATCGCGGGCAAGGCCGACAAGCGTTGCAATCTGCAATCCGCGCGCCTCAACCCCACCCGGCGGCATCATCGTGCGTGCGTCCCACGTCATGAGATTGACTGCACACAGGATATCGTTGACCTTGGCGAACTCAGCCTCGAAGACTGCAAAACTCATTATAAAGGCCTTTCATGCGTGACCGGCTGATCTTCAGCGCCAAAGCTCGTAAGATGACATGCGGCAAACTGCGCATTGCCGCGCGGCGTCAGCAGTGGCCGCTCGGTCCGACAGCGGTCGAAAACATAGGGACAGCGACCAGCGAATGGACAACCTGGCGGAAGGTCCACGGGACTTGGAAGCTCACCTCGAGTTGCGACATTTCTGTTGCGATACGCGGGATCGAGCTCTGGCGCTGCGTCAAGCAGTGCTTTAGAATAGGGATGTCGCGGTGAGGTGAACAAGGCCTCAGACGGACTGATTTCCATCACTTGGCCAAGATACATCACAGCGACACGATGAGAGATATGCCGAACAAGTCTGAGGTCATGGGCGACGAAAACAACCGTGAGCCTGAGCTGTTCCTGCAATTGAAGCAGCAGGTTGACGACCTGAGCTTGAACCGAAACGTCAAGTGCTGAAACCAGTTCGTCGGCCACGATGACGTCTGGCTCGACGGCAAGCGCACGAGCGATGCCGATGCGCTGTCGCTGTCCTCCGGAAAACTCGTGTGGATACCGTGCAGCTGCGTCTCCAGGCAATCGCACCAGCTCTAGCAGCTCTGTAATCCGCGCGGCGATCTGTTCCTTGGGACGCATCTTGTGCACGGAAAGTGCTTCACCAATGATTTGACTGACCGTCATGCGTGGATTGAGCGAGCTGTAGGGGTCTTGGAAAATCATCTGGACGCGACGATTGAAACCACGACGTTCAGATGACTTAAGCTCTGCAATATCACGCCCCTCAAAGCGAACTGCACCTCCATCGGGATCGAGAAGCCGAACCATGCACCTTGCAAGGGTCGATTTTCCGCAGCCCGATTCACCCACGATACCGAGTGTTTCACCGCGATAGACTTGCAGATTGACGTCGTTCAGGGCGTGAACCGCGAGAGGTGGCTTGCCTGACAGCCGTCGGGCGAGTGAATGCGGAAATGCAAACCGCTTTGTTACGCCGTCGACCGAAATGATGGGGATCTGCGGGCTCATAACACCGTCTCCAAGGCGGCCACCTGTTCGTGATGGAAGCAGGCTGCTCGTCGACCACGAGCGACTTCTTCCAGAGGTGGTCGTCTGCTTCGGCAAATGTCGGTCGCGTAGCTGCAGCGTGGATGAAATGCACAACCCTCCGGCAACGCGGTAAGGCTTGGCGGCGTGCCGTCGATCGAGGCAAGCATCGTACGCACAGCGCGGCCATGCGGAACCGACCCAAGAAGTCCGCGGGTATAGGGGTGATGCGGCTTGCCAAAAACGTCGATGACCCCGCCTGTCTCCACGATACGGCCAGCATACATCACGGCCATTCGGTCGCATGTTCCCGCCACGACGCCGAGGTCGTGCGTAACCAGGATCATGCTCATGGCGAGGCGATCGCGCAGCTCAAGCAATAGTTTGAGGATCTGGTCCTGAATCGTCACATCGAGGGCAGTGGTTGGCTCGTCGGCCAGTAAGAGCTTCGGGGAGCAAGCAAGCGCGATGGCGATCATTGCGCGTTGCCGCATTCCCCCCGAAAATTGGTGTGGATACTCATGAAGCCGCCGCTTTGCATCGGGAATACCGACAAGCGTCAAAAGTTCGAGTGCGCGTTCGCGGCGCTCGCGTCGGGTCATGGTTGTATGAGATACGAGGCTCTCTTCGATCTGCAAGCCGATCGGCAGGACAGGATTAAGTGCTGTCATCGGCTCTTGAAAAATCATGGCAATCTCGTTGCCGCGCAAAGATCGAAGTTCTTCGTCCCCCATCGCCACGAGGTTCCTGCCGCCCCATTCAACACGGCCGGTCACTTTACCTGGTTCGCGGATCAGTCGCATGATCGAGCGCAGCGTTACGCTCTTTCCCGAGCCCGATTCACCAACGAGGCCGACGACCTCGCCGGGCGCCACATCTATGTCAACATCTGCTGCAGCGACCGCTACGCCGCGGCCTGTATCGAATGTGGTGGTCAGGCCCCGCACAGTCAGGTCCGCGGAGTTCAATGGTGCTAGCGTCATCGGCGCACCCTCAAGAGTTCGGCTATTCCGTCGCCAGCTAAGCTGAAGCCCAATCCTGTCAGTACGATTGAGATGCCGGGAAATACGGAAATCCACCAAGCGGTCGTCATATAATTTTTGCCGTCCGCGATCTGGACCCCCCATTCGGCAGCGGGCGGCTGAGCACCCAGACCGAGATAGCCGAGACTGGATCCAAGCAAGATCGCGAGCGCCATATCAGTCATCCAGTAGATGATAGCTGGGGTGATTGCATTCGGCAGAAGGTGCCTAAAGATGATACGCAAGGGCGTGTAGCCCATGACGCGGCCCGCATCGGCATAGTCGAGGCGCTTTTGTACTTTGACCTCGGCAGCAACGAGCCGCGCATAGAATACCCAGCCGACCACGCCGATGGCGACATACATATTGCCGAGGCCGGGACCGAGAACCGAGACAACGGCAATGACAAGCACCAGAAACGGAAAGGTCAGCACCGCATCGACCAATCGACCAAAAATTGTTTCGGTCACGCCGCCGACATAGCCAACGAAGGCCCCGACCAAGGACCCAAAGATGAAGGGTCCGGTCGTTGCAAAGACTGCAATCTGCATGTCGATCGTATACGCATGGATGACCCGTGAAAGGACATCTCGGCCGAAGCTGTCGGTTCCGAAGAGATGCTGCCAACTTGGCCCTTTCAGGAGGGCGTTATAGTCGAAGGCAATTGGATCGTAAGGCGCGAAGAAAGAGGGGAAGAAGGCAAGTAGCAAGCTTGCGATAAGGATCAAACCGCCAGCCACGAGCGTTTTCGGCAATTTGCGCTTGAACAGTGATGTCCTGTTTGATGTCTGTATCGCCAAGCTCATCGCGCGATCCTTGGATCGAGCCAGGCCTGAACAATGTCGGTTATCAAAAAGGTCAGTGACACCAAAATAGCAAGGGCGATGGTCAGACCCTGCAACACGGGATAGTCACGGCCGTAAATGCTGTCGATCATGAGCCGGCCGGCGCCCGGAACAGCAAAGACGGTTTCGGTGATGACGCCGCCACCAAGAAGCGAGCCGATCTGGAGACCAAATAGCGTTATGGTCGAGATCAGTGCGTTGCGAAGCACATGTCTGATGAGGATCAATCTGGCGCGCAGACCTTTCGATCGTGCAAAATCCACGTATTCTGCATTGATCACGCCAATGATCGCGGCGCGCAGATTGCGCATAAGGACCGCAGCAAAGCTGAGCGCGAGGGTGAAGGCTGGGAGGAGAAGATGGTAGAATTTACTCCCCAGCGTGTCTCCGTAGCCGCCAACCGGAAACCATTTCAAATTCGCTGCAAAGAGTGTGAGCAGCAAAATGCCGATGTAGAAGACAGGCATCGACAGTCCCACCTGAAAGGTTCCGCGGATCACGGTGTCGATTGCCTTCTCACGCCGAAGGGCTGCGAGAAAAGCGAGGGGAACGGCCAAAAGAAGTGCAATGACGGCCGCCATGCCGATCAGTGTTAAAGTGACAGGCAACCTTTGAAAGATGAGCGTGATGACCGGGGTCTTGAGGCTGATGGAATTGCCGAAATCGCCTGTAAAAACCCGTTCCACGAAATAGAAGAATTGTACGATAAGGGGCTGATCGATGCCAAGGCTGGCATTGATGCGGGCCACATCGGCATCGCGCGCCCGGTCGCCCAACATGGCGCTGGCCGGGTCACCAGGAAGCAGGCGTATCAGTACGAAAGTCACGATCAAGATGAAGACCAAGGTCGGTATCATCTGAAGAAGGCGACGGGCAATAAAGCTGTAAAGAGGCAAGACGCCACTCCCGAGATCCCGCGAAGATGATGGTGGGACGCAAGCGATAGGATGCTTGCGTCCCCGCTTGCGTTACTTGTCGAGCCAGGTCTTCGTGAAGATGTTGTTTCCAAGCGGGATCTGGAGGAAGCCATGGACCTTCTTGCTCAGAGCCACCGGATACGGCGTTTCGTAGAGCGGAACGATCGGGCCGCTTGCATTGTAGATCTCTTGGATGCGGGCATATTGGCTGGCTCGCTTCGCTGTATCGATCTCTTTCTGAGAGGCTTCGAAAAGCTTGTCAGCCTCCTCGTTCTTCCAGCCAGTGTGGAGCGCGTCAATGTTGGGAGAATAGACGAAGTAAGAAGTAATTTCGTTGGGATCGGCAATGTCGTCCGTCCATGCGGCAAGGCGCATCGCGAAGGTGCCAGCGCGATACTGGGCCGTGCGGCTTGGATTGTCGACCTGCTGAAGATCAACCTTAATGCCAATCTGGCTCCACATTTGCTGCAGGGCGGTTGCGATGCCGATTTCGTCCTGATTGCCCGCAAGGACAAGAAGACTCGTGGAGAACCCATTTGCGAAACCGGCCTCCTTCATGAGGCTCTTGGCCTTCTCAAGATCATAGGGAAAGAGCGGCTTGTCGCCCGTATGCAGAGGGGTCGCAGAAGACATGTAAGATGTCATGGGCTTGCCGACACCGTGCGTCACGATCTGAATGATGGCATCTTTGTTGACTGCATCATTCATGGCTTCGCGCACTTTGGCGTTTGACAGCGGGTTGTCTTTCCCGTCCAGCTGAGGCCGCACATTGAGCGTGACATACTCGACGCGCGTCGAGGGATAGAGCTCCATGTTTAGATTGCCGGCGGACTTCAACTCGTCGACACGCGAATAGGGAATGAATTCGGCGCCATCCAATTCGCCCGAATTGAGTTTCAAGATACGAGTCGCGTCGTCAGGGATGACCTCAAAATTGATCCCATCCAAGTACGGCAAAGGTTTGCCGTCCTCGCCTTTGGCCCAGTAATAAGGATTGCGCACAAGCTTCATGGTAGACCCACGATCCCAAGACTGCAGCATGAAGGGGCCGGATCCGATGGGATGCTCGGCAAAAGTCTTGGCCTTGTCCGCTTCCGTCGCGCCCCCTGAGGCTTCGAATGCCTTTTGGGGCATGACCCCGGTATTAAAGACGGTCAATGCTGTCAGGATTGCCGGATCTGGATGCTTCAGTTTGACAATGACGGTTTTGTCGCCGTCAGTTGTCACGTCGCCAATGGAGGCGACAATAAATGTCCACTCGCCATTATTGGGTGTTGCCGCCCGCTTCAGCGACCAGGCAACATCCGCCGGTGTGATTGGCGTGCCGTCAGAAAATTTAATGCCATCCCGCAGCGTTAATGTGACGCTCAAGCCGTCATCGGCAAGTTTCCATGCGGTAGCCAAGCCTGGTTGAACGCCCTTGCCATCATCCGTTGGAAGGAGCAGTGTGTCGTAAAGGTTCGAAAGAACCCAGATGTCGACATTGGCGTCGTTGAGGACCGGTTCAAGAAAAAGGCTGTCCGCATACCGACCGTAGTTTAAAGTTCCTCCCCGTTCGACAGCGAAGGCCGCTGTATGTGTTCCGGCGAGAAGCGCGGCAACGAGGGCCGCCCTAGTGATGATTTTCATCGCGTTCCCCTTGTGATCAACATCCAAGTGTTCTTGTTGAATATAACGATTTCACGCGATTACTGCTGAGTCAATGGGCTATTTCCGGCTTGTATTGACAGCGCACTATCGAGCGGGCAGGATAATTGTTATAGTCGGTTATTACAGATAGATTGTTCCTTGACATGGAGTTCTTCATTGATCGGGAGCTGCCAGTGCCGCTCCGCACCCAGCTCCATGGCCTGATAGAATATGGAATTGCCTGTGGGGAACTTGCCCCCGGCGAGGCCCTTCCGTCTGTGCGAGACCTCGCCGAGAAGATCGGCGTGGCGCCTATGACGGTGAGTCAGGTCTATGCTGACCTTAAGTCAGCCGGACTGATCGACACCCGCCCTGGAGCAGGGACGTTCGTCAGCGAGAGCTGGCAGGCAAGGCAGGTCGGACGTAACGATGCAACGAAGCTTCATCGTCTGATCGACGGCTTGATCGATGAAAGCCAAGCACTCGGCATTCGCGCTACCGAGCTCGTTTCGATGGTGAGTTCGCGTATCTTCTATCGCGATAGTGTGGGATCTCGGACGCGCATCGTCATGGTCGGGCTGTTTCCCGAGCCCACCGCAAGCTACGCACGGTTCATTGCCGCGAGATTGGGTCGCGGTGTTACGGTCGAGCCGGTGACGATTTCCGCTATAGAACGGGACGGAAACGCCAGATCGCGCGCAAATTCTGCGGACTTGGCTGTCACTTTTGCCAATAGGCACCGTGAAGTCGCTGGCTTGCTGGCGAACACGCGCGTCGTATCAATCAGCTTCACGCCGGCGGAAGAGACGCGCATGGCCCTTGCATCTTTGGATTCGCTGGTTTCTGTGCTCGCAGTCACCCGGTTTCCCGACTTCCTGCCAATCATGAAAAGCGGCTTACAGCGCTTTGCCCCGCATGTACGCGAGATCGCAGCCGCAACACTGGAGACAGAGGACCTCGATCACTTGCTGTCGGCCGCCGACGTAGTGGTTTACGCATCCGGTGCCGAAAGCATCATTGAGCGCATCTCCGCCGGTGTCCCGACCATCGAATATCGGCATGCACCCGACACGGCCGACATAGAGCGTATCGTGGTGCCCTTCATTGCCAAGGGTGAAAGCCCACCCGTTTTCAAGGAATTGACCAAGCTCAGCGAGGAAAGCTCATGAAAGTCTGCGATAGGAACTGGCAGCAGGTTGAAGCATATCTCAAGACGGACGATCGGGCGATCCTTCCTCTCGGCAGCACGGAGCAGCATGCACAGCTTTCGCTCTCGGTGGATACGATTCTCTCAGAAAAGATCTCCGTCGATGCTGCCGAGCCTCTGGGCATCCCGGTCTTTCCGGCGGTACCCTATGGGATCACACCTTATTTTCTTTCCTATCCTGGGACCATCAGTCTTCGACAAGAGACCTATATTCGCCTTGTCAGGGACATTCTCGACGGGCTTCGCCATCAAGGCTTCCGACGTATTTTGATCGTGAACGGCCATGGCGGTAATCAGCCCGCAGGCAGCCTGGCGATCGAATGGATGGCCGACAATCCCGATACCTCCGTCAAGTTCCACAATTGGTGGAATGCCCCATTGACCTTGGCGAAGGTTCAGGAAATCGATCCAGTCGCTTCGCACGCGTCCTGGATGGAAAACTTCCCCTGGACCCGGCTCGCCGATGTGGTTTTGCCAACGCAGCAAAAGCCAATGGTTGATCTTGCCTATATGCGTGCCTTGAGCCCGGATAAGGTCAAGGCATTGCTCGGCGATGGTAATTTTGGTGGCTATTACCAGCGGTCGGACGAGGAGATGCAGGCGATCTGGGATGTCGCTGTCGAAGAAACTCGGGCGCTTCTCGAAGGAGGATGGGCATGAGCGGACCGATCGTCATCTGGGGTGCCGGGGCGATAGGGGGCACGCTCGGTGCTTCTTTCATCCGCGCCGGTGAAGAGGTCATCTTCGTCGACAATGCCGAGGATCATGTCGCTGCCATTAACGAGAAGGGCCTGACGATTGAAGGGCCGATTTTTCAAGATACTGTCCATGCCAAGGCGTATCGTCCCGAAGATCTCGACGGGACTTTCGAGCGGATCTATCTTTGCGTCAAGGCACACCATACCGCAGCCGCGAGCCACGCGCTGGTCGCTCATCTTGCATCCGATGGATATGTGGTTTCGGCACAAAATGGTCTCAACGAAATGACCATTGCACAGATCGTAGGGCAGGACCGAGTGATCGGTTGCTTCGTCAATTTTGGTGCAGATTACCTCTCGCCTGGCGTGGTCCATTACAGCGGCAAGGGCGCTGTGGTCATCGGTGAGCTTGATGGCCGCGAAACCGAGCGAGTCTTGGCAATCTATAGGCTGCTGCAGGGCTTTGAGCCAAGAGCGATCCTGACCGACAATATATGGGGCTATCTCTGGGGCAAGCTCATCTACGGCACGCTTCTTTTCGCTACTGCACTGACAGATGACAGCATTGCCGATGTTCTTGCCAATCAGAAATACCGGCCTGTTTTGACACGTTTGGCGCTTGAAGTCGGTCAGGTTGCGAGCGCCAACAAGATCCAACCACAGGCATTCGACGGTTTCGACCCTACCGCTTTTTCTCCACACGCCAGCGCAGAAGAAACGACGCGCTCCTTCGATGACATGGTCGCCCATAATCGCAGGTCGCTGAAATCGCATTCGGGCATCTGGCGCGATCTGGCAATCCGTAAAAGGAAAACCGAGGTCGACGCGCAGGTCCTTCCCGTCGTGGAGATCGGCCGGTCGCTTGGAGTTGCGACCCCGCTGGCCGCGCGCGTCGTCGCGATGATCCATGAAATTGAGGATGGCAACCGCGCGCTTGATATCACCAACCTCGATGCGCTCGAAGAGGCTGCAGCATGAACATCGATTTTGCCGGGAAGACCGTGATCGTCACGGGTGCGGCTCATGGCTTTGGCAGGTCGATCGCCAGCGGATTTGCCCAAAGAGGCGCTGCGGTACACCTATGCGACGTCAACGAGGCAGGGCTCAAGGAAACGGCGGTTTTGTGCGGTTCAAGGGCATATAGTCATGTCCTCGATGTCGGGAATCGTGCCGCAGTGCGAGCTGCTGTTTCCGCGATCGAGGCTGAGGGATTTGCGATCGACATCCTGGTCAATAACGCAGGTGGCGTTCGAGGCCAGGTAGGTCGCCCTATCGAGGAGATCAGCGAAGAGGATTGGCAAACCATCTTTGACGTCAACCTCTCCGGTGCCTTCTTCATGGCGCAGGCTGTAGCACCTGGGATGAAACTGCGGAAATACGGCCGTATCATCAATATTTCGAGCGGAGCAGGACTCGGCATCTCGCTGACCGGTATTCAGGCCTATGCCAGCGCCAAGGCAGGCCAGATCGGCCTGACGCGACAACTGGCACACGAACTTGGCGCCTTCAATATCACCGTCAACAATGTCGCGCCCGGATTCGTAAGGTCCAACCCCACCACGGAGCGCCAATGGGAGGCGATGGGCGAGGAGGGGCAAGCGAGGTTATTACAAAACATTGCCTTGAAACACCTCGGTACACCGGATGACATTGCTGCGATGGTCATGTTCTTTGCTTCCGACTACGCAGCATGGATTTCCGGACAGGTCATCAGCGTGGATGGCGGCAAATGAGCAGCGTCGAGACTTACCTCAATGATCATTACTCTGATGCGCTGGACGATCTGAAGGCCTTCTGCCGCATACCAAGTGTCAGCACCGACCCAGCCTATGCACACGGTATTGTCGCGGCTGCCTCTTTCGTCGCAGCGCGACTGAAAAAGGCAGGTTTCCTGGAGGTACAACTTCTGGAAACAGGCGGCCATCCGGCCGTCTACGGAGAGTTGGTTGCCAATCCAAACCTGCCCACCTACTTGGTCTATGGGCACTATGATGTGCAACCACCGGATCCGTTGGAGAAATGGAAAACGCCGCCATTCGAACCTGATGAACGCGATGGGCGTCTTTATGCACGCGGCGTTTCAGACGACAAGGGACCACTTCTCATTCCCATACTGGTCGCGGAAGCATTCCTGCGTGTCGAAGGTCGGCTTCCAATCAATCTCAAGATCTTGATCGAGGGTGAGGAGGAATCTGGTAGTCTGCATTTCGAAGCGACGCTGGCAAAGTATCGTGATCGACTTGCATGTGACTTGGTTATCTCTGCCGATGGCGCCATGTGGCGGCCTGACTTGCCGTCCATGACCGTTGCAAGTCGTGGAATGCTTGCCTTGGAGCTTGAAATCGTTGGGGCATCAAAGGATTTACACTCGGGTCGTCACGGCGGCAGCGCTCCAAATCCCATCCAGGCGCTCATGCGCCTGCTGGCCTCTGTTCACGACAAAAATGGACGCGTGGTTATCGAAGGCTTCGGGGATGGGATAAGCGTACCTGATCCTGCAATCCTGATTGCTATAAAGTCAGCGCAATTCGATGCCGCTGCCTATTACCAGGAAATCGGGGTCGAAGGAGAGCCACCGATCGCTGATGGGGTTGAGCTCCTTACGCGACAATGGATGGAGCCAACCTTCGAGATCAATGGGATATCAGGAGGCTACCAGGGGAAAGGGACAAAGACAGTTATCCCGTCGTCAGCCAGCGCGAAAATCACTTGCCGACTGGTCGCCGGGCAAAAACCGGATCAGGTTGCTATGGCGATCGAGCGCCATCTGCGCAAGGAGCTTCCGAAAGGCTATTCGCTTCAAGTTCACCGGCATGGACCTGGTAGCGAAGCATTTTTTGTTGACCCGCAACTGCCTGCATTGGCTGCTGCGGAGACTGTCCTATCGGAACTGCTTGGACGACCGCCACTTCGCGTTGCCATGGGGGCGACGATCCCGATTGGTGCGGCGTTCAAAAAGCATCTGGGGTGTGAGGCCTTCTTCTTTTCCTTCTCTACCTCGGATGAGGACTATCACGCACCAAACGAATTTTTCCGGCTTTCTAATTTCAAGATCGGAATGATCGCCTGGTCACGACTTTTGACTGCATTAGGCCAGTCTGACTGATCCCGGTATTTAGGAGCCTGCACTTCGGTCGGCGTCAACCTGTCCGCCTTCTCTCAGGTCTTGCACAAACGGCCCGTCGAGGAAGCGTTTGGTCGGATGATGCGGGGAAGCTCTTGAGCCTCTCGAGAACGAACCTTACCCGTATGATTGAACACTTGTTTGCGGTTGACGCATGTCGCGCTCGGATGGATTCATGAGCGCGCGATATGCATCAGAACTATAATTTACAGCGACGTTAGCGCGTTTAATAGAACGCGTCGCGCTATAGACCTCTCTTGAACCTTGGTTGATCCCAGCTCTCATCGCATTTTCGTAGACGGCAATTTCCTGAATTTCTCCTTGCGGCCTGCACAGTTTTTGCAAACGCAAACCTGATGTTTGCCTCATGAGCAAACCTAATTCAGCGCCCAACATCGCCGCACCCAAGCTTCCATCGCGCCTTCTCAAAGAAGGCTGGTGGTTGGACGAGCCTGCTGCCTCATCATCAGGGGTATGTCAGCAGGATCTTTGCACTGCGCTCGATGATCGGCCCAAGTGGAGATCCCGAATTGCAAGTGACGCAACTATCTAACGCAAGCACCACAGGATTGGTGTCAAAGTCCCGCCTTATCTTTCTATGCCTTCTTATCGCTCTATCGGATTTCTTGATCTTCAAAGAAACGCTTGGGCTCAATCTGTTTCTTTTTGCGGCCGCACTGACGCTCGCTGTAATCATGCTGTCGAAAAGGAAGTGGAGTATCACGGCAAAATGCCTGCTCATCGGTGTTTCGGCTTTCGGCAATCTACCTCTTCTGGAGGCAGTCTCGCCGATGAGCGTATCTATTGGCCTTTCTTCGGTGATGTGCGTTGCCTTAGCCTGCGCAGGCTTGATGCCGCGTCGGTTGATGCACCTACACGTTGTGTTGCTGCGTTTTGCGCTTGTGCTACCGGTTCCTTTCGCCAAAGCGATCCATCGTCATGCTTTATCGCCGCGAGATGGCTCGTTCTTACGGCTGATGACGCAGAGCCTCGTGCTCTGGCTCCTGCCACTTGCGCTCGCATCGGTTTTCCTGCTCCTCTTTGCAATGGCCAATCCGTTGATCGAGCACGTTATCCGCGAGATCGATTTAGCGCTTGTATGGGAGTTCTTCGATCTGTGGCGTGTCGGCTTATGGCTGGTTGTGGCAGTCTTGGGTTGGGCGATGTTTCGGCCATGCCTCCTGCGTCGTGCTCACCTAAGGCGGTTTGCAAATGAAAAGACGCATGAAGCTGGAAAGCCGCTGCTGACATATGCACTGCTTCTCCGCTCTCTCCTCGTGTTCAACGCTCTATTCGCCGTGCAATCCATCCTTGATGTGGTCTATCTATGGGGTGGAGCGGCGCTGCCCGATGATCTCAGTTATGCGGAATACGCGCATCGAGGAGCCTATCCCCTTATTGTCACAGCGCTGTTAGCGGCAGCTTTTGTGTTGTTGACGATGCGTCAAGACGGTCCAGGGAACCAGAGCCGGCTTCTGCGGGGACTGGTCTTTGCATGGATCGCGCAGAACATCCTTTTATGTCTTTCGTCCCTGTTGCGTCTGGAACTCTATGTTGAGACCTATTCATTGACCGAGATGCGCGTTGCCGCTGCCGTTTGGATGGTGCTTATCGCCCTCGGTTTGGCGCTTATCCTGCTGCGCATTATTTTTCGCTACAGCAACGAGTGGCTCGTTGCGGTCAATATCGCAGCCCTGGCGAGCGTGCTTTATCTTTGCACTGTCGCCGATATCCCGGCTTTTATCGCGCGTTTCAATGTCATTCACTGCCGTGAGATCGATTCAAATGGAACCAGTCTTGATTTTGATTACCTCGCGTCCTTGGGACCATCCTCCATTCCGGCGATCGATCTATTTATTGAGAAGGTAACGTCCACAAATCCGCCGTCTGAACATCTCGGCGGCTTTGCCGCGAAAGCGGAGAGGAATTTGCTCATCAAGAGACTAAACACACGATCCAGAGACTGGCGCGGCTGGACATACCGTATATCTAGGCTCGAGAGCTATCTCCAAGCAGCTGAACCCATTGCAATGCCGCAAGAAAAGGGCAAAAGCGGGAATGGTCCATTTTAACAAGGCAGATGATGGCGTACAAAATTTTGGTCGTCGATGACGAGCCACACATTCGCGATGTGATCTGCTTTGCACTGGAGCGCGAGGGCATGGCGACATCAACTGCAAGCAATGGGGCTGCGGCCGTCATGAATTTCCGCCCCGGAAATGTTGATCTCATCATACTCGATATCGGGATGCCTGAGATGGACGGCCTGGAGGTCTGCCGTCGAATCCGAAAAATTTCGCCTTGCCCGATCCTCTTCTTGTCAGCCAGGGATGAAGAGATCGACCGGATCGTCGGATTTGAGTTGGGCGGTGACGATTATGTCACCAAACCATTCAGTCCACGCGAACTTGTTGCGCGCGTGAAGGCGATTTTAAAACGCAGCACAAAAAGCACTTCGGACAGTTTCGAAACATCTTCGAGCCGCGATGTTTCGATTGGGCCAATCACGCTCAGTCGCTCGAGCAGGAGTGTGATGTTTGAAGATAACCCGGTTAATCTCACCGCATTGGAATTTTCCATTCTGGAGGCGCTCCTGTCTCGACCAGATATGGTCTTTGAACGCGGACAATTGATGCAAGCAGCCTATGGGCATAATGTCTACGTGGCTGATCGCACGATCGACAGCCATATCCGCAATATCAGAGCCAAGTTTGCCGAGGTAGGAGGACAGGCTGTCATTGCGACCGTCCATGGCGTCGGCTTCAAACTTGCGCGATCGGATGGGCGCTCACCATGACGCCCCCGCCGCGCGTGATTTCAAAGTGGCGTCCGCCACTTGCACTTATCATTTACACCGTCTTGCTAATTGTCATGCTCCTGCCGGTGATCATCATTGCTCTGTTTCGAGCCTATCGCGCAACCGCCAACAGTATGGCTTTTGCGGATTTGACAGCCTTATTAATCGCTTTGGCTTTGACGGTGATCGTGGCGTATGTCCTAACACGCACCATTACTTCCCCGATTAATTCGCTTGTTTCGCGGACGGATGCGATCGGCCGTTGCGGGAAATCTGAAATTCAGCCGCTGGACAGTTATGGAACACGGGAGATTGCAACGCTTTCGCAGAGTTTTCTTGACCTTGCGACAAAGCTTGTCGATCGAACGGAGTACGTTCACTCATTTGCCATGCATGTCTCGCACGAGCTCAAATCGCCGTTGACGGCGATACAAGGAGCGGCTGAGTTGCTCCGTGACGATGCTGTCGACGAGCCAATGTCTCAAGTCCAAAGGCAACGCTTTCTCGACAACATCATAGCCGACACGCGGCGCCTCGATCTGCTGTTATCGCGCTTGCGCGAGCTCTCAAGCGCGGATCTACTTGTTGTCGGTGGGCAAACAACCGTCGATGTCGTGCTATCCCAAATGCGTCAGCAGTTTCCAGCACTCGACATAACGAGTTGTGGCGCGACGTCGTCAAGCTGGGCCATTCCGATCGAAGCAATGACAATCATCATGTCCAATTTGGCTGAAAATGCTGTCCAGCATGGTGCCAATGCGTTGAGTGTTACCGTTTCCAGCAACGAGCAGATGATCAAGATGATCGTGCAGGACAATGGGCGAGGGATTGCACAATCCAATAAAGCCAACATCTTCCAACCCTTTTTCTCGACGCGCAAAGCAGAGGGCGGTACGGGGATGGGCCTCGCCATCGTTCGCTCGATGCTGCGAACTTTCAATGGCACGATTGAGCTTGCCGATACCATGAACGGTGCCGCTTTTGAAATCTCCGCTCCACTCGGGTCCCGGCTCTCTTAGAGAATGATGGGGTTGCTTTGCGCAGGTCGATCCGTGCCGACAGCAATCAGCGCGATCGGCAGATAAAGGGGAGGAAGGAGCTTGCTGTTCCAAAGTTCATCATCTCGATCGTCAGGTAGTTCGCGAGATTGATTTCCTGGCTGGTTTGCGGGCAGACGTCAGCGCCATTCGAGCACCCCGCAGCAATAAAGGCGCGGTTTCCTGCAATGAATGTCTCTGAGATGCCTTTGTGACCGACCTTATCCAGCATACTGCTAAACGTTCTGGCGTAATGGGCACATTTGGCTCTTGGCCAATCAATATGCTGACCTTTTGTGGCCGCATGCGCTTCCGTTATGTTCGCGAGCGTCAAGAGGGCAGAAGATAAAACAAAGCAAGCGAGCCTAGGACTGCTCATCAATGTCGACACTCCGTTCTAAGTCTATGTTAGCAATGGCAATGCGCGGCTTATCCTGATCCGTCTGCTCGCGATCCCTCAGATGCGCGCGGCGATGACCATGCGAGAGATGAACTGCTTGAGGATCTTAGGATCAAAATGGCCGGCCGACCTTTCCATAAGGTTGACGGCTTCGGCCTGCGACCAAGGAAGTTTATAAGAACGGGCGCTTGTCAAAGCCTCGTAAACGTCACAAACGGCGGCCATGCGCGCGTAGTAGGGTATCGCTTCACCACGAAGCCTTTCAGGGTAGCCAGTGCCATCGAATTTCTCATGATGATACAGACAGATGTCGAGAACGGTCTGATTGACGCCTTCGACTGTCGAAAGAAGCTTATAACCCTCTTGAGGATGCTTCCTCATGATCATGATTTCCTCGGGTGATAAGCGGCCCTTCTTGTTAAGGATGGTTAATGTGATAACCGTCTTGCCAATATCGTGCACAAGCCCAGCAAGGCCAAGCTCGCGAATTGTCTCTTCAGGAAGCTCAAGCGTTCTACCGAATGTCACCATTAATGCGCTCACACCAAGCGAGTGCAGGAAGGTTCCCTGATCATGCTGCTTCAGCTTAAGGAGATTGGTCAGTGCTCCGGCATTGTCTTTGGCAGCCACCATGATCGTGTCGACCGCATCTTGAGCATTCGCTAGTGGAAAAGCGCCGCTAAGAGAACTTGCCGCGAAAACTTCGCGGATCTGCGGGAGGGTCTTATCGACTGTCCTTTGTGCCTCCTCCAACTCCTCTCGTGAGAACTTCGCGATTAAGGAGGAGCGCAGGAGATTTAGAGACTGAGCAGCCTCTGAGCGTGACGTCGGTTCGACGTCAATGCCTTTTCGCAAGTTGATGACGGCGCTGATCACCTTACTGTTCAACAACCTTTCGAGATCGGCCTGTGATGAAACCAAAACTGACGTGAAGCCTGGCTTGCCGTTGGATTTCCCGCAATCTTCCAGCTCCTCCACATACATCCCAACACGCAGCTGGTTCAGGCGGATCCTCTTTCGCATCGGCTCCTCCATGCCGTTAAGAGAAGATTATGATTTCCTTGCAGGACAACGACGTCCCCTGTTTTCCTGCGTAGTATTGTCCTCCTCGCACCGCTCCACCGAGCGTCTTCCCTATTCAGCTGTAGTCATCGGTTTGGGCAATCTAGGGACCTGAAGATGGCATGGATTAGAGGTTGCGGGAAGAGGCGATAGCTTCTGTGGATCTCTCAGTAATCGGATGGCCGCATCGTGGTATATCCCAGCCTGATGCCGCTCCTGAAAACAATCACCTCATGCGCCCATATCCTGTACCTTGTTTTCAAAGTCTAACGCGGATCAGCATATGACCGCGTAAAGTTTTTTCCTATCTGCCAGGCTCCTGATCATTTCGACCAGAGCCTGGCGGAAAGGTGTCTTTGTCGAGTGGGAAAGTCTTAGAACTCTTCCCAGTTCTGGTCGCCTGCCGGGGCGGCCGGTGCTGCTGCAGCAGAGGCTGCTCCACCGCCACCGAAGGCGCCGGCAAGCTTGGAGCGCAGCGAGCGGGCCGGTGACGAGACCGGACGAGCCGTGGCCGGGGCCGCCTTGACGGGTGCCGCAGCGGCAGGACGGGAGGCCATGGGACGCGATGCCGTGGACGGGGCCGCACGCGGGGCTGACGGTGCCGAATAGGAGCTGCCGGAGGACATCGTGCGTGCTTCGTAGCCGCCGCTGCCAAGGTTGAACTGTGCAATCAGGTCGTTGAGCGAAGCAGCTTCCTTGGCAAGGCTGTGGCTGGCAGCCGTCGACTGCTCCACCATCGCCGCATTCTGCTGCGTGCCCTGGTCGATCGTGTTGACCGCCGTGTTGATCTCGGCAAGTCCCGTCGACTGTTCGCGCGCCGATTCAACGATCGCCCGAACGTTCTGGTCGATCTCCTCGACCTCCTTGACGATCTGCTGCAGAGACTGGCCGGTGCGGGCCACGATCTCGACGCCGCTCTTGACCTGTTCGCCAGAGGTCGAAATCAGCGCCTTGATTTCCTTGGCGGCCTGGGCAGAACGCTGCGCCAGTTCGCGCACTTCCTGCGCAACCACCGCAAAGCCCTTGCCGGCTTCCCCTGCACGGGCGGCCTCGACACCGGCATTCAGTGCCAGAAGGTTCGTCTGGAAGGCGATCTCGTCGATCACCCCGATGATGTTGGAGATCTCACTCGACGACTTCTCGATGCCTTCCATCGCAGCCACCGCTTCGCGCATCACCTCGCCGGACTTCTGCGCCCCCACCTTGGCACGGGCCACGAGCTGGCCGGCATCTTCGGCACGGCGTGTGGCATCCTTGACGGTCGTGGTGATCTCTTCCAGCGCGGCAGCGGTCTCTTCGACGGAGGCTGCCTGCTGTTCGGTGCGCTTGGACAGATCGTCGGCGGCAGCGCGGATCTCGTTGGCGCCGGAATCGATGCCGCGTGCATTCTCGCCCACGGCCCGCAGGGCCTGGTGCAGCTTGTCCATCGAGCTGTTGAAGTTCTGGCGCAGCGTATCGAGATGGGCAACGAAGGGCGTGTCGATCCGGTAGGTGACATTGCCGTTGGACAGCTCCGTCAGGCCCTTGGCAAGGCCATCGACGGCAAAGCGTGTTTCTTCCGCTTCGCGCGCCTTCTGCGCCTCGCGCTCCATGCGCTCTTTTTCCGACAGGCTGCGATTGGCTTCCGTCTCGCGCTCGAGGCGAACCCGCTCCACCGCATTGTCGCGGAAGACAGACAATGCCCTCGCAAGTTTGCCGATTTCGTTGTGACGGTCAATAAAGGGAATGTCCTTCGACACCTGACCCTCAGCAACTTCACCCATCGCATGGGTGATCGCGCTCAGTGGGCGCGAAATCGAACGTGTGCTGTAGAAGATACCAAGCATCACAACACAAGCTGAGAACAGCAGAACAAGTAATCCCTGATACCAAGCGAACGAGTATGTCGATTCGGCAGTGCTGACTGAACGATCGCTCCCATCGATGTTTATCTTCATGAGCTCGCTGATGAGAGGGTAGACCTTCTGCTTAGCCGTATTCGGCATGTCGCCAAGCATAATTTTCGCGGCGTCAGCGGCCTTATCGGCATCGATCAAGGCAACCATGCGTGTGCCGATCTGATCATAAGCTTCGACGGCCTGACGGATAAGGGTGATGAGCTCGGTCTCTCGCTCGGATGAACTGAGTGGGAGATAAGCTGTCAGGGCATCAGCGAGCTGCTGGTCAGCCGTCTTCAATGCACCTTTAAAAGCAGTGATCTGTTCAGGCGTCTTGGCCACGTTCAGCTGCAGGTAGGCCATTCGCTTGGCGTCCATGGCATTGCGAATGTCTGCAACGACCTTCACGCTGGGAAGCCAGTTTGTCCCAATGTCCATGCTTGCATCATGCAAGCGGCTAAGACTGTATAAACCGACTGAGGAATTGATCAGAAACAGAGATGAAAGAGTTAGAAGAAGTACGAGAAGGCCAGACCTAATTGAAATATTCATCAAATACACCCCAAAATTCCAGGGTATTCATCCCGTAAAATGATTAATTAATTTGAAAAACGAGGTAGCCTTCGCTGCAGAAGTTAAATAAATTGGCCGTCAAACTCCGTAAGGCAAGTAACTTATAAATCTGGCGCGTGAAAAGTGAACGCGTTATATCCGCTCATATGGCGAAATCATTCAACTATACATTGATAAAATTTCTGTATCTTGCACAATAAGCTGGAATATTATGATCGATATAGCTTTCGATCAGGTCCAGACCAACGATTGGGCCTGCTTGCGTTGCCTGTGTGAGAGAGTGGGAAGTTCAACCTAGAGAAGCCAATAATAATTGAATTGCTTGCGCCTGTTCTTACAGTCGGCGGGCCGTCCGACGCTTACCATCTGAAACTGCAGCGTAGCGGGCGATGGTTGTCATCGTCCTGGTAGCATGGAATATGACGGCATCAGTTTGCAACGAGATGGTGACTTGGAATGAAGGCAGCGCAGATTTCGGTGCTCGAGGCAATTTCCGATCCTGGAAACGCGGCCAAAGCGAATGAAGACTGTTTTGGATACAACGATGCCTGTGCTTTTGTCATAGACGGTGCAACTGGACTTGGCGATCGTCAGTACATCGATCCCGACGGCAGCGATGCGGCTTGGATTGCTTCTCGATTTGCAGAGGGTTTCCGACGTGAGATTTCCCGTGATAGCTCGATAGCTGACGTAGCACGTCGCATTTCTGAAGAAGCGCGCGCTGTCTTCATGGGCGCTCATCCGGATGTTCCTCGTTACGCATGGCCACTGTCTGCTTTTGCAATGGTCCACGCAACGCGTGATGGCATTAGTTTCTACGGCCTTGGTGATTCCTGCCTTTTCCTACTCCAGGACGACGGATCGTCCAGCTTGCACACTGCGTTGCCCTATGCCTTTGCCCGTGAGCAGGCTCAGGCCCAAAGCCATATCACGCGTACCGGCGGAATAACGAAAGGTGGTGGAGCGCTTGCCGATGAAGAGACATTGGCTGGGCTTAGGAAACATCGGGAGAGCCAGAATAAACCGGGCGGGGTTTGGTCCCTCGGTCTTGTGCCCGATGCCGCCGACCATCTCTTTCACGAGACGTTGCCGGTGACCCGTCAAGCGCACGCCATCGTTTGCAGCGATGGTTTGGCAGATCTCGTTGTCTTATATCATGCGTTTGATCCGGCAGGTTTAGTGCGCGCGGCTCGTGAGTGGGGTTTGCAACGCCTGATCGACCAACTTCGTCGCTTGGAGCGTGAAATCGATCCGGAAGGATTGCGCTATCCTCGATTCAAGCAAAGTGACGATACCACCGCAATCCTCTTGGAGCTTAACATTTAGGCGGAGGAAGGCGCTGCACGGGTGCATTTTCTATTTGCAGTCAGGGCCCTCATGATCTCAGAACATCATCTCTCTCTCCAGAGAAATGATACTCCGGATGCCCTCCAGACCATGTCGCCTCACGAGCCCGATGCCACGCGAACATTCCCACCATGACCTCCGCCACCGAAGAGCTGCTTCTTGCCGTAGGAGCTGCGGAGTTGATTGCGTGGCCCAGGAAGACCGATTTCAGGGAAAAGCAGTTCTGAAACGCGGTATGCTTCCTCAAGATGCGGATAGCCTGACGCAATCACCGTATCTATCCCTAGGTCCTGATATTCACGCAGCCGCTTGGCAATTGTTTGTGGAGAGCCGACAAGCGCTGTGCCGGCGCCGGACCGGACGAGACCGATACCAGCCCACAGGTTTGGCGATACCTCAAGCTTGTCGCGCCGGCCGCCGTGCAAAGCGACCATTCGCGCTTGACCTACTGAATCGGAGTTCTTGGCGAAGACCTGCTGAGCCGAGGCAATCGTCTCGTCCGACAACTTCGAGATCAATCGGTCCGCAGCCCCCCAAGCCTCGTCGTCCGTTTCGCGAACAATAAAATGCAGGCGAATTCCGAACGAGATGTCCCGACCATGCGCTGCGCCGGCCTTACGGACCTTCTCGATTTTCTCCGCGACTTGCGCAGGCGGTTCACCCCAGGTGAGATATTTGTCGATGATGCCGCCGCAGAAGTCGATAGCAGCATCGGAAGAGCCTCCAAAATAGATGGGTGGACGCGGGTCCTGGACGGGCGGCAACACCATTTCCGCGCCGTGAGCTTTAATGTATTTGCCGTCTAGATGCGCGCTCCCGGTTTCGATCAATTGGTTGAACACCTGGAAGAATTCATCGGCATGGGTATAGCGCTCGTCATGGGGTAGAAATATCCCATCTCCCGCCAGTTCCTGGGCGCTTCCGCCCACCACGATATTGAGCAACAGGCGACCGTTCGAAACACGATCCAGTGTCGAGGCCAAACGTGCATAGTAGGCCGGCGAGGCAACGCCAGGCCGGATGGCTACAAGGAACTTCAGCTGTTCTGTACGGGCAGCAAGGTCCGCTGCAAGAATGAAGGATTCTTCGCAAGCAGCTCCCGTGGGTATCAAGACACCCGAATAGCCAAGGCGGTCAACAGTCTGCGCGATCTCGCGAAAATAGCCGGGATCAGACGGACGGCTTAGATCGTCTGATCCAAGATAGGAGCCGTCGCCGGAGGAGGGGATGAACCATAAGAAATCGAGTGGCTTTTTCGTCTGCGTCATCTTTCGTTCCTTACTTGGCAACTGCACCGAGCCGAGAAGAGCTCGGTTCATGAATGGTCTGAAATGTTGCGTGTTGGTTTGCGATCTCGGGTAGCTCTGCAAGAGCGAGGTGCTGGGCCACTTTGCGCGCTACGAACAAAGCGTGCTCCGTCACCTGCGGAAGGCCCATGAGTTCTCCGAACGTTCCGCGGGCAAGCGGACCGAGAACGAACAGATTGTCGACCGGGTGGCCAGCTGCGTCCAATGCATTCGAGTTTTGATCGCAGGCGATGCCAAGACCGGTCTCGCAGGCTTGAAGAATGCCAGTATCAGCCAATTCCTTAAAGAAAGGCTGCGATTGCAGGACCCTGCCGTGATCAGGCCCCGTCGTGACGACGATGGCGTTAACGTCCAGAACAACGTCTCCATAATGACGCTGATCCAGGGCGACGCGAAAACCTTGCGCGCGTGGTTGGACCGTCTTGAGCGACGCCGCCATGGTTGTCATGCGGCCATCCGAAACAGCTTGGTCCAGGATCTTTTCTACCTGCGGAGCAATGCGGAAACGATGCGCGTCCCAGAACGGACGGGCGTGACGGACGACGCGTCGGCGTGCCGGCGGATCAAGGGCCTGCCAGGTTGCGAATGCCTGGCTGCGAACGGCATCAATCACGGCATGCCAGCTTTGGCCGCCCTCTTGTGCCGCATGGACCGCCGCGCGAATACGGGCAATGAGATCTGACGCCTTGCTGGAGGGCGACGTCGTAAAGTCGCCAAAAGGCTCCTGCGCCGTCTGTGGATGGCCCCGCGAGCGCAGCCCGCGGCGAGATATGCTTACGATTGTGCCCCTGTGTCCACGCGCTGAGAGGCTAGCGACAACGTCGGCGCTGGTCAGTCCATTGCCGATGATGAGCACGCGATCGTCACTATCGATAGCGGAAAGCGAAGCCGAAGATGTAACCTCAGTTACAAGTTTGGGATGGCCCTTAACGGGCAGAAGCGGTGCGGGAAGTCCTGCGGAAGGATGCGTCGCTGCAATGACGACAACATCTGCCAAAAGGCGCTTATCCATCGTATCGAAGATCTGCCAGCGATCCATGAGACGGTTGATGGCAATAACGCTCGCACGACGATGCTGAACAGCCCCAGATGCGAGCAAGGGTCCAATCTCGCTTGCGACATAATCGCCAAAGAGGCGTCGGCGCGGATAAGGGCTTCCGTCCGGCGCGTAAAGGTCACTGTCGAACGCATGCTCTTGCTTTGATAAGACAAAGGTCAAGAAGCTATCCGGCTGATCAGGATAAAGGGACATACGTTCAGCCGGCACATTGATCCGGTGCGCGTTATCTGGCGTGCTGTAAGCGAGCCCAGTGCCAAGTCTTTCCCGTGGTTCGAAAACGACGATCTCGGCAGTGGTCCTATAATGACGGACTAAATGTAACGCAAAGGCCGCGCCGCTGAAGCCACCGCCGACAACTGCTATGACAGGCTTTCTTGACGCTAGTGACATAATGAAATCTTTAAAACCTGCTTATGACCGACGAACTTGACGTCGCGTTGCGAAGGTTGTGCCAAAGCTGAGCCATTGTGGAAGCGTTCAAATATGATCCGACAAAAGGTCAGCTGAAAATGCAACGCGGATAAATCGAGATTTGCTCAGATCGAGCTTATGCTAGAGACATCTCGTCATTTCTCCCTAGAAAAGAGGGAAATGTGCGAGACGAGCAAAAAGC
The DNA here is from genome assembly GCF_037199735.1 of Oryzifoliimicrobium ureilyticum. Classification (NCBI taxonomy): domain Bacteria; kingdom Pseudomonadati; phylum Pseudomonadota; class Alphaproteobacteria; order Hyphomicrobiales; family Rhizobiaceae; genus Oryzifoliimicrobium; species Oryzifoliimicrobium ureilyticum. The sequence goes on along the minus strand of NZ_JBBBVQ010000008.1, from coordinate 124,281 downwards.
ATATCAGCTTCCAGCTCCCTGTCGCGTTCACCGATAAATCGTGGCGGTTGTGGTGTGGAGAGATTTATATCGTAACGTTTCTCATCTCCCGCAGACATGAAAGATCTTCGCAATGCCTGCCAATGCTTTTCTAAGCTCAAGAGCATCGAGAACCTCCCGTACCAAGTGAAGCCTGAGTGTCTCCTGCTCCGCTTGTGTCGTCAACATAGTCTACAAAATTACTATTCTAATTGCGCGGTCGATCGGAGAATGGACGTTCTGGCCATGGCGCTTTCTGGCGAAAAGCACTTTCAAGGACCTTACGCGACGTACCGAGATCGCTTTTCAGGGTCGTGACGACGGCAACTTTACGGCCTCGCGGGGTAGAGCTAACGCGCATTTCCGAACTGGGTACGGACGAAAACAACGAGGTTTGCCTTCTCTGCACAGTCTTGCAGCACGGTAGACGGTAACGACTACGTACAGGGTTCGTCATCCAAAGACATCCGCCTAATGCGGTATCAAGAAGCCCGCTGCAATCGCTCGACAAAATCGCTCTTCGCGAGGGCGCCTGCAAAATAGAAGCCCTGAACCATATCGCATCCTTCAGCGGTGACAAAATCCAGCTGCGCCTTCGTCTCAACGCCTTCCACCACGACCTTGAAGGACATGATGGTTGCGAGCTTTACGATCGCGGACGTAAGGTCTGCTTGTTTGATATCATTTGGAATTCGACTGACGAAACTCCTGTCGATCTTGATCGACGTACATGGGATTTCCACGAGATAGGACAGCGATGAGTATTTGGTGCCGAAGTCATCGATAGCTATTCCAAGCCCGAGGTTTCTCAGTTCTGAGAGGAGTGGAATAACCTCATTCTCTCGTTCGAGATATGTCGATTCGGTGATTTCGATGCATAGGCTTTCAGCGGGAAAACCGGTCTTCTTTAACATCTGATCCAAAGTCGAAATAAATCGCCCGGATCGAAGTTGGCTCGCCGAGACATTCACCGACAGCGTAATGCCGCGGTATCCGGCGCGGAGCCATTCCCGTCCGTCAGAACATGTCCGCTCAAGAACGAAAGCTCCGATCGCTTCGATCAGGCCGGTTTCCTCTGCAATCGGGATGAAATCGGCAGGAGATACGATGCCGATTTCTGGATCTGTCCATCGCACAAGGGCTTCTGCACCGCACAGTTCATGGGTTGTGGCATCAAACTGCGGCTGATAGTGGACTTCAAGCCGGTCGTTCGCTATCGCGTCTTTCAGTCTCACCGCAAGTCTTGTTCTCTGTTGGCTCTCTAACGTCAGCCGCTCCTCGTATGTCGAGACGGATCCTCGTCTGAACCGCTTTGCTTCATAAAGAGCAGCATCTGCCTGCCGGAAGATGTCTTGCGGTCTCGATTGGAGGCTTGAACTTACCCCAATCGTCGCTGTCACAAGAACGTGTAGACTATCATTGATTTCTATTGTGCTGTCGAGCGAAGCCCGAATGTCGGCAAGTGCTCTCTCCAGTAGAGATTTGTCCGTAGTGTGAAGAAGAAAAGCGAACTCATCCCCGCCGATCCGGCACAGTTGGTCTTGTGGCTGTAACTGCGAAACGCGGATTTGGTCGAGTCGCGTCGCGATCGCTTGCAACACGTGGTCCCCAACATCATGGCCATAGCTGTCATTGACGTCGCCGAACCGATCAAGATCGATCATGATCAAAGAATGGGGCGACGACTGCAGACCAGCAAGCGTTTTGTCGAGGGCCCGACGGTTTGGAAGACCCGTGAGATGGTCATGAGAAGCAAGGTATTCCAATTGTACTTGGGTCGATTTCTGTTCTGCGATGTCGATCAGGGAATAGACATAGGTTTCGTCGCCCTTGAAATCCTTTCCTGCCGGCGTGATCGAGAGGATGCCTGGCCGTTTCATCCGTCCGCCGACGGTCACTTCATGACGCCAATGCTCGCTGGGAGTTCGCGGGAAAAAGGCCGTGCTATCGCCAAGCGCTATGAAGTCGCGGACATCAAGCTTTTCTTCATTCACGAGTTCCTTATCGAGCTCAAGCATGTCGCGAAAGGCCTTATTGGCCTTCAGCGGAAAACCTGACTTATCGACAATCGCAAGGCCTTCAGTCGAGTTTCTAAAAACGATATCGCCGCGGTAAAGGTCTTGATCCTTGATGGTCATTTCGCGGATCAGGTCTGTGCTGCTGGAGGCAAGAAGGCGCCATCTGACGGTCTCGGCCTCAAGATAATCGACAAACGCTTGGCGTCGCCAAAGGATGAACACTGCAAGCGGAACGCTGAAAGCAAGCGCCATGACAATCTTGCCACCGAGGCCCCCGAAGACAAGCGTAACGATCTGCGAATTGATGCCAAAGGCGATGAGCGGAAATGCGATCCCGTCGAGGACGAGCACGAACGCGAAGGATGTGATGTAAAGCGCTGCAGCCCAAACTGGGACGACATTCTTTCGCTTTATGATCTCGAATATAAAAAGAAGAAGCAAGAGCTCCAGGATGATGAGCACGCCGCCGAGGGCGATGAGCGGTGTCGAGATCTCGAAGAGAGCGGAGGGGACGCCATGGGTGTTGATGGCCTTGTCTGACTTCAGGATCGTCTGCGTCAAATAGGAAAAGGAGATATTGAACAGATCCACCAGAACCACGAGACGCACAAGATGACGAAGAATGAAAGCGTCTCTCTCTGCCCACACGAACATGACCGCGGTCATCATAAATGCGCCGTAACAGAGGTTGCCGCCTGAAATGACGATTCCCTCGGCAAGCGGCAGCGAATAGACGTTGCCCATGAAGCCGCCAATCAGAAGAAGGATAGCAATGTAAACGTAGAAATGCGTCCTCCGGCTCGGGCCGTGCAGCATTGTGAAGTAAAGTGGGAAGAGTGAGAAAGAAATGATTTGCAGTATCAATAGAAGAAGCATCAAATCCGTCCGGCGTGAGTGCCTAATATACGCGGGAGCGTCCAATGATGAAATCGCGTTTAGGTAACGAAGTGTTACAACCTTGTCCTTGAGAGAGGCTTACGTATATCAACGGTTCACGCTGTTAGGCTGACAGGCAAAAGACGTCGGAGGCATATCAAATTCAAAGGCCCGCAGTTTACGCGGACGAAGATTTTATAGGCTATTGCCGCAGACAGGATAAAGCCATGGTCAGTTGACCTGAGACAGCGCCCATGCGCAACCATAACGCCGTCGCCAGCCAAGCAGACTGACAGTCAATGGGCGAACGCTTCTTCGAACGACCGTCCCAAAAAAAGAAATGAAACAAGTTCAATTCTGGCCGAGATCAACTGGCATCGAAGACAGACATCCCTTTTATGGAAAGCGACCGATAGATCGCAAATCTGAAGAAACGTTGCTTAAGCGTGCTGCGGCCTGCGGGTCGCAAAGCTGATCGCGAGTACCAAAAAGATCAGAATCCCGGTGGCGACCTGTTGCCAATAGAAATTGAGGCCGCTGAGCAGCAAGCCGTTCGAAACCATCGCAAGAAGCAGAACGCCGAGAACCGTGCCCAAGATATTTGGCCTGGCACGCGCATCTATCGTCGTTCCGATGAATGTCGCCCCGATTGCATTCAAGAGAAACGCGTTTCCGGAATTTGGAATATAGACGGTCACGGTCGAGGTTAGGATTAGGCCGGCACTCGCTGCCACAATTCCGCTCACAACATAGGTCGCAGCCAGATATCGCGAGAGCGCAAGACCCGAATAGCGCACCACATCTGCTTGAACGCCAGCAGCTGTAATGACCCGGCCAAACCTCGTTCTTCCGAGCATGACAGACGCGCCGCAAACAACAACGAACGCGACAAGAAGCGAGATCGGCAGGCCAATTAGGCGTCCCTTGCCAAGCAAATGGAAGCTTTCGGGGATCCCCGTCTGAGGAAGATAGATGGGGTTTCCGCCGTTCGTCAGTAATTGTTGCACGCTTCGGCCGACAAACAGCGTGCCGAGCGTTGCGAGGAAGGGTGACACCCCGATTTTCGCAATGAGAAATGCATTGAACAGCCCAACGAGACCACCTGCAAAAAGACCAGCAAAGAGAGCGACCGGGACGGGTACTCCGAGGAGAATGAGAGAGACGAAAGCATAGCTTGAAAAGTCGATTGCGGCGCCCAGGGAAAGGTCGATGCCACCTGATGCGACAGTAAAGGTCATTGCGACGGATACAATCGCGAGCAAGGTGAAATTATTGACCAATAGGCTCTCGAGATTGCCAGTGGTCAGAAAGCCTGGAGACAACGAAGAAAAAAGAAGGAAGACGATAAGGAGCGCGGCAAAAAGTGCGGCGCGCGCGGCGCGGGCGAGGAAATTTTGGGGTCCGGCTTGCAGCGACATGATCAAGACTGCCTGCGAATGAGCGTGGTTGCAGAAACGGTGAGCAGTATCAAGCCACCTTGTAAGCCGCTGACCAGAGTGCTCGAAAGATTAAGAAGCTGGAACCCATTTAAAATGATGCCAATAAACAGTGCCGAAAGCAAAGTGCCGCCGATTGTTGGAACAAGTCGCCGTGAAAAGACCGAGCCCAGGAGCGCTATCACCACAACGGGCAGAAGCATTTCACCTGACCCTGTGCTCGAACCACTAAGATAGGCAGTGTTGAGAATGCCGGCGAGCCCGCCGCATAACCCGCTGATCAGAAACGCCAGCGCAACATAGAGCTTGATGTTAAGGCCGGCCGCGCGGGCCGCCTCGGGAAATTCGCCAGTTGCGTAGAGCCTCAAGCCAAACCGCGTTCTCTGGACAAGAAGACCGATGAAGAACGCAACGACAAGAAAGACGGTGCCGAGAGCAGGAACCCCAAAAAAGCTCGATGTCGATAACATCGACAGGATGTCGCTCGAGGCCGGAATAACCGTGTTTTCAGTCAGAACAAGTTCGAGACCCGAAACGACGTTCATGACTGCCAGGGTCGCCAAAAGCGGAATGATGCCAATGAGCGCGACCGCGGCTGCATTGACCGCGCCAATAGCAAGCCCAACCCCGAGTGCGCCAACAATGGCAAGTCCGTCGCTGTAGCCGGCGCGAAGCATAGCGGCATAAACCGCGGCGCTAAGGCCCATGTTGGCAGCAAGCGACATATCAATGCCGCCTGTTACGACATTCGGACCACCTGCAATCACCACGACCGTAAGCCCAATCGCCAAGATGCCGGTGATGGCACTTTGTCCTAAGATATTGCCGATATTAAATGGCGTTAAAAAAAAGGGTGCAGTGAGCGAAAAGACGACCACGACCGCGGCGAAAGTCGCAAGCGCGCCATACCGCAACGAGGCAGTCGCCAAACGCGCTTTCGACCCACGGCTAACGACGGAGCGCTTCGCCGATGCAAATCCAGGTCCCAAACCTTCTACATCAACCGACATGAGTTAAACCTTCTCTGGCGCCTGTCGCTTCAGCCAGAATTTCGTCAGTCGTTGTATTGCTCGAAACCAACTCACGCGTTATTCGCCCTCTAAACATGACAAGTACACGATCACTCACCCCGATCAGCTCGTCGAGATCCGACGACAAGATGATGACGCTGGCACCTCGGGCTGTGAGATCGCCGATCAGTCCGTAAATCTCCGCCTTGGCGCCGATGTCGACCCCAACGGTCGGTTCATCAAGAAGATAAAGCTGAGTATCGCGGCCAAGCCACTTCGCAAGGGCTACTTTCTGTTGATTTCCGCCGGAGAGAGAACGTAACAAAGACCCGGCCCCTTTCGTTTTGATTTGCAGCCTGTCGATCAGCGCATTCGTGGATTCCAGCTCTGCTTGCGTGTCGAGCAAACCAAACCGCAAAAATCGACCAAGGCTTGCCAGCGTCGTGTTCTCGCGAACGCTCATATCGAGCGCTATGCCGTGCCTGCGGCGGTCCTCCGGCACCAAGGCGAGGCGGGCCCGAGCAGCCTCTCGCGGAGTATTGAAGGATAGGGTTCTTTGCCCCAAAACAACATCGCCGGATGTCGCCTTTTCCAACCCAAAGAGAACGCGCATCAGATCTTTGGCGCCCGAGCCCAAAAGCCCGGTTAGTCCAAGAACCTCTCCTCGACGTACTGTCGCTGACACTGCATGAAATTTTCCCGAAACCGATAAGCCGCGCAATGTGAGAAGTGGCTCGCCGAGCTTGGCGATGCGGGCAGGGTAAAGGTTTTCGGTTTCGCGTGCGATCATCAGCCGGCTGATTTCATCGGCGTTCGTTTCAGCGAGGTCAAGCGTTGCGACATCGCGGCCATTACGCAAAATCGTTACGCGATCACAGATCTCTTCAATCTCTTTAAGGTAATGAGAGATATAAAGGATAGTAACGCCTTCCTGAGCTAGCCGACGGATAAGTCGGAAGAGAAATTCGGCCTCGCGCCGCACCAGAGCAGCCGTAGGCTCATCGAAAACAAGTATCCTCGGTTTACGAAGAAGGGCTCTGGTTATTTGAATGATTTGCTTTTCTGCTGTTGTGAGCTCGCAGATCAAGGCACCGACTGGCAACTCAAGGTCAAAGTAGCTCTTTAAAAGTCGCGTTGCCTCCTCTCGCATCTTAGCGCGGTTCAGGAGGGGAGATCCTGCGACCACCGGCTCATGACCAAGGAATAGGGCCTCCCCCACCGTAAAGCTCGGTGGCAATAGGCGATCTTGATAAATGAAATGAATGCCGAGCGTTTCTGCTCGGCTAGGCGTTAGGCGCGGCTCGATCACCCCGTCTATGCTGATTTCGGCACTATCAGCGTGATGCAGACCCGCAAGGATCTTGATCAGTGTTGACTTACCCGCTCCGTTTTGGCCCACCAATCCATGAATTGTGCCGCGTTCAACCGTGAGATTGGCCCTGTCCAGGGCCAATGCGCCGCCAAAGGCCTTCACGACATTCTTCATCCGCAGAGTGTGCCGACCAGTTGCTTCTGTGATGTCTGACATGCTGCTCTCAAGAAAAGGACCAATACTGCGTCGAAGTCAGCCCGTGGAGGGAACTAGCCAATGCCCAATTTTTTCGTGATTTCCTCAACATTCGTCTTGTTGGCGAGAAGAGCAGGGACGTAGGTTTCTCGCGGAACCGGCTGGCCAGCAAGAATCCGAGCCACGTTGCGGATGGCAGTTCGACCAAGCTCAGCGGGCTGCTGGGCGACATCCGCTGCCGCGGGCGATTTGGGATCTGCAACCAGCTGAAGGACTTCAGGACTGCCATCGACACCGTATGTCTTGATCTCGGTTCGGCCGGCAGCCGCAAGTGCTTGTGTGGCACCAAGCTGTGGAATATCCCATGCGGACCAAATCGCCTTGATCGAGCCTTTTTCCGGATAGCGGTTCAAAATCGCCGTGATCTGAGTGAAGGCATCTTGAACTGTGTTTGGGATCACATCCCTTAGTTCAGGCTTAACAAGTTCCACCTTCGGGAAATATTTCACGACATTGACAAGCTGATCGTAGCGGATGGCGCAGGGGGTCACGCCATAAAACCCATTGAATACGACAACCTTACCCTCACCCCCAATATCTGAAACAAGCTGTAGGGCAAGATCTTTGCCAATACCCCAGTTGTCAGATGTCGAATTGTTCAGCGAGTTAACGGAGCCTACATCGATAGTCAGCACAGGGATGCCGGCATCGCGTGCCTTCTTCAGCCACGGATCGATGACAGTCAGGGTACCGAGGAGTTGAACAATTGCATCCGGCTTCTGTGCAATCAGGGTTTGGAGTTGAGAAACGAGCTTTCCGTCGTTTCTGCCGGCATCGACGGCTATGGGCTCTCCGCCAAGCTTCTTAACCTCATCGATTTGCGCATTATAAGCCTGCAGATCAAAAAAATGATCAGTCCCAGCAGCGCTGATGCCGATGCGCTTTCCTTTTAGAGAAAGTTCATCCGCTGCAAGACCCGGTTGCGCGCTGATCGCTGAGACGCCGGCAGCGGTCGCTCCAGCCAAAGCGGCTATCTTCAAAAGGTCGCGTCTTTGAAGTCCGTAGTTACTATTGTTAGACATGAGATCCCCTCTCTATGAAACTGTGAATTTAGTTACAAAGCCCCGTTGCGGGGCGGTTGAATGCCGTTCAGCAAGTAATTGCCTATTGCATGGAACTTCCACCTCACCGGATCATGCAGCGTATGAGTGCGGGCGTTCCGCCAGTGTCGATCGAGGTTGTGGCTCTCACGCGCCGACTGCGTTCCGGCCAGCTCGAAAAGAACATTCGAGGCTTCAAGTGCAGCCTCCGTCGTCAGGACTTTGGCACTCGCGACAGCCAACGTCGCCTCAAGCGCAGCAGCCTCGTTCAGTGTATCGCGGGCAACGTCGACCTTTTGCCCAGCCGTTGTGATCAGGCTCGATGCGGCATCGATCCGTACGGCAACTTGTCCCACTTTGAAGATCGTGAGTGGATCCTCGGAGGCCTTGTCGACACCGGCATCCATCCATGGGCGGGAGCGTTCATTGACGAAGGCGATTGTGTCGCGAAGAGCTGCACGCGCAATTCCAAGATCTATTGCAGCTTGAATTAGCTGGCCAACTGATCCGATTGTCTGCGGCCGTTCAAAACTCTGATGGTGGCGGATAACGGCGTCTGGCGGCACAGCCACATTTTTAAGTATGGTTGTACCAGAACCTGTCGTACGTTGACCAATACCGTCCCAGTCATCGATGATCTCGATCCCCGCCGTGCCCTGCGGAAGAAAAGACATCGTCAGCTTCTCGTCCTCATCATTGGCGAAGACAACGATCCAATCTGCGAAGAGCACACCGGTCGAATAGAATTTCTTGCCGTTTATGACGAAGCCTGTACCGCTGGGCCGAATGGTCGTGTTGTAATGTCCAACGGTCTTAGAGCCGATTTCCGATAAAGCGTTACCGAACTTGTCGCCCTCAAGAGCACGGCCAAAATAGAAAGCCTTTTGCGCTTCGGATCCTTCCATCCGCAAGGCTTCGAGGATGTAGAAGTGATTTTGCGGAATTTGGCCTATCGACCCATCGGCCTCAGCCAAAATCGCTATAACTTCCCCCAAAATAGCATTCGATACGTCAATCCCACCGTAAGCTTTGGGCACAGTGATCGCCAACAGGCCCGATCGTGCCAGCTCATTCATCTCTTCGTAAGGCAGTACTCTTTCTCGATCCCGGCGAGCGGCGTCCTCGGCAAAGCGCGCCGAAAGCCTATGTGCCGTTTCAATGGCTTCGGACTCGTTTGTGATCCGGTAAGCGGTGCGTTCGGCCTTTGCCTGCAAACTTTGGCTTGTCATCTATGCTCTCCCAAGCTGCTATCAGGCTGCTGCGGACGCGCTGCTAGTGATTTTAGTAGATGGTACGGCTGCGCTTGGGGCTTCGCCTATGCGCCATTGGTATGGTGGCATCGTGCCATTGACGGCGTAATCACCAACAATCCGATCTTTGTAGATACGTGGATTGTGGGAGGTTAACGTCCTCGCATTTCGCCAATGCCGGTCAAGGGCAGAGCCGCTCTTTGCGGCGGACGCTCCCAAAGTATCGAAAAGGATCGTCGAGGCCTCGAGAATGAGATTGCTGACGACGCCGAGGGCCTGCGACGTTTCAATTTCCGCTATGGCGTTCGCATGCTCTTCGGCCCCGGCATCTGTTTTGAAATGCGCGTCGTAGGCACGCTCCAATGCTGCAGCAACCTGCAACACGATGGCAGATGCCGCATAAGCGTTCGACCGAATGCGCCCGACCACTTGTAAAACCTGCGGATCTTGGTTTGCCGTTGGACCTGCGCCGTTCGAAAAATGGCGTGTGCGCGCTGAAACGGCCTTTGCTGTTTCCTTGGCAATAGCACGGCCAATGCCTGCGAGCGTCGCCAAGTGAACGGTCTGGTAAAACGCGGCGCCATAACGATACCGATCATCATCGTTAATGATGTCGAGGGGATCTACTTTGGCGTTATTAAATGTCGTGGTCCCACTTGCGGTTAACTTCTGGCCGAACCCATCCCAATCGTCAATGACGTTGACGCCAGGGTCCCTACGGCTCACGACAACCGTGACGCCCTCACCATCGACACCCGTTGCACCAACGTCAATCCAATCCGCAAAGAGGGAACCTGTCGCGTAATATTTGGTGCCATTAAGGACATAGGATCCTTCTCTTCTGCCAACCCTGGTCGAGAAGGCTGCTTGGCTTGCAGGCCCTATCTCCGTCCAAGCATTTCCAACAAGTTGCCCATTGGTGACCCTTTCAACCCAGCGCAGGCGGAAAGGACCAGGTTGTGTGTTGGCAACATGCTCGACGAAGCCAAAATGCGCGCGCAATGCCTGGGTAACATTGGGATCCGCCGCAGAGAGTTCGACCAATAAATTGAAGAGTTCGGGCAAAGTCGCGCCGATACCGCCTTCACTTTTGGGGATGCGCAAGGCGCCGAAATTCGCCTTTGCTAGAGCTGCGATCTCGTCATGCGGCAAAATTCGGCCGAGTTCCCGGGAAACTGCACCCGTTTCAATCTCGGCAAAGATTGGTCTGAATCGCTTGGCCAATTCTTCATAACGTGCGCTTGGTCCTGCTCCCCACGCTTGATCGATCTGTGACATGTTCCACCTTTGTGTTGTTGGTTGCCAGCAGTTAGGCGACAGCGGTCCGGGTTTGGCCGTCATGTTGTTCCGCTTCGAGCCGTTTGACCGCCTCGATGTCGCGATAGCGCGCGGCTGGATGCTCTTCGGGAAGATACGCACCGGCGCCAAAAAGCTTTTCTCTTAGCGTGCCTTCACGGTACGCGGTTGGGTAAACGCCGCGTTTTTGAAGTTCCGGTACGATGTGGTTGACGATGTCCTCGAAGCTTCCTGGAGTGACAGCATAGGCAATGTTGAAACCATCGACGTCGGTGTCCGTAACCCATTCCTGCAATATGTCTGCAACGCGTTCCGGTGAGCCGACGAAGACGGGGCCGAGTCCACCAATGCCCCCAAACTTGGCAAGCTCGTCAATCGTCCAGGATTTGTCGCCGCCTGCTATATGTTCGACGAAAGAATGAATCGCGTTGGTTTCGACTTTTTGAATGACATCGGTCGGCGCATACTGACCAAAGTCGATACCGCTCCATCCAGACATGAAGACAAGCGATCCGTCATAGGAAACAAAGCTCTTATAATCTTCGAATTTGGCTTGCGCCTTCTCCTCGCTCTCGTCCGTGATGATGGTAATCAACGTGTAGATGAACACGTTCTTTGGATCGCGTCCCGCTTTCGCAATGCGTTCGCGGATATCAGTCACGTAGGATTTGAGAACCGATTTGGTGGGAGCTGCAACAAAGATGCATTCGGCGTGCTCTGCGGCGAACGCCTTTCCGGGTCCGGAGGCACCGGCCTGATAGAGCACGGGCGTACGTTGGGGTGATGGCTCGGTGAGCTGATAGCCAGGGACGTCGAAATACTTGCCTTTGTGCCCGATTTCGTGAACCTTCGAAGGATCGGTGAAGATGCGTCGTTCACGATCGCGTAGAACAGCGCCGTCCTCCCACGAGCCCTCGAGCAACTTGTAAAGGACCTCGACAAATTCGCCGGCAACCTCGTAACGATTGTCATGCCTCTTAAGTCCGGCTTGCCCGACATTCTTTGCGCCGCTTTCGAGATAAGAGGTCACGATGTTCCAGCCAACGCGGCCTTTTGAATGGTGATCGGCCGTGGCGAGCCTGCGTGCGAATGTGTAAGGATGCTCGAAGGATGTGGACGCCGTTATACCAATGCCAAGATGGGTGGTGGCCAGCGCTATCGGTGCCGCTAACTGGAGCGGATCATTGACGGGGATCTGAGCAGCCTGCTCGATCGCATGATAGTTAGATCCCTTGTAGACGTCGTAATATCCGATGACATCGGCGATGAAGATGCCATCAAAAACGCCCCGTTCAAGTGTTCGAGCAAGATCCTGCCAATACTCCAGATCCTTATAGCGCCACGAACGATCACTAGGATGAGCCCAAAGACCGGGAGACTGATGCCCGACGCAGTTCATGTCGAAGGCGTTAAAGCGGATCTGTCGTGTCATGGCTCACCTCTCGTTCGAGCCAGACGGTATTCACAACACTCCAAATAAGTAAGTTAATCCATCTTTTTAGTGTACTAATAAGTAGAATATTTTTCTCATCGGTAGTCTTGTCGTGACGTTTGCGGATTACGCATCTGACAGCGTGCCAGGCCCCTAAGCAGTATCGCTGCGATCATCGCGCTTGGCTTGGTGGCTTACCATTTGAGAGATTAAGCGATAAGTTGTGCACAGAGAAGTTGAAACGCTGACAATCTGCTCATTCGCAGTGCTGGTCCGTCGAATACGCCGGAGGGAAGGTTTCAGCTGCAGCAATTGTCTAATTTAACTGCTGTCACAAGATAATAGAGGAGCCGAACAGTTCGGTTGATAGTTTGGGCAATGTAACCTTCCTGTTGGCGATCAACGCCTCGATCGGCATTGCCTTCGCAGCCATGTTTGTCGGCTTGTCGATGAAATACGATCTTCCGATGGGGAGGTGGTGCGCTGCAGGCTTTATTTGCGCGGCGTTTTTTGTCGCCTTAGAGGCGATCGTGCCCGCGTCCTTTGCTCCTTTAAAGCTTTCTTTGATAACCTTCGCAGGGTTGCTTGCAGCACTCGGCTTGATTTCCGTTGGTGTTCAGCGGCGCTATCAGCCCGCGGCGCAGATCTGGCCGGTGGCGATTTTGTTCTTCATCCTCGTGTTATCGCACATTCTCTTCATTGCGTATTCTGTGCGCGATTCCCTAATCCATGCGTTTGGTTATCAGCTCCCGTATTTCGCTTTAGGTGCCGTTGGAGCGTTGTGTATCTTCAGATCAAACCGACGTCGTCCTGCAGATTGGTTTTTATTCGCCGTTCTCCTCGTTATGGCGCTCCAGTTTGTCGCTAAAGCGGTTCTTGCGCGCCGGCTTAACACGGGGGCTGATTTTGGATCTTACATCGTCAGTCAATACGCCCATTACTCACAGTCGATCGGTGCGGTTCTGGCAATTCTATTGGGACTTAGCCTGCTGATGGTGATGGCTGAAGATGTCATGAAGCAAGTGCGTGACTCTCTACAGAGGGACCATTTATCTGGTCTGTGGAATCGCGGCGCGTTTGTCGAACGTGCAAATCATATCCTTGAAAAACATGAAGCAGGTGCCGTCGTCGTTTTATGCGACCTCGACCATTTTAAAGTCATCAACGACACCTTTGGCCATGACGTGGGTGACGAGGTGATTTCAGCCTTCTCTCGTAGTTTGAAGGACGGTGGAGGGGAATTGTGCGGGCGGATCGGCGGAGAGGAGTTCGCAGTCCTGTTTGCCAATGGAAGCGTTGCTGAACTGAGGCAGTTCGTAGATAGGGTGGGATTTCTGTTCAGTAACGTTGAGTTTGGAATTGCTTCGTTAAAACCTACTGCAAGCTTTGGCATCGCTTTCGCAACGGAGAATGATCGTCTCGAAGACCTCCTCAAAAGGGCAGATGCTGCCCTTTACGATGCCAAACGTGCCGGTCGAAACACGTTTCGGTTCGCTCCGGCCCCGGATCTTGAAGGCCAGGTAGCGAAAATTGCTAACGGGGACGAGCTCTGATTTGCTGGAATCTACCTCGGACCAAAGGCACGACCGTTGTCACGCACGGCGATTGTATTCCGAGCCGATCATCAGTGGCTTTTTGTCGAGCCCTTTCTTCATGAGCACTCCGGTATCCGGACCGAACATCGTGTAAATTGGCATCAGACTGGCGCCTAACGCTGAACCGCGGGCGCCGAGGCCGCCGGCTGAAATCACAGGAGGAACCAGGCCGGCCGGCATCATCGCAGCAAAGCATTGTTTAACGCGCTCGACAGTATCCATGAGCAGTGGCTTGGGAAGCAGCCCGTCGATGATGACAGCTTCAATATCAACGACAGCAATGCCGCCAATCAGAGCCTGCGCCAAGGCATCGGCGCAATCATCCTGCCACTCACGAACCAGTGCTTGCGCAGAAGCAGGCATGGGATCGAGATCGCGCACTCTCGTGATCTCAAATCCGTTGAACCTTAGATGGTGCACAAGTGTAAAAATCGAGGCACGGTGCAACAGTACATCGAATTTTCCTGATGGTTTGGGGACGGAATTCAGCCTCGAATGCGTCACCGGGAACGGACCAAAAGCTGCCGTATTGCCATTGGGACCCGTTTGTAGCGTGCCATCAAGTACCAACCCGGCTCCCACGAATGTACTAAGTGATATATGCAGGAAGTCAGAATGCTTTTTGCCTGTGCCTTGAACAAGTTCGGCAATCGCCGCAGCGGAGGCGTCGTTTTCAATCATGACCGGTAGGTCGTGCTTGTTGGCAAAATAAGCTCTAAGATCAAACGTCCGCCATTCCATCTGGACCTCGGAGGGAAAACCTAGTTCCGCATCCCAACCCCCGATAAAGTAAGGTGCGGAAATCCCCAGGCCAATGAGCCTTTTGCGCTCTTCTTTGCTGAGCCTGTCACGAAATCGACCAATTGCCTCGTCGCCAAGCCGCCTGACACGAAGGGGATCCGGATGATCGTAATCGTATGTCTCGAATACAACTGTTTCACCCGCAAAATCAGTCAAGATGGCATCGAGTGCTCGCCGACCAACATGCACGCCGATCGAAAAGGCTCCATCATTGGCAAGGCGATACATTGCGGACGGCTGACCCTTTCCGCCAAACCTTTTGCCGTTTTCGACCAGATATCCGCCGTCAACAAGAGCGTCCACAATGCCTGCTACGGCGGGAGGCGTTAGGTGTGCATATCTTGCAATCTCCGCTTTAGATGCTTGGCCTGAGCGTCTGACTGCGTCGAGAACGACACGCTCATTATAGTAGCGCAACTGCATCGAATTGCTGCCCTTGCCGGCCATGTTTATCTGCCTCCAGACTGATAATCGGCTTACGCTTTTTGCGCTCCCATTGCCAATTGTCAAAGACCTATACGACGGCTCTTGACGATCTTCAAACGCAATTATAGTAATTTGCTTTAATTAAGCACCAAGGGGAGTTGGTGTTGTTCAGTTTGGCGAGGATCCAGTGAATTTTCCTAAGAAACGGATCGGCAGTCAGCCTCCAGAAAGCGGTGGTGGGCATAATGCTTGATGCAAACGCAAAATCCGCCTCCGCCACGGACGACGCCGCAGCGCTACCTGCCTGCCTTGTCGGTGTTACAAAGACATTTGGTGGCACGGTTGCTGTCTCGGACGTCAGCCTTGAACTACGGTCAGGTGAAGTTCTGGCTTTGCTGGGAGAGAACGGTGCGGGCAAGAGCACATGTGTGAAGCTGCTTGCCGGTGTTCATCGACCGGACAGCGGCTCTGTCTTGATCTCCGGCCAGGCACACAGATTTGGCTCTCCTCTGGAGGCACAGAAAGCTGGCATTGCCGTGATGCACCAGCATCCCGGGCTATTTCCTGACCTGTCGATCGCAGAAAACCTCTTCATCGGTCAGACAGGCACCGTATGGCATATTGACCATGAAAAAATGGAAGCTGATGCGCAGCGTTTGCTCAGCGTCGTCGGTCTCGATGTTGATGTGTCCAATCGGCTCGGTAAGCTTAGAACGTCCGAACAGCAGCTTGTTGAAGTCGCGCGGGCCCTATCATTGAATGCTCGCGTCCTGATTATGGACGAACCAACCGCAGCGCTATCGCAGCGCGAAGTCGAAAGGCTCTTTGCTGTGGTCGCCTCGCTGCGAAAGCGTGGCGTCGCCATGATGTTCGTCGGCCATCGCATGGACGAAATCTATCGTGTTTCCGACCGTATCGCAGTTCTGCGTGACGGTCGGCTCATTGGGACCGAGCTTGTTGCCGATCTATCCCGAGAGAAGGCCATTCAAATGATGGTTGGTCGCGCGCTGGACGGTCTTTACCCGCGTCATGCCTCCTCGCCAGGAAACGTTCTGCTGGATGTCAAGGAACTGTCCCGCCAAGGTGCCTTTGATGATGTTTCTTTTGAGCTTCGAGCACGGGAGATACTCGGCTTTGGTGGTTTGGTAGGGAGTGGGCGTACTGAAATTGCTCGGGTGCTGTTCGGGATTGATAGACCAACGGCAGGTTCGATTATCCTTAACGGGCGGCCTGCCAACTTTTCGTCTGCAAACGATGCGATGGAGCAGGGCATCGCATATGTTTCGGAAGATCGCATCGGTCAAAGCCTCGTTATGGACTTCTCAATCCTTAGTAACGCATCCCTGACAGTTCTCGAGGAGGCGACCAAAGGAAGAATGATGTCGCGGTCGAAAGAATTGAGGCTGGCTATGCCCTTCCTCGATCGACTGCGATTGCGCTTTAGCTCCTATGATCAGCCGGTCAGCTCCTTGTCAGGCGGAAACCAGCAGAAAGTTGTCTTATCAAAGTGGCTGGCCACGAAGCCGCGCATTCTCATTCTCGACGAGCCAACCCAGGGCATTGATGTCCAGGCCAAGGCGGACGTTCATGCAATGATGGCCGATCTGGCCAGTCAAGGTATGGCGATTATTTTGATTTCCTCTGAGCTCCCGGAACTTCTGGGAATGTCAGATCGGATGATTGTCTTGCGCGAGGGTCGCATATCCGGTCGTTTCACCCGGGATGAGGCAAGCCAAGAGAAGGTCATCGCCGCTGCGACAGATGCGATTGTGGAAAATATCGACCGCCAAGTCGTGGCAGTGCCGGCTTATTCCGAGGAGCAGCATACGTCTCCCGGCACGCAAAGCGGACGGGGAGGGCGCATCTTCGCGCGCCGAGAATTTGGATTGTTCGCGGCTATGCTTGCCGTGATCCTTCCGATTTCGTTCCTTAACATTCGCATGCTGAGCGGCTCCAATTTGTCCGCTCTTGCTATGGATGCGGGCCTGCTCATGATCGTCGCGATCGCCCAGATGTTGGTGTTGGTCACCCGTAACATAGATCTTTCCGTCGCAGCCGTAATCGGACTTGCTGCCTATGGTGCAGCATCGACACTTCATGTTCATCCCGGGATCGGGGTTTTGGGCGGCGTGTTGCTCGCGAGTGGGCTAGGCTTGTTTGCGGGGCTGGTCAACGGATTGATCGTCACCTACGGCCGGGTGCCGGCCATCGTCGTCACGCTCGGAACGATGTCAGTATTTCGTGGTCTCAACAGCATCTGGGCCGGCGGTACGCAGGTGAGCGCCGATCAGGTACCCCAAGCATGGTTGGACTTGACCAGCGCCAGCGTCTTCGGCGTTCCAGCTATCATTCTAATCGCGATACTAACCTTGCTGGCTGCTGGTTATGTTCTCCGCTATACTTCATTTGGACGCGAACTTTACGCCATCGGATCAAACCCTGACGGCGCGCGTTTGATTGGTATACCTACAAAATCTCGGATCCTGGCAGCATTTACCGCGGCAGGCTTGCTTGCCGGGTTTGATGGTGCGCTATGGGCCTCACGTTACGCAACGGTCGATGCACGCGTTGCCTATGGTTTTGAGTTGACGGTCATTGCTGCAGCCGTTGTTGGCGGCGTTGCGGTTCGCGGCGGATCCGGGACGGTTCTTGGTGTTGCAGCCGGCGCGTTACTTCTTCTCGTCATCAACAATGGATTAACTTTGGTCCGCGTCGATCCACTCTGGCTGCAGGGGGTCTATGGTCTGGTGATTCTCGCTGCGATCGCAATAGATGCCTACGTGGCGCGCCGAGCCTCGCGCACCGGAGCGCCTTCATGAGCGATCGCGTGGACAACAAAACGAGCATCGTGGCGCGTATCGGCAACTGGGACAACTTCCTCGCTGCAATCACGGTTGCTGTCCTTTTCTATGCGGTCCTCGAGGTGCCAAACTTTGCATCGGCGTTCAACATCTCGCAGGCCGTTGCAGGGATTTCCGAGCGGGCTCTGATCGTGCTGCCCATGGTGCTCCTGATTCTGGTGCGCGAGATCGACCTATCGGTCGGGAGTATCCTTGCCCTGACGAGCGTGATCTTCGGTTCAATGGTGCAGGCTCCGTTTCCCCTCTATGTCGCAATTCCTGCAACTCTGATCGCAGGCGCCATCTGCGGTGCGTTCAACGGCCTCCTCGTTTCAAAGCTGGGTTTTCCCTCTCTTGTTGTGACCCTTGGCACGATGGCTCTGTTCCGCGGCATCGGGTATATTTTGCTTGGAACCGGTTCGATCAATGACTTTCCCGATAGCTTTCTCGACTTTGGCATCGATAGCGTCGGACCAACTCCTATTCCTTGGACTATTGTACCGTTCCTCGTCCTTGCGCCGCTATTTACAATAGCCTTGCAAAAGATGCCTCTGGGTCGGCGGATCTACGCCATCGGCGGTAATCCTGAGGCTGCACGCTATTCGGGCATTCGCCTTGCTCGAACAGTTCTTTGTCTGTTCATCACTTCGGGAGTCATCTGCGCCGCAGGTGGGATGGTGTATGCCGCGCGCCTGGCCAATGCTCGCGCCAACAACGCGCTGGGGATCGAGCTTGATGTCATTACCATTGCGCTTCTTGGAGGCGTCAGTGTTTTCGGTGGTAAGGGCAGGTTGACGGGTGTTTTTTGGGCCCTCCTTCTCTTTGCCACCATCAGGAATGTACTCGGTCTGCTGCAAATTGGCGGTGATGCACAGGGCACAGTCATCGGCCTCCTGCTGATCGTATCGCTGCTCGCCAGCAATGCAGCAGAGCGCATCTTTGCCAGTGTGAAGGTTTATCAGTCGAAATCAAAAACACGCGAGTAGCATCCGGTGGCTCGCATGTTCTCTCAAGCCGGATCTTCGGAGGAGGAAACAAATGAAATTGAAACTCGTAAAGTCCATGGTTCTTGCAAGTACGCTGCTCTTGGTCGTCAGTTCGGCCAGCGCAGCTGATTGTTCCAAGGCACCGGTGACTGTGGGCTTTTTGCCCAAACTCGACACAGATCCATACTTCCAAGTTGCACAGACAGGCGCCGAAGAAGCAGCAGGCGAGCTCGGCGGAAAAGCCATCAAACAGGCGCCCTCGCAAGCAACGGCCGAAGCGCAGATCGACTTTATCAACAATCTGGTTTCGCAAAAGGTCGGCGTCATCGCGATTTCTGCCAATGATGCCAATGCAGTGGCACCGGCGCTTCGCCGCGCCGAAAAGCAAGGCGTTAAGGTTGTATCCTACGACTCCGATGTCGCTGCCAATGCTCGAACGCTCTTCCTCAATCAAGCGGCGGGCGACAGCCTGGCCGAGATGATGCTGGAATCAATGGGGCAGTTAATCAATTACGAGGGCGACTTCGCCATCCTCTCATCGACGCCAACAGCCACCAACCAAAATGCGTGGATCGACTTCATGAAGAAGAAGATGGCTGGCGATACGAAATATCAGAAAATGAAGCTGGTGCAGGTTGCTTACGGTCAGGAAAGCGAGCAGGTCAATCAGCAACAGGCTTTAGGGCTGGCACAAGCATTCCCCAATCTCAAGGGTATTATCATCCCAGCTGGGATAGGGCTGCCCGCAGCCGCCCGCGCCATGGAGCAGGCAGGCTTGCTTGGAAAGATCAAACTTACCGGTCTAGCGCCCGCAACCCTCATCAAGAAGTACATTCAAGACGGTTCGGTTCAGGACATCTGGTGGAACGTCAAAGATCTCGGCTACCTGACATATTATGCCGCGCAGGCCGTTGCCGAGTGTAAGGTAACCGGTAAAGAAGGTGAGACATTCGCAGCCGGTCGACTAGGAACCTACAAAGTCGGTGCAAAAGGTGAGGTCCTGCTGGGACCTGCCAAGATCGTCACGCCGGCAAACGTCGAAGAATTTAAATTCTGAGGTCGAGCGGGCAGCGTTGCAAACAGCGCTGCCCCTTTCGCCAATTTTGCAACGAGGTTCCATGATGAAGCCAGTTCTGCTCGCGGGTGAGATTTTTCACATTACCACTTTGGCTTCGACTGGCCTCGAAACTGGGGCCTCTTCACGTTATTCCAACGGAGCGACGCGGTACATTCAAGCATTGATGAATTCCCAGATCGATGTCGTTCAGATTGGGGGTGATCGCTGTGAACACGAATTTCCCACCACTATGGATGAGCTCGATCGCTATTCCGTTGTCGTAATCTCCGATGTTGGCGCACTATCGTTGCTCTACACGCCGGAAACAAGATTGGGAAAGCGCTCCGTTAATCGCCTCGAACTTATTCGTCGTTGGGTGGAGCAAGGCGGAGCCTTGATGATGGCGGGCGGATACACGGGCTTCCAGGGTATGTATGGAGCTGCCATGTTCCATGGCACCGCTATCGAGCGGGCCCTGCCGGTCGAAATCAGTGCTCTTCCGGATGGCCTCGAAGCGCCTGAAGGACTTGATCCCGTCATCGCCAGCAGCGACCACGCCATCTTATCAGGGATGACGGCACCAGTTCCCTTTATTCTAGGGCTCAACCGCGTCATTGCGCGGGTTCAGTCGGACACGAGAACCCTTATGTGCTGCAAACATGGAGGCAGCGATCTTCCGTTGCTTTCGGTGCGAGAGTACGGTTCTGGTCGCTCGCTGTCATGGACCACAGATATCGGGCCTCACTGGCTTTCGGCAGATTTCATGCAGTGGTCGGGATTTGATCGATTGATGGCGAACATGGTTCGGTGGCTTGCACGGGAAATCTAGCAAGCGACGGCATGTGCCCGTCATCGAGCCAACCCCTCGTGAACATAAGCGTTTTTCAGCCTTTAACGGTGTTTCATATTGATCAAAAATTTTCTTGAGAAAATTGATTCTGTGTTACCAGTTTGCCGAGTTGGAGGAACACTATGAGCCGGAATGTTATTCTCGTCGATCCTTTACCGCGCACGGTCGATCTGATCATGGAGCGGAGCGTGAAGGAGCGTCTTCACGCTCTTGGCGAGGTCGTGATTTGTGAAGATCGTCAGATGCCGGCTGAGCAAATCGATGAACTGTTGCCCGACACAGTCTTGATTTTCGGTCAGACCGACATGCCCAGGGAGCGACTTGACCGCGCGCAAAAACTGAAGGCCATCATCAACGTCGAATCCAACTTTATACCCAATATCGATTATCAGGCATGCGTGGAACGCGGCATCTGGGTCTTGGCGCCGGCATCTGCCTTTGCTGCACCCGTGGCCGAGGCATCGCTTGCGATGGCGATCGATCTTGCGCGCGGCATTACGCAGGCAGATCGAGAGTTTAGGCTGGGCATTGAGCAATACGGCCTCGCAGGCAATGAGACGACGTTTCGTTTCGCTGGAGCTTCAGTTGGGATCATCGGGTTTGGAGATTTGGGCCGGCAGCTCCGCGAGCTGATCCGGCCATTTCGCAATCATGTGCGCGTGTTCGATCCTTGGCTTCCAAGCGAAATCATCGAGCGGGCAGACTGCGCTCCTGCCATCCTTGATGAACTTCTTTCCGAAAGCCAGGTGATCTTCGTTTTCGCCAGCGTGACGAGCGAGAATGAAGGCTTCATTGGTGCGCGCGAATTTGCAATGATGAAGCCTGGCGCGGCCTTCCTGCTCATGAGCCGAGCGGCTGTTGTTGATTTCCCGGCAATGGTCGAAGCCGCTGCCTCTGGACGGATTCGGGTTGCAACGGATGTCTTTCCAGAAGAGCCGGTTGCGGCGGATGATCCGATCCGGTCTGTGCCTGGCATTCTTTTTTCCGCGCACCGGACTGGCGGGACGCGCGATGCACTTTACGCCTTGGGTTCTATGGCAGTGGCCGATGCGGAGCTCATCATGAAGGGACTGCCGCCACAGCTTTGTCGTCGAGCCGATCCGGCGACCGCGGCGCGCCTGAAGTCAAAGCCTGTCTCCGTCACCTGAAGAAATGACGGTGAAAGCTGCTGAGTATTAGAGGGCTTTTTACAGCCTGACCGCACGAATGCACCGGCGTCTATCGTCAGACGCCGTGTCGTCCATTGCCAGCGTCAACGCGTCACGTCCTATGTATCATCCTACGCGCCGCCTTGCCTGCGCGCCGCAGTGCTGCGCGCGCCTCTTCCAGTTCATTGGTATTCTGGAGAAATCCGTGAATAACGCCGGGCACGATGTCGAGATCATCTCTACGTCCAAGGTTTTGCAGCCGCTCGTGCAGCATAAGTGTATCCGAGTAAAGCGGATCTACACCTGCCGCCATGAGATAGAGCTGCGGCATCCGCAAAAGTGTGTCGTCGCTTGCAACAAGTGGACAGGCAAGTGGATCTCCACTGATGTCGCGGTCGCCGGCATACCATTGCCAATACCGTTCCATCTTTGCGATCGTAAGACCCGGGCCGTTGTCAAAACGAGCATAAGAAGCGCCTGTCAGATCGGCTGAAAAATTTCCATAAAACAGCAGTGCCCCGTTTGGAAGGGATTGGGCGTCGGTCTGCTCGTGGAGCATGCTCGCGAGCGCAAGGTTGGCGCCGGCAGAGTCTCCCGCTATTAGGAGAGGCTTCGCTGAAATTCCCTCGATACGGCCGTTAAGAAGCGCTCGCAGGCAGGCAACGACATCGCGCAGGCCAGAGGGGAACGGGTGTTCTGGAGCCAACCTGTAATCTGGCATTGCAACAGCCATACCGGCTTCAATGGCAAGGACGCGCGCGCACCGCTCATGTGTTTCAGGGCTGCAAAATGCGAAGCCGCCACCATGAACGAAGAGAATTGTGCCGGATCCTGCATTTTCGGGTGTGAGGATACGCATCCGGCACGGTGCCGAACCCAGTGTGGTATCAGCTGGGACCCAAACTTCGGCTTCCGACATCATAGCCGGCAGGTTCACGTTCCGCTTTTCGTTGAGACGAGCGGAAAGAGCGCGTCCTTCTGCCGGCGGCAGGAGAGTGGCATCTGGTAAAGGGCCAAACTCGGCCGCCATCTTTTCCATCAGAGCCCGCATAGGCGGCGAAAGCAAGCTGGGATCCGGCCGTTCTTCATTCACTGTTTGTGTCTCCTCGGTAATCGACATCCACTTGGCTTCGAGAAGTCAGAACTCTACACAGTGCCATTAGAAATGCAGCCGCTCACAGCATATCGATGATGCCGTGGTGTCGAAGTATCCTCAGGTCATAGCGCTTCCAACCCTGTATCATCTTAGGGCCATAGTTTGGACCAGGCACCACGCATGATTAGGCTGAAGGCTCAGGGGACAGCGTGCCACTCTTCATTGTCTTCTCCGATTGCCTCTGACGTGAAGCGCATATCCTTGGTTGTTCGGGGTTAACAGAGCCTGCAGGCATGACTCTCTCAAACCGCTGGGCCGGGATCACTTCGAAGTTCGCTTTCGCTTTCGTGCATAGCTCTTACTGCCACTTTGACATCCCGAGCCCGTTTGGAGGGACCGTGACTCCGTTGCACGCGACGCGACCGATGCAATGCAGCCTTGGATTTTTTTCTGGGTTTACAAAAAACATATTGTAGTAGACAAATGTCAATACAGAGGGACGACATATGACGGGTCTTGTTTGTCATATGTAGATTCTCTCTTGAGGAAGAGGAAAAGCCTGCTTTGTCGTGCACGGCGTTAAGTTGGCCTATTTGATGTGTTGGACTGAGCTGGAGGTCGACAGACAGACACGTCGAAAGGTTCTATTGACAAGCGCTACATGTGTCTGACAAATGTCAAAGCATGTTGATCGGTTTCGTTTAAGCAGTGTCATCGACACTTTTGCTTGAGCGAGGCTCTGAGGGAGGAGGATCGACTGTGAGTTTGCGATTGGATCGGCAAGCTGTTTTTTTAGCGGCCATCAATGGCGCGGTGCTTGTAGCGGGAGCCGTTCTGGTTGGGAGCGGCTTCCTCGATATCTATAATCTTCAGTCGATGGCCTCGCAGGTTCCTGAGCTTGGTCTTCTTGCGCTTGGCGTGATGTTGGCGATGATCTCCGGCAACGGCGGGATTGATCTCTCCGGAATTGCGCTTGCCAACCTTGCGGGCATCGTCGCCTTTGCTGCCGCGAGCGCTCTGGTGCCGGTTGCCGATAGCCCATTTCTATTTTCATGGGTTTTTGCAGGCCTAGCACTTGCCATCGGTTTTGCTGGCGGGCTGCTGAACGGCATGATCATTGCCTACGCCCGGCTAACGCCGCTGATCGCCACCTTAGGCACCCAGCTGGTTTTTACGGGCCTTGCCATTTCCCTTACCAATGGATCTGCCATCGGGATGGGTTTCATTGAACCACTCGACGATTTTGGCAACTCGCCAGTCCTTGGCGTGCCGCTTTGCTTTGCGCTTTTTCTGGCAATCGCCGCAATTCTTGCTTTCGTTCTTTTGTACACCCGTTTTGGCGTCCAGCTGATGCTGCTGGGCAGCAATGCAAAGGCCGCGCGCTATGGCGGAATTAACGAGAAGCGCATGCTGCTCGTCACCTACACGATTTGTGGAGTGCTTGCCTCAGTTGCCGGCATCATTATTGCCTCTCGAAACTCGTCGGTGAAATGGGATTATGGCAGTTCCTATGTGCTGATCGCCATTCTGATTGCGGTTTTGGGGGGGGTGAAGCCTGAGGGAGGGCATGGCAAAGTGATGTGCGTCTTGCTCGCATCCACCGCGTTGCAGATGCTCTCCAGTCTATTCAACTTTATGAATATTTCGAACTTTTTCAGAGACTTGGCCTGGGGTCTTCTTCTTCTACTGCTTTTGGCATCGGCACGCGTCAATTTTGGGGTCTGGTTGAAATCCGGACGATAGCTGCAGCCAAGCGTCCGACCAATAGGCGGGCGTGAAATATTCTACGGCCGAAATCGCCATGGGCGTTGCCGGTCGCCAGACGTCGAATTGCTCAATCTAATGGAGGAGACATATGAGCATGATATCGAAACTGATAGCCGGCACCATGTTGGCAGGACTTATAGCAGTGGGCGGAGCGGCGCGTGCCGAAGACAAGCCCACGATCGTGACGGTCGTGAAGGTGACCGGCGAGAACTGGTTTATCCGGATGAATGAAGGCGTTACAGCGTTCGGCAAAGACAATCCTGGTGTTGATGCCAGCCAAATCGGCCCGGCAAAAGCCGATGCTGCGCAACAAACGCGCATTATCGAGGACCTCGTTGCAAAGAAGGTCTCTGCTATTGCAGTCGTTCCGATGGACCCGTCGGCGCTGGAAGGTGTTCTGCGCCGTGCTGCTCAACGCGGCATCAAGGTGATCACGCATGAAGGCGACAGCCTGGTCAACACCAGCGTGGACATCGAAGCTTTTGATAACAAGGCGTTCGGCGCGCGCATCAATGAAAAGATGGCCGAATGCATGGGCAAGTCCGGAAAGTGGACGAGCTTTGTCGGCTCGCTCGGCAGCTTGACGCATAACCAGTGGGTCGATGCGGGCGCAGAGAACGCCAAGAAGTATCCCGGCATGGAATTGGTCGCCGCGAAGAATGAGTCATTCAACGACGCCAACCGCGCTTACGAAAAAGCCAAAGAAATCCTGCGTAAGTACCCGGATATAAAGGGCTTTCAGGGCTCATCCGCGATCGACGTGATCGGCATCGGCCGGGCCGTTGAAGAAGCTGGGCTGCAAGGTAAGACCTGCGTTTATGGCCTTGGTCTGCCCAAGGATACAGGACCTTACCTCGAATCCGGCGCCGTCAAGCAGATCTTCTTCTGGGATCCTAAAGATGCGGGTTACGTGATGAACAAGGTCGCCGACATGGTCCTCAAGGGTGAGGAGATGAGGGACGGCATGGATCTTGGAGTGCCTGGTTACAACAAGATGACCGTGAAGAAGGGCCCTGGCAAGGGGGTCGTCATTCAGGGGCAGGCCTGGGTAGATGTCGATAAGACGAACTACAAGAACTATCCGTTCTAAGAGAATGCTACGGCGCGGCGGCTGAATTTGCCGCCGCGCTTGTTCACTGTTGTTTTGATATGAAGTCGTTCAGGATGCCTCGATGAATGCCGTCGTCACGCCATCAGCACCGGCCGAAAAACCGCCTTTTTTGGAAATACGCCATGTGAGCAAGTCTTTTGGCGGCGTGCGTGCGCTCAAGGACGTCAGCCTGGTGATCGAAGCCGGTAAGATCTACCATCTCATGGGTGAGAATGGCTGCGGAAAGAGTACGCTGATCAAAATTCTGTCTGGTGCTCAGCCTGCCGACGAGGGCGAAATCCTGATCGACGGACAAGAGACGGGCACTGTTACAGGCAATCTCAAAGCCATCGGCGCTTTGGCCGCTGGCATTGAAACTGTCTATCAGGATCTCTCTCTCCTCCCGAATTTATCCGTTGCAGAAAATGTCGCATTTACAGAGCAGCTCGTTGCCTCGTCCGGCAAACTTGCGCGACGCCTTGACCTCAACATGCTGCATCAAACGGCGCGCCGGGCATTGGCAGAAGTGCGTCTACCGACCGACCGCAACTTCCTGACGCGACGGACAGACACATTGCCGCTCGCCACTCGGCAGCTCGTGGCGATTGCTCGTGCTATCGCTTCTGATGCGCGACTGGTGATCATGGATGAACCGACGACGTCGCTGACCAGGCAAGAGGTGGAAAATCTCATCAAGGTCGTCACACGCCTCCAAGAGCGTGGGGTGGCGGTTCTTTTCGTCACGCATAAATTGGATGAGTGCAAACAGATTGGCGGACGAGCCGTCATCATGCGCGACGGCATGAAAGTGACAGAACTCGACGTTGCCAGTCATAGCAAGGCTGAGTTCAGCCATTGGATGACCGGCCGCGAAATTAGCGAGACGCGCTATCGGACGGATCCTAAGCTCGGGGATGTCATGCTGACTGTTGAGGGCCTTACAAAAGCGCCGGCTTTCGTCGACGTTAATTTCTCTGTTCGGCGTGGCGAGATCGTCGGCATCACCGGGCTCCTTGACTCCGGTCGCAATGAACTTGCACTTTCTCTTGCGGGCGTGTCTGCCGCTTCCGCTGGCTCCCTCAGTCTGAACGGAGATCTCGTCGCACCGCAATCAGCGGCCGACGCTATCAGATACGGAATCGGCTATGTTCCGGAAGATCGATTGACCGAAGGCCTGTTCCTTGAAAAGACGATACAAGACAACATTACGCTTCCGATCCTCGATCAATTGAAGAACGCTTTCGGTCTTATCAGTGGCGGCAAAGCGCGGCGTGCGGCAGAAGACAGTGTCCGCGATCTGCAGATCGTGGCGCCGGATGTATCTGCTCCCGTATTGTCTTTATCTGGCGGCAACCAGCAGCGGGTGTTGATTGGCCGCTGGCTGACCATCAATCCACGGCTGCTGATCCTGCACGGACCGACGGTCGGCGTCGACGTCGGGTCCAAGGATACGATCTTTCGCATCATCCAGAAACTCGCGGACGACGGAATGTCGGTGATCATCATCAGCGATGATCTATTGGAGCTTCTTCAGAACTGCGATCGCATTTTGATTATGCGGCAGGGCCGGATCGTCTCCGACAGCAGCGCGACCTCTCTGACAGAGGACAGCATCTATCGCACCATGGCCGGATATACGAAGGATAGCCTGTAATGAGTGACGCAACCTTACCCGCCGCCAAAAGCGATCGGCAAGTGGGCATCTTCCGGCGCTTGTGGGATTTGCTCGGGGCACATCCGGAGCTCTTCACCTTGATGCTCGTGGTGATGACCTGTCTCGTCGTCATGATCGCCAATCCTGAATTTCTGCAAATGAGCAACCTTGTGGACATTCTGCGCGCCTCTGTGGTCCGCGGCTTGTTCGCGATGGGTGTGCTGGTCGTGCTCGCAGCGGGTGGGATCGACGTCTCGTTCACCGCGATCGCAGCTTTTGTAATGTATGTCTTGACGATGCTCGTCATCGATGTCGCACCTTCGATGCCTCTGGCGGTCATCTTTCTTCTCGCCGCCGGTGGCGGCGCGTTCCTCGGCGCGGTCAATGGTCTTCTTGTCCATAAACTCAAGGCGCCCTCGCTGATCGTGACGATCGGTACACAATATGTCTATCGCAGCTTCCTGCTGACCTTCGTCGGCACCGCACTCTTCATGAATATTCCCGCAGCGATGGACAATCTGGGTAAGGCCTCGATTTATACGCATATTTCGTCCAACGGTGTTGCGTCCGCCTTGCCCGCAACGGTACTGGTTCTTGCCGTCGCAGCGCTCATGACGTGGTTCATTCTCGAGCGGACTTTGATGGGGCGCGCAATCTTCGCGGTCGGCGGCAATCCACAGATCGCGGAGCGTCTCGGCATCAAGCTATTTACCGTTCGGATCTTTGTGTTCGCCTATGCCGGCCTTCTGGCGGGCGTCGCTGGCGTTGTCCACGTTGCCAGCAACAGGCTCGCCAATCCCTTCGATCTTGCCGGTATGGAGCTGGAAATCATTGCGGCCGTTGTTTTGGGTGGGGCGCGCATTACGGGTGGTTCCGGCTCTGTGATCGGCACGTTGTTGGGCGTTCTGCTGATCACGCTTGTCAGTAACGTTCTCATTTTTGTGGGTATCCCCAGCACATTGCAGCTCTTTATCGTCGGTCTGTTCATCTTGATTGCCGGTACGATCTTCACGCTGCGCAATCGCGGATAAAAAAGCATCGGGCCGGCAGTCGAAGAGGATTAGCCGCTGGCAGGATGGGTAGAGATCAAAACAAAAAGCGCGTCTGTCTTCGACCTCGGCGGGTAAAGACGCGTGCGAAAAAGGGAGGCTTTCGTGGCTCATGATGTTTCCGTCGTCGGACTTTATATTCTTGACGTGCTCGGACGACCGGTCGATGCAATACCGCAAGGTGGGAACGTGGAGTTCATCGACGAGATACGTCTCACAGTTGCTGGCACGGCCGGCGGAACCGTGGTCGATCTCGCGAAGCTTGGCCTTCAATGCCTGGCTGTTGGCGCGGTCGGTGACGACGAGAAGGCCGACTTTGTCGTCGCGACGCTTGAAAGATTTGGCGTCGATACCGCTCAGATGCAACGCCTTAAAGGGATACCGACCTCTGCAACAATCTTAAATATTCGTCGCAATGGTGATCGCCCCGCCCTTCATGCGCGCGGAGCATCCGATCACTTCGACGTTCCCGCGGACCGACTTGACGCTGTTCTTGCCTCACCGATCGTGCATCTCGGCGGTACCGGTCTTCTTGCGAAGCTCGATGGAGAGCCGAGCCGAAAGCTATTGGCTGCCGCCAAGGCGCGCGGCCGCACAACGACCTTTGATCTTCTTGGTGCGAATGACGGCACGCTTAGTCTCATCGAGCCATTGCTGCCCTATATCGACTATTTCATGCCTTCCATTGAGGAGGCCAAACATATTTCCGGTGCGGACGATGTTGAAGGTGCAGGGCGCTTCTTTCTGGATCGTGGAGTGGGACACTGTGTCTTTACGCTCGGCGGCGATGGCGTCTGTTTCATGGGGGCGGACGGCACGGTCATGCACGAGCGAGCCTTCCAGATTGACGTTGTCGACACGACAGGGTGCGGCGATGCCTTTGATGCCGGCTACATCACCGCGCTTCACCACAGGATGGATCTGAAGACGGCATTGAATTTTGCACAGGCAAGCGCCGCTCTTGTTGCGACTGGGCTTGGGTCGGATGCAGGTATTCGCTCTTTTGACGAGACGCTTGCGTTCATGAACAGTGCGCCGCGTAGAGCTTCATGAAAGCCAGCGTGAGCGATGGGCTTTGCCGTCTAACGCTTCATCAGTCTCCGCTTTCATGCGATTGATGAGAGCTGTCCGTTTGGCATGTTCTAATCTTGAAGAAGATGCTGTGCACAAACCATGTCTGTCACGAGATGAGTTGCATAGCCGCCCTTCAGGACGGCGCGGATAGCCTCGGTTTTATGCGCGCCGCCGGCCACGCAAAGGCGGCGCGGCAGTTTGCGAAGATCATCGAGTTCAATACCGATGACCCGACTGTCGAAGTCGCGGATGATCTGCTGGCCCGCACTGTCAAGAAAGCGGCAAATCAGCACCGCAGCAGCGCCTTGGGCGGCATATTCATCGATTTCGGCATTATCGGTCACCTCGGCAATACGCATCGTGCTGTCAGGTCCGAGAGCGCCGACACCGAACACGATAAGGTCCGCCTGGCTTATGCGTTCGAACTGACGACGCAAGACCGGTTCTGCCATCAGCGCGTCCCGCAGCTGAGCAGAGCTCAATACCGCTGGAGCAACCATATTAACGCTCACCGCCCCTAGATTGCGCGCCATGATGGCGGTGCAGAATTCTGCCGAAAATGCTTCGTTGCCGGTCGAAGATCCCGTAACCTGGACGACGCTCAGTCCGTCGAGCGGGCGGGGCAGGTTGAGCGCCTCGGCTACTGCGAGTACTGTTTGCCCCCAGGAAACGCAAATCGTATCGCCAGGCTTGGTCAGCCGCTCGATGAGGCGAGCGCCGCCTGCGCCAAGCGCCTTTAAAGTTGCCTTGGGCGTGTCGTCGTCGGTGGCTGGTAGCACCATAGCCTGCTCCAGGCCGTACTTCCCGGCAAGCTGCCGGGAAATGCCGGTGCGAGTCGCTACTTCCGAGTTCATCAGGATGCGAACAATGCCCCGCTTGCGGGCTTCCTGCAGGTAGTTGACGATCGTTGCGCGCGAAACACCGAGCAGCTTGGCAATCTCGTTCTGGGTCAGCTGGTCCTCGTAATAGAGCCACGTCGCCCAAACGACGGCATCATCGAACTCGGCAGGCGTGGGCTGTCCTATCGGCGCGAGGTTGTCCTGTCTCATGAAATGCTTCCGCTGAACCTTGGCGATTGACTGGCATGATTTTTGGTTCGAATCAACTGCGTCACTTAGGGTGTTGACTAATGTCATGACATAATGGCATTTGCCACTCAGTATTGTTTTCAGCCGACGCTACTGCGGGCGGGCAGGGAGAGGGGACGCCCAGGTCGTCCTTGAGGAGTGATGATGCAATCGAAATGGTCCCAGGCAGAGTTTGACGCGGTGGTCGAAGCTTACGTGAAGAGTGGCGTAAACCGAGACGTTGCAATTCGAACCTATACGACAAGGCTGCTGGGTTCCGTGCCGCAACTGGTGCTGCATGGCGGTGGCAACACATCAGTCAAGACGACGCTCAAGGACCATGACGGTTCTTCGGTTGAAGCGCTCTGCGTCAAGGGCAGTGGATGGGACATGGGAAAGATTGAGCCTGCCGGTCTTCCAGCCCTTCGCCTCGAACCACTAAGGGCGATGGTCGATTACGATAGCTTGAGCGACGACGATATGGTCATGCTTCAGCGGCGGCTCTTGCTCGATCCTGCCGCTCCCAATCCCTCCGTCGAGGCAATTTTGCATGCCATTCTGCCGTTCAAGCATGTCGACCATACTCATGCGAACGCAATTGTCGCTTTAACGAACCAGCCGCAGGGCGAAGCGATCATCCGCGAACTGTTTCCCGAAATGATCATCGTGCCATACGTGATGCCGGGCTTTGATCTTTCCAAAGCCTGCAAAGCCGCCTTTTCCAGAAGACCCAACGCCCCCGGCATGATCTTGCTGAAGCACGGCATATTTACATGGTCAGATGATCCGCGTGAAGCTTACGAGAACATGATCGCAGCAATTACGCGAGCCGAGCGGCGAATTGCCGAAGGTAATCCTTCGCCGTTCGGGCACTTTGTGCCAAAACCAGAGCCGCTGGCGTCGGTGGCAGAGATCGCCCCGATCCTGCGAGGTGCTCTTGCGCTGCCGGGCAAGGAAGAGGGTCGATTCCGCCGCCTGGTTCTTGAACACCGCACAAACGACCTGATCCTAGATTTTTGCGGTGCACCTGATGTTGCCGATCTCGTGCGACGGGGGAATGCGACACCTGAACATGTCATCCATATCAAGCGGTTTGGAATTGCACTTCCCGCTCCGCAGCAGAACAATCTCAAAGGCTGGAGCCTGGCAGTCCAAAAAGCGGTTGCCGATTATGTCGCCGATTACAAGTCTTACTTCGAGCGTAATAATCTACGCAACGGTGGAGGAAAGACGATGCTAGATCCGATGCCACGCGTCTTTTACGTCGAAGGTATCGGATTGTTTGCTGCCGGTCCAACCCAGAAGGCAGCGCGTGTCTGTGCCGATGTTGCCGAGGCAACCATCGACGTCATACGCGGTGCGGAGGGAATTGATCGTTTCGAGGCGCTTTCGGAGGACGACCTGTTCGATATTGAATATTGGTCATTGGAACAGGTGAAGCTTGCCAAACAGGTCGAGAAGCCGCTGACCCGTCAGATTGCCGCTGTGACAGGCGGTGCGGGCGGTCTTGGCCTTGCGATTGCCGAAGTCCTTCAGGCGCAGGGAGCCGAGGTCGTCTTGATTGATCTGGATGCCGAACGTGTTGCCATCGAAGCAAAGCGCCTTGGATGCCTTTCGATCGCGTGTGATCTGACGGCTGATGGAGCGGCCGGCGAGGCAATTGCCAAAGTCGTCGAAACCCATGGCGGGATAGACATTCTGGTTTCCAATGCCGGAGCGGCGTTCCAAGGCTCGCTTCTTGACGTCGATGACAAGACGTTCAAGGCGGCTTTCGATCTCAACTTCTGGAGCCACCACTACATTGCTCGTGCTGCTGTCACGGTCATGCGTCAACAGAACACAGGCGGCGCGATTATTTTCAATGTCAGCAAACAGGCCGTCAATCCGGGCGCAGATTTCGGACCCTACGGCACGTCGAAAGCCGCCTTGATGGCCCTCATGCGGCAATATGCTCTGGAGCATGCAACGGACGGAATTACCGTCAATGCGGTCAACCCGGACCGGATTCGAACGCGCCTTATGACAGACGCGATGGTAGAAGAGCGCGCACGCGCACGCGGTGTGACGCCGGATGTTTATATGCGCGGAAACCTGCTCGGGCGTGAAGTCACCGCCAATGATGTGGCCACTGCAGTCCTGCATCTCGCCACGGTGCGCGCTTCGACAGGATCGGTCATTACGGTCGATGGTGGCAACGTGGCCGCGATGATGCGGTAGTGTGACCTTCTTGCGCAGGCGACCTGTTGATGGTGTCTCTCAAGCGCCGGTATGCTGGACATCATTCAACAGCAATCAAAACTTGCGCTCCAGGCGGCGCACAGATTGAGCAGCCGTTGCAAGAAAGGCCGTTACCAAGGGAGTGTAATCGCAGGCGCGGCTCGCAAGAGCGATAGGGGCTTGAGGCGCCGGACCAGAGATAAATTTGAAAATGGCGCCTTCGTTCCTGATCGAGCTGACGGAGTGCGGCACAATTGATACCCCAAAACCTGCTGCCACGAGCGGAATGATCGAAGCAATCTGCGACGCCTCTTGCCCAAGGTGCGGGGTAAATCCTGCCTGGCGACACGCAGAGACGATGCTGTCGTAAAGTCCGGGGCCAATCTCGCGCGGAAACAGAATGAGAGTTTCACCTGCGATTGCAGTGAGCGGAACCCGCTTTTCTTTGCGCAGAGGATGATCCGCCGGCAGGACAATAACCATATCCTCGTCAAGGCAGGAGCGCACGGTCAGGCGCTCGTCGTCGTCTGCCGAAGGGCGGATGAACGCGACATCAAGCCTTCCCTCACGCAAATCCGATAGAAGCGCGGGCGTATTGCTCTGTTCGGGCGAAAGGACAACGCCCGGATGTGCGTTGCGATACGCGTGAATGATCTGCGGAACCGTAGGATGAAAATAGGTCGCGCCGGCAAAGCCTAGCCGAAGGCGCCCGGCCTGTCCCGCTGCGTGGCGACGGGTCTGTACAATACAATCGTCAAAGCGTGCGACGATGTCGATGGCAGCAGCACGAAATTCAAGACCGGCGGCCGTTAGTTCCACGCCCCGCGCTTGGCGCAGGAACAGTTTCGCTCCGATCGTTTCTTCGAGCTGACGGATCTGCATGCTCAGCGGGGGCTGGCGAATCCCTATGCGCTCCGCCGCCCGGGTAAAATGCAGCTCCTCCGCGACAATGAAAAAATACCGCAGGCGCCGAAGGTCAATGTCATCAAGGTTCATATATGGACATTCCCTTTTCCATATATTGGAAGATAGAGCGGAGGTGATCTATGTCTCAAGAGGAACAGCGAAAATACCAGTCGAAGGAGTAATGTGATGGGAACCACCGTAGCCGATCTACTTGCTGTCACCCTAGCTGACGCCGGGGTAGAACGAATCTGGGGCGTCACGGGAGACAGTCTGAACGGCCTCAACGACAGCCTGCGACGGCTCGGGCGCATTGATTGGATGCATGTGCGCCATGAAGAGACCGCCGCTTTCGCAGCCGGTGCCGAAGCCGCCTTGACCGGCAAGCTCGCGGTCTGCGCAGGAAGCTGTGGGCCCGGAAACCTCCACCTCATCAACGGCCTCTTCGACTGCAAGCGCAATCACGTTCCTGTTCTGGCAATCGCTGCGCATATTCCTTCTTCCGAAATTGGCCTGGGTTACTTTCAAGAGACGCATCCTCAGGAGCTGTTCCGAGAATGCGCCGATTTTGTCGAGCTTGTTTCGAATCCAGCACAGATGCCCGGCGTGCTCAGTCGAGCGCTGAACACTGCAATCGGTCGCAACGGGGTCGCCGTCTTGGTGATCCCGGGCGATGTCGCCCTTGCTGCAGCGCCTGTGGACAAAGTGCCTGCAACAGCGCTTCCTGCGACACCGCGCATAGTGCCACGCGAGGCTGAAATCGAGCGATTGGTCACCTTGCTGGATGAGGGGAAGTCAATCACCATTCTCGCCGGCAGCGGCTGTGCGGGCCACCACGATGCCGTTGTTACCCTCGCCAATCATTTGAAGGCGCCGGTCGTTCATGCGCTGCGCGGCAAGGAGCACGTCGAATGGGACAATCCATTCGACGTCGGAATGACGGGACTGATCGGCTTTTCTTCCGGTTATCATGCTATGGAGAATGCCGACACGATTCTGATGCTTGGGACGGATTTCCCTTATCGGGCGTTTTACCCTGCCAAGGCCCGCATTATTCAAATCGACCGAGATCCGAGCGCGTTGGGCCGGCGTGCCGCTTTGACACAAGGCATCGTGGGTGATGTTGGCGAAATGATTGCGGCTCTTCTTCCACGCTTGCAGCCTCGAAAGGAGAGAGGTTTTCTTGACGCAGCTTTGACCCATTATCGAAAGGCACGCGAGGGGTTAGACGAACTGGCTGTACCATCTGCGGCAGGGCGTGCCATTCATCCTCAATATCTCGCGCAACGCGTAAGCGAAATAGCCGCAGAGGATGCGATTTTTACCGCCGATGTCGGCACGCCGACGGTCTGGGCGGCACGATATCTCGCGATGAACGGCAAGCGCCGGTTGCTCGGTTCGTTTAATCACGGATCGATGGCAAATGCGATGCTTCAAGCGATTGGCGCGCAGGCAGCAGCCCCTGGACGCCAGGTCGTCTCGCTCTCCGGCGATGGCGGCTTCACGATGATGATGGGCGACTTCATCAGCCTCTCGCAATTGGGGCTTCCAGTAAAGATCGTGGTGTTCAACAACGGATCACTCGGTTTCGTGGCGATGGAAATGAAGGCAGGTGGCTATCTCGATACGGGTACGGATCTTCAAAACCCAAATTTTGCTGCCATGGCCAATGCCATGGGCGTAAAAGGGATACGCGTTGAGGATTCGAAGGATGTCGACGAAGCTTTGCAGACGGCTTTCGCACATCCTGGACCTGCTCTCGTTGACGTGGTGACGGCAAAGCAAGAGCTGGTCATGCCTCCCAAGATCCAGCTCGAGCAGGCCAAGGGCTTCAGCCTCTACATGCTGAAAGCCATCATTAATGGACGTGGCGACGAGGTGGTTGAACTGGCGCGAACAAACCTGCTGAGGTGATGGGAGAACAGTTTGATAACCGAAACTCAAACGCGTGACATCGCCTTCGTTCTGCGCTGCTCTGGCGCGGCAACGGTTGGTTACCTCGTGGCTCAAACCGCCGGACTGCCGCACCCTGTTTGGGCGGCGATGTCCGGCATCATTGTCAGTCAGGAGAAGCTGGGCGATACGAGGCAGGCGACAATCGGTCGGTTCATAGGCACATTGCTCGGTGTGTCCATCGCCGTGATGATTGGTACGTTGTTTGACAGGATCGGTACCGATGTTGCTGTCGATATTGCAGTCGCGGTCGCGCTTGCCGCGGTCGCCGCTCGGCGGTATCCGTGGATCAGGGTTTGCATGTGGACCTGCCCAATTGTTTTCCTGACGGCGACCCCTGGCGTGCCGCTATGGGAGGTCGGCGCCTCGCGCGGCGCTGAAGTTCTTCTGGGCGGAATTGTTGGAGCGGTGCTTCATTTTGTAGCTGAGTGCGTCGTTGGTTGGATCCATCCGCGAGGCCAATGGTAAACGCGCACGCAAGAGCTTTGAAATAGTGAGACGAGCTATTCCGAACTGCTCTTATGGTGGTCGCGAAAGCTCTAAGAACGCCCCATATTCGCGCCGTCAAAGTAGCTTAGGTTCCTGAAATACATGCGCAGAGCTCTGGCTGCAGGACCAAGCTCTGTTCCCTTGCGCCAAGCAAGTCCAATATTCATAGCAGGCACGGGATCGCGGACATTGATGGTCTCGATTCTGCGTCCTTCAAGCGACCATGGGCGATGCACCATGTCCGAAAGGATGGCAACGCCCAGCCCGTTTGCAACCATGGAGCGGACCGCTTCAATGGAGGATGTCCTCAAGATGACCCGTGGCTGGTAGGACGACGCATTCCAGTATTTCAGCGCCGAATGTGCGGCTTCGTCAACCGTCAGCATGATATAGGGCTCTTCTGCGATTTCTTTCAGCCCTACATCTTCGCTTTGAAGCAGAGGATGTTGTGCCGGCACCCAAAGCCGGCGCGCCGAACTCATCAGGGTTTCGGTTGCGAGCTGCGGGTCGAGAACGTTGGAGGTCAGCAGGACAGACATATCATAGCGATTGGTCAGAAGTCCCTCTTCGATCGACTCTCGGTTTTGTTCAAACAGTTGAATTTCCAGCTTGGGAAACAGCCGTCGCAGCCTCTCAATGTGAACAGGCAGGAAGTAGCCTATGACCGTGTAAGTCGCAGCAATGGTCAAAACCCCCTCGACGTCGCTCGACACAAGATCGAGACGCATGGCCTCATCCACCTTGTTAAGAATGTCGTAGGCATGGGCGAGAAACTGTCGGCCGGATTCTGTCAAATTCATCCCATGCGGCGTTCGCAGGAAGAGACTAATCCCCAAAATTTGCTCCAGCTCTTTGATTGCCGTGGTGATGGCCGATTGCGAGATCGAGAGTTCAACAGCCGCCTGCGAAATCTGTCCCAGTTCCGCCGTGGCAACGAAGTAGCGCAGTTGACGTAAGCTAAATGACATCCGCCCCTCAATAAAATAGATTTCAACCATTAAAATTTCAGATTTTCTGCCCGTTCATCAAGCAGGCGGCTGCCCAGTTAGAAGGCAACGCACCGATCAACCCATAAAACTGGGGCCTTCGTAGAACTCCAATTGCCCTACGCAATTCTGATTTTCAGATAATACATAGCGAAAAATTGAATTTCTCAAAAGGCGGATTTTCTCCTAGCCTTTCTTTACGGACGATCAATGCGTGGAGAGGACCTGGGCTTGCTCGATGTTGTCGACATCAACTGCGATATGGGTGAGGCATTTGGGCGCTGGCACGTCGGCGATGCAGATGATACCGCCCTCATGACCCTCATCAGTTCCGCCAACGTTGCCACCGGATTCCATGCAGGCGACCCTAATTTGATGAATGAGACGGTGGAACTTGCCGTACGCCATGGTGTCGAACTCGGCGCTCATCCGGGTTACAACGATTTACAAGGCTTTGGTCGGCGCAAAATCAATGGAACGGCCAAGGAACTCGTTAACGACATCGTCTATCAGGTCGGAGCCCTTAGAGAGTTTGCTCGCCGTCACGGTGTTCGCCTTCAGCATGTTAAACCGCATGGAGCGCTTTACATGGAGATGGCAGTGAACCCCGAACTGGCCCAGATCTTTGTGACCTATATGCGTGCTGCGGCGCCCGATGCTTTCATCTTTTGCATGGGCAATTCAGCAACGCATCGAGCGGCTCTCGAGGCGGGACATCCTGTGGTGCGCGAGTTTTACGCAGACCGCGATTATGACGATACGGGATCGATTGTTTTTACGCGAGATGCAGGGCGGCCCGATCCGGCGGCAATTGCGCGTAAGGTGGTGCGAGCCTGCAAAGACGGCCGCGTTAAGACTGTGAGTGGCGGAGACATCGAAATTCAGTTTGAATCGATCTGCTTCCATTCCGACACGCTAGGGGCTTTCGATATCGCGCTTGCCATGCGCGAGTCCCTCGTGTCTGAGGGCATCCGCATCGCGCCAGTGTCTAAGATCCTGAAACCCGAGACCTTCCAATAGAATATTGAAAGCGGAGACCGTTATGAGCACGATCGAGATCAAGTCGCCATTGCCCGGAACGTTCTACCGGGCGTCTTCGCCGGATACGCCGCCGTTCAAAGCCGATGGAGATACTGTAAAGGAGAGCGACACGATCGGGCTCATCGAAGTGATGAAGACCTTTCAAGAGGTGCCGGCTGGGGTTGCAGGCAGCAAGATCCGTTTTCTTGTCGACAACGAGGAGCCAGTGATGGCTGGTCAGGTCATCGCCGAGGTCGAGGCATGAGCATCCGCAGTCTGCTCGTTGCTAACAGGGGCGAGATTGCCGTGCGGATCATCCAGGCGGCAAAGGCCCTCGGCATTCGCACGGTGCAGGTTTACAGCGCCGCCGATGCCGATATGCTTGCCGTTCGCCTTGCGGACGAGGCAATCAACATCGGCCCTCCCGCGGCAAAAAAGAGCTATTTGAACATTGAGGCAGTTATCGACGCCGCCAAGACTGCCGGTGTGGATGCTGTGCACCCCGGCTACGGCTTTCTCTCTGAAAATGGCGATTTCGCCGACGCGGTGCACGCGGCCGGCCTTATTTTTATCGGCCCATCCGGCGATGCGATCCGCCTGCTCGGCGACAAGGTGGCGGCGCGTGCGGTTGCCGCGAAGGCTGGCGTGCCTACAGTTCCGGGCAGTGCAGGAAGAATTGACGACCTGTTGGAAGCAAGGACAATAGCTGGCCAAACTGGTTTTCCCGTCATGATCAAAGCAGCGGCGGGCGGTGGCGGACGGGGCATACGCATCATCGAAAATATTGATGAACTCGATACACAGTTTCCGCAGGCGTCCGCGGAAGCGGCTGCAGCCTTTGGTGATGGCGGACTGTACCTCGAAAAGGTGATCACCAAGGCACGTCACGTCGAGGTGCAGATCCTTGGTGATGGCGAAAATTTCATTCATTGCTATGAGCGTGAATGTTCGCTTCAACGCCGCCGTCAGAAAGTTTGGGAAGAAGCACCTGCTGTCGGCTTACCGGCTGATATCCGAGCCCGTCTCTGCGATAGCGCGGTGGCCCTTGCCCGCGAGGTCAAATACCGCGGTGCGGGGACAGTCGAATATCTCTATGACGAGGACGCAGGCGCCTTCTATTTCATCGAGGTCAACACCCGCATCCAGGTTGAACATCCCGTAACGGAGATGATCACCGGCATCGATCTGGTACAGGAGATGATCCGTGTGGCCGGCGGCGAGAAACTTTCCGTACGGCAGGAGGATATAAGCATCGGTGGACACGCCATTGAGTGTCGCATCAATGCTGAAGATCCGCTGCGCGGCTTTCAACCCGCACCGGGCACCATTACGGCACTCGATGTGCCGGGCGCTCCTCAAATCCGTTTCGACACGATGCTTTACGAGGGGTACACGATCCCGCCTTTTTACGATTCGTTGCTCGGCAAGCTGATCGTTCACGGCCCCGACCGCCGTGCCTGCATCGCGAACCTCAGCGATGCACTGGAAAAACTGTCGATTGGCGGTGTGAGTACCACGATCGCCTTACATCGCGCACTGACAGGTGATGCGGCCGTGCAACGCGGCGACTTTCATACCCGCTTCCTCGAGCCCTGGCTCGCGGCAGGAGGTGAGGCCAAGATTGCCGCTTTGAGCGGCCGCGAAACGGAGGGACAGAACGGATGAATGTTCGATATTCATTCGGAGGGGACGAGCACCTCTTCGTGGAATGCAGCAATGAAATGTCGCTCGAAGCCTTCTTCAAGAGCCTGTCGATGGCAAATGGCGTGAAGGAAAGTGGCATCAAGGGCGTGAGCGAGATCTGCCCGGCGAACGCTTCTTTCCAGATCAAATTCGATCCTGATATCATCAAGCCAGATGATGTGCTGACAGAGGTGCGTGCGATCGAGGGCGCGGCAGAAAGGGCAAAGCCCGTCATCAAAACGCGCATTGTCGAGATCCCAGTCTACTACAACGATCCCTGGACTCATGAGACGCTCATGCGGTTTCGTGAGCGTCATCAGGATCCCTCCGGCACCGATCTCGACTATGCTGCGCGCATCAATGATTACGGTTCCGTCGACGATTTCGTAGC
Organism: Oryzifoliimicrobium ureilyticum; assembly: GCF_037199735.1. NCBI lineage: Bacteria > Pseudomonadati > Pseudomonadota > Alphaproteobacteria > Hyphomicrobiales > Rhizobiaceae > Oryzifoliimicrobium > Oryzifoliimicrobium ureilyticum. Next base: position 84,196 of record NZ_JBBBVQ010000008.1, on the reverse strand, counting down.
CGCCCATTCGGGTTCGCCCTGGTTTGTTTCCATGGTCGGTTTCGTTGCGGGTCTACCCTTTATGTATCAGATGGTGGAGCGGCAGCGGCAGATCGAAGTCCCGAAATATCTGCGGCCACGTACCGATACGCCAAAGCTGACGGTCGGGCACGGCGGGTGCTTCGGTTGCATCTATTCGGTGCGCGGCGCCGGTGGTTACCAGATGTTCGGCATCACGCCCATGCCGATCTTCGACCCGACGCAAACCACGAGCTATCTTCGCGATTTCATGGTGTTTTTCCGTCCGGGCGATATCGTCAAATTCAAGCCCATAGATCGCGATGCTTATGATCAGGCGCTCGAAGATGTTGATAAAGGCCGGTTCTTTCCGCCGATCCGGGAAGTCAATTTCGACCTGCGCGAATTCCGAAAGGATATCAGCGGCTATAACGCGAGACTGGAGGGCATGATCAATGGCCATTAAAGTCGTGCATCATGGTCTTGCGACAAGCATCCAAGATCTCGGAAGACCGGGGTACTTCCATCTCGGCATTCCAGTCGGCGGAGCCATGGACCGGCTTGCCTTGCGCGCGGCCAATCTTCTTGTTGGTAATGACGAGAGCGCCGCAGGTCTCGAAGCAGTCTTCATGGGGCCGAAACTTCTCTTCACAGAGGACGCCGTCGTTGCCGTCACAGGCGCGGATATGCCTGCGAAGGTCGATGGCGTCGTACAGCCGGGCTGGACCTCTTTTTCAATCAAGGCCGGCCAAGAATTGAGCTTTGATTTTCTGAAATCCGGCGCACGTATTTACATCGCCGTGTCGGGCGGAATCGATGTTCCGCTCGCTTTGGGCAGCCGCTCAACCTATGCTATCGGTGCGCTTGGCGGGTACAAGGGCCGTGCTTTGGCTATAGGTGACGAATTGCCGGTCGGAGCGGCGAGAACGCCAAAACCGGGACTGAGCATCGGGGATGAATTCCGGCGGGGCCCCGCCACCCCGGCAGAGCTCCGGGTGCTGCCTGGTCTTTACTGGGATCGACTGACTGAGGACGCCAAGGAGACCTTCTTTGCCGACGATTGGAAAGTAGCACCTGAGGCTGACCGCATGGGTTACAGGTTCCGCGGCGGACGAAAGATGACCTTCGTAGATCGTCAACAGCCTTTCGGGGCAGGTTCCGATCCTTCCAACATCGTTGATAGTTGCTATCCCTATGGGTCAATCCAGATTCCTGGTGGAACCGAACCCATTATCCTTCATCGCGACGCTGTATCGGGCGGAGGATATTTTATGGTCGGCACGGTTATCTCCGCCGATATGGACCTGATAGGCCAGCTGCAGCCGCACAAGCCCGCCCACTTCGTCAAAGTGACGATGGAGGAAGCGCTTGCGGCCAGAGCTGAACGCAAGGCGCTTATCGCTCGGATGCGGGCATCACTAGCCTGATAAATTGCCTAAAGGAGAGGAGAGACGATGATGGATGTCGACAAGCTTTTCTCTCCTCCCTCACTCCTGGACACGGGTGAGATAGTCAGCAGTCTCGCCAGGACCAGGAATGATGGCGACGATCTTCATCTGCGCGATCATGCGATTGGCGGCACTATCGAGGTGCGTCTCCAGCATGGCGGCAGCGGCGCGAGGAGCGCCACGCACCAAAAGCTCCACGATAAGCCGAAGCTCAGTGATCAGCGTCGGGTCACCCGGCAGACCCAGGCGGCTCAAAAGGCGTTCCGTGGCCGTCATCGGCAAGAGGTTGTTGCGGATGAGTTCCTGAAGCTTTCCGTTGGGCGTTGCGAGAACGCACGTCTCAATGAAGCGCGCTTGGATATCTTCAACATCCGCCAGATAATCGTGAGCCTCGCGCTGTTCGAGAGCAACCAGTCGATCGAACAAGGCAGTAAGCGCCTCGCGGTTTATCTCATTTGCCCCGGCTTGAAGCGCCTGTGGCTCCAGCATCCGGCGCAGCACGAAGTGATCCTTGATAGTTTGTGCGGTCAACGGGCCGGCAATCCAATGCGAGCTCTGATTCTTCCGAACAAGACCGCGTTCACGCAGGCGCGTCAGGATATCGCGCACAATGGTACGGCTGACTTTGAAGTGGTTGGCAAGCTCGATTTCGATGATGCGGTACTGACCGAAAACCACGCAACCCGCCACATCACGCTCGACCGTATTGTAAATGTGTTCCCAAGAAGAGCGGCTTTGCAACGCCTCATCGGCATGCAGAGGGATCTCCAGTCCGATCGTCTTGATATCGGTTCGATTTGGTTCGAGCGCGACGCCCGGCCGCCCAACGAGATAGCCGCGGCCATTGAACCGTTGTACCAGCCCTTCGACTTCAAGCGCTTGAAGGGCGCGCTGAACCGGCGCGCGAGAAGTCTGAAGAATATCGGCAATCGGTCCTTCCAGAAGAACCAAACCGGAGGGAAGCACGCCCTTGGCAATATTCCGGCGCAACACGTCCTCGACAATTTCATAGCGTCGCCGTGTGCTCTGGCCGGTTTGGCTTTCGGTCATGCTGTCAGTCATCGGTTTGAACGTTCCGTAGGGAAGAGGGCGATGCGCTCCTTTTAGACAATTTACCACAGAGCTCCTAGATCAATCAAAAATGTATATTGCATACAAAGATACATGCAGCATCAGAGTTAAGATCAAGCATGGGAGCGCTTTGAAATTCATCAAAATGCCGTTCTTAGCGGCAGTCAACATCGAATTATAAGCGGATTTGAAAGCGGCTTGCTGGTTCCGCCAATGATCTCGCGCAATCCATTGCCGCCTCGTCGTTTTCGTCTTCAAATTAAACATCACTTCTCAAAAAAGTCTATTGAATACAAAAGTCATTTATGAAATGATCTTCATTAGCGCCGGAAGAAGCGCGGGAACAGACAGACAGCATTTAAACAAATTCGGACAGCATCTCAGACGCGCTACCAGCATCAGCGCGAATGGCTTTGGCTTGCGTTCAGATCGGGCGAGGACCTCCCCCGTGGATCGTCAACCGTGCCCATTGATTGCTTCCGAAAAAATTGGGCAGGGATTTCGTTGACTGCAGTGCTCCACATCCGGAACATCGTGAAGCAATATGGCGAAGCGCGCGCCCTTGATGGCGTCAGCCTGTCTTTGCCGGGCGACTCGTATATTTCGCTGCTCGGGCCGAGTGGGTCCGGGAAGACGACACTCCTGCGCGTGATTGCGGGCTTCGAACGGCCGGAGGCCGGAGAAATACATTTCCAAGGAAAGCGGATTGACACGCTGGCACCGCACGAGCGTGGCATAGGCTTTGTTTTCCAAAATTTTGCGCTGTTCCCCCATTTGTCGGTCGAACAGAACATCGGCTTCGGCCTCACCAATCGTGCGGTCGATCCGATCCTCGATGACGCTTTGGTCACCCGTCGCGTCAAGGATATGATCGCGCTCGTTGGTCTGAAGGGACTGGAAGGGCGTGCCATCTCCCAAATCTCGGGAGGTCAGAAGCAGCGAGTGGCGCTTGCGCGGACCCTCGTCACTGAACCGAAGATGGTTCTGCTTGATGAGCCCCTAGGCGCGCTCGATGCAAATTTGCGCACCAGTATGCGTTCCGAGCTGCGCCGCATACGCGAGCGCTGCGGTGTGACCTTCTTGCATGTGACCGGCAGCGAGACGGAAGCACTGGCCATGGGTGATACGGTGCTGGTGCTCGAACGTGCCCGCATCGCCCAGCATGGCGACGCTGACACGATCTACAATCGGCCTTGTTCTCCCGCCGTGGCGCGCTTTCTCAACTGTTACAATCTCTTGTCAGGTCGCGTGGAGGGCGAAAACTTCGTGTCTCCCGTTGGAACGCTTTCCCTTGGCGGCTTGCATCAGAAGGCAGCCAATCCAGCTTACGCCATCCGTTACGACCGCGTCTCGATCCGCTCCGAAACTGCCAGTCTCGGGGAAGGGGAAACCGGTATCGAGGCTACTTTCATCACGAGTGAATACACGGGTTCGGCCGTCAATGCCTTTTTCATGCTCGCTGATGGCAGTGTCTTTGAGGTCGAGCAACATCTCAGTCACACGCCTCCCTCCACCTTTGAGCCGCAGGCGCGCTATCGCCTTGCCTGGAAGCGGGAGGACGCACTTGTCTATGCCTGATGACAAGATCGAGATAACGACCGCAGGCACTTATGCCACCGACCGTTTCGCTCGCACTGCACACACGGCGATCTGCATTCGGAGATCCGCACCATGACCATGCCACACCTTGTCGAAGAAGCGACCCCCACTGTCGTCAACGTGCCGAAAGCCAGACCCGCCAATCTTTGGCTGGTCGCGCCCGGTGCGCTCTGGATGGTGCTCTTTCTCGTCCTACCGATCGCTATGATGGTCTATGTATCCTTCTGGACCCAGACGACATTCAAAATCGAACCGAAACTGACATTTCAGAGCTGGATCACGTTTTTCTCCAGCGACACCTATCTCGGTGCACTCTGGACGACCATTCGCATCTGGCTGATCGTTCTTGCCTCCACACTGGTGGTTGGATATCCCGCAGCGCTTTTTGTTGGTTTGTTCGTCAAAAACAAAACGCTCCAGACGGTCCTCCTGGTGCTCTGTGTCATTCCGTTCTGGACATCTTTCCTTATCCGCGTGTTGGCCTGGCGCCCGATGCTCGGCAAGGAGGGCGCGATCAATCTGATCCTGATGAAGCTTGGTGTCGTCAGCCAGCCCATAGAGGTTCTGCTGTTTTCCGACCTCTCAGTCATTATCGGCATGACCCAGATCTATTGTGTGTTCATGGTTGGACCGATTGCCTTTATGCTAGGGCGCATCGATCCTTCGATCATAGAGGCCGCACAGGATCTTGGTGCAGGCTTCTGGCGGATCTTTCGGACGATCATCCTGCCGCTGTCGATGCCCGGCGTGGTCGTCGGGGCGATCTTCGTGTCTGTCATGGTGCTTGGTGAATTCGCCACCTCGGCCGCCCTTTCGGGACGAAAGGTCAATCTGCTCGGAAATATAATCGTCACACAGGTCGGATCCCTGAAATGGGCCTTCGCAGCCGTTGCGGGCGTCGTTCTGACGGTCATCATGGGGGCGGTCGTTGCGGTTCTGCTGCGTGTCGTCGATCTCAGGAAGGAGCTCTGAGAAATGAACGCCAACGGCATCAAACTTGGACTCGCTTTTTACACGACGCTCTTTATCATCTTTCTGTACGGTCCTCTGGTGGTGCTGGCCATTCTGTCCTTCCAAACAGGGCCAGAGGGTGGGCCGCAATTTCCGATCATCGAATGGTCGACTTACTGGTACAAGCATCTTTTTGGCCTGACGCCGCCCTCGCGCATTGCGCCGCTGCCGATTGAGGAAGGTCTCGTACGCTCCTTGGTCCTCGCGGTCATGACCATGATTGTCTCCACCGTGCTCGGCGTGACCTCTGCTCAAGCCTTCCGGACTCACTTCAAGGGTTCAGGCGTCGTCTTCTACCTGATCGTGCTTGGTATGATGGTTCCTGGCGTGCTGGTCGGTCTCGGGATGGCGCTGGTCGCCAACGCTGTTGGCATCGATCGTCATTGGTGGGGTACCACGTTCGTGCTGCACGTCGTCTATACCTATCCCTTCGCTTTCTTGGTGATGTTGGCGATCTTCAATCGCTTCGATCCTTCCGTGGAGGAAGCCGCCTGGTCGCTTGGTGTGACGCCAGCTCGCACCTTCCGCAAGATCACCTTTCCGCTCATCTTCCCTGGTGTGCTCTCGGCCATGCTGTTCTCGTTCACGCTGTCCTACGATGAGTTCTCGCGCACACTTTTTGCCTCTGGTCGTGATCTGACTTTGCCGCTTGCGATTTACGGAACGTTCTCGGTCGAAGTTCATCCGAACGTCTTTGCTTTCGGCGTGCTGACGACGCTCTTTTCCTTCGCGCTGCTCGGCACCTATGCCGTGCTGATGTCGCTCTCAGTGCGACGCGCCCGCCGCGTTGCCGTACAGGAAGATGTTTGATGGCTGCTGTTTCCGCTCTCGTCACCGGTGCCGGCTCCGGTATAGGCCGCGCCATCGCACTCAGACTTGCCGCCGATGGCTACAGTGTGTTCGTCAATGATCTCTCAGCCGATCGTGCCAAGGCAGTTGTCGATGAGATCCAGGCAAGCGGAGGCACGGCTGCATTTGGCGCGGGTGACGTCGGGGATGAGACAGATGTTCTCCGCTTGCACGGGCAAGCGGTTTCCGCTCATGGTACCGTTGGTCTTCTCGTCAACAACGCCGGCATCGCGCACCAGTCGCTCTTCGAAAACCTTTCTGTTACTGATTTCGACCGAATGTTTCGGGTGCATGTGCGCGGCACTTTTCTCATGACGAAAGCGGTCCTGCCGGGGATGCTGAACGCTGGCAAAGGCGTCATCGTCAATATTGCGTCCCAGCTTGGCCAGATCGGCGGTGTCGAGCTTGTGCACTATTCCGGCGCAAAGGGTGCGATCATCGGAATGACCAAGGCCCTCGCGCGGGAGGTTTCCGCCCGCGGTGTTCGCGTCAACGCCGTTGCACCGGGACCGATCAATACACCTCTGGTGATGGATCTTTCCGAGGACTGGCGGGCAGCCAAGAAGGCGGAACTGCCGCTTGGCCGGTTCGGAGAACCTGCGGAAGTCGCCGCCACTGTCGCATTTTTGGCCTCGGACGAGGCCTCGCTTTTCGTCGGGCAGACGCTTGGACCGAATTCTGGCGATGTGATGCTGTAAGGAAGGATGAGACCATGAGGGAAGCCGAAAAGCGTGTCGTCATCGTCACTGGCGCTGGCATAGGTATCGGGGCCGCGACCGCGCGCGCCTTCGCTGCGGCCGGCGATCACGTGGTCGTCACGGATGTATTGGAAACCGAAGGCGCACAGATCGCAGCCGCGATCCATGAGGCCGGCGGTTCGGCCGAATTTCATCCATATGACGTGCGTTCCACAGAAACGACAGAGCGTCTCGTCGCAGATGTTCTTTCCCGCCACGGCAAGATCGACGTAGTAGTTGCCAATGCCGGCATCGCCCACCGAACCAAACTCGCCGAACTCACCGACGAGAAATGGGACATGACGTTCGACATCGATCTCAAGGGTATTTTCCGGTTGGCGCGCGCCGCTGCACCGTCCATGCGGGCCCGCAAACATGGTTCGATCATCGCGCTCTCCTCGATCATGGGCGTTGCCTATGGCTGGGACGAGCATGTGCACTACTCGGCCGCCAAATCAGGCGTCGTCGGCTTGGTGCGTGGGCTCGCTGTCGAGCTTGCCGCCGATGGCGTGCGCGTGAACGGGGTCGCTCCAGGCTATATCCGCACGGCGCAACTTCTGTCTGAAGAAAATTCGCTTGGACCGGAAGGCGCCGAAAAAGCTGCTGCCTTCATTCCCATGGGCCGTCTTGGCACGCCGGAAGACATTGCTGATGTGATCGCGTTTCTGGCGTCGAACGGTGCGCGATACCTGACCGGCCAAGTGCTGGTCGTGGACGGAGGCCTCCTCGTGGGCCGCTACTGACACTTACGATCCACCGCGCAGGCAGGTATCGCGATGGCAAGACTGATGACGAAGGGACGCTGGCGCAACACCTTCGCTTGGGGAACTTAAAAAACGGAGAGAAGAGAATGTCGAAATTTGAAGTTAATCGCCGCTCGCTCCTGAAGCGGTCCGCCGGAATGATGGCCCTTGCTATGGGCGGGGGCACGCCCTTCCTGACTTCGCAGAATGCTTATGCCCAAGCAGCCAATATTGCTGGCCAGCAACTGCGGACCATCGGCCTGTCTGTGACCGTACAGGAGCGCATTCTCGAACAGTTCAAAAAGGCCTCAGGCGTTGGCACAACGTCCGGTACGGCGGCCACTTTTCCGGATGCACAGACGAAGATCCTATCAGGTTCGAAGGATTACGACTGCTGGGAAATCATTGCAGAACGTCTCCCATCCATCGTGATGACCAACAATGTCGAGACGATACCGGCCGCTTCCTTGAAGAACTGGGCCAATATCCGTGAAACCTTCACGACGCCATCCGACAAATGGAATGCAAAGGCGCAAATTACTGGCCAGATCTGGGCCGATGAAGGCAAGACCATGCTGAACATGGTGCCGGCCGTCTATAACTACGATTCTATCGGCTACAACCCAGATGTCGTCTCGGCGGAAGAGGCCAATACCTGGGCCGCCATCTTCGATCCAAAATGGAAGGGCAAGTCGGGCCTTAACACCGATCCGCTGATCGCATTCGGCCAGGCCATCATGGCCATGAACTCCCTCGGTTTGTCAAAGGTCGCCAATCCGGGCAACCCGTCGGCTGCCGAAATCGATGAAGCGGCCGCCTTTCTCGTCTCGAAGAAGAAGGAGGGTCAGTTCCGTGCCCTTTGGGGCGACTTTGGCGAACTCGTCAATCTCATGGCCTCTGGCGAAATGGTGGTCTGCGATGCCTGGCAGCCGGCTGTCATGGCGGTCAAGGCGCAGGGCAAGCCGTGCAAATATGCTGTTCCGAAAGAGGGCTATCGCGGCTGGGCAATTGGGCCGGCAATGATCGCGGGAACTGCCAACAAAGAGGCCGTCATCGCCTATGCCGACTACTGGCTATCGGGAGAACCGGGGATCACCGTTTCGGAGCAGGGTTATTATTCGCCCTCCACGAACATCAAGAACGTCATGTCTCCTGAAAAATATGCCTTCTGGTACGAGGGCAAGCCGTGGGCTGGCGCTCCCGAACGCGGTATCAAGGAAGGCGACCTGCGCGATGGCGGTTCGTTGGAAGAGCGCGCAAAGAACGTAGCCTATTGGCATCAATGGCCGGATGAATACGATCACCTCATTCAGAAGTGGGATGAATTCCTGAACGCTTGACCGATCAGTGGCCGGGCTCACCGTAGTAGCCCGGCCTCCCATTCGCCTGGAGACGTGCTTTAGATGATTTACGACCTCGAACTGATCAATGTCGGCAAGGTCTACGACAACGGCGCGACAGCCGTCAGCAATTTTGACCTCGCTGTCAATAAAGGAGAGTTCATCGCTTTCCTTGGCCCGTCAGGCTGCGGAAAGACGACGACTTTGCGCCTGATCGCGGGGTTTGAAAGCATTACCTCGGGCGACATGATGATAAAGGGCGTCAGGATCAATGATATCCGACCCGAACGGCGCCCCACATCGACGATCTTCCAGAACTACGCGCTCTTCCCGCATATGAGCGTCCGTTGCAATGTGAGCTATGGGCTAGACGTGAAGGGCATTGCGAAGGCAGAACGCGATGCAAAGGTCGACCGCATCATTGCCACACTCGGACTTGAAGATATTGCCGACCGTAAGCCGGAAAAGCTCTCCGGTGGGCAGCGCCAGCGAATTGCACTCGCACGTGGTCTTGTTGTCGAGCCAGACATTCTGCTTCTCGATGAGCCGCTCGGCGCACTCGACGCCAATCTGCGCAAGGCGATCCAGAATGAGTTGAAGCTTCTGCAAAAAACGCTCGGCGTGACCTTCATCTTTGTCACCCATGCTCAGTCTGAGGCTCTTGCCTTGTCGGATCGCATTGTGGTGATGAATCAAGGTCGTGTCGAACAGATCAGCTCGCCGCATCAGCTTTATACCAGACCCAATACGCCCTTCGTGGCGCAATTTATCGGCCGCAATACGATCTTCTCAGGTGCAGTTGAAACACAGGCTAACGATGTGGCGCGTATTTCGACATCGGTCGGTATGCTTTCGGGCCAGTGGAACAGCAAAGCAGGAGGCAGTGTTCGGGGAGCGAAGGCAAATCTGGTCGTGCCGGCCGAAGCGATTGAAGTGCATGCCGGCGAGGGCGCAGCGCGCCAAGAGATTGCTGGTGAATACGACGGTAACCTCATCGACGCGAAACTGACCGGTTTTGATGTTGTTGGCCACGTCTCTCACCTGACGGCAACACTCGCGGACGGGCGGCAGGTTTCGCTGGAGGCGCATGTCGACAAATACCGGCCGGGTCGCTTCGCAATCGGGTCCGACATTTTGCTGTCGTGGAGGCCGTCGGAAGCGACGGTCATCCCGGCGGTCTGATCACCCATATACAAAAGGAGGCCTATACAATGGCAAAGGAAATTTTCTGCAGTTTCGGCATCGACGTCGACGCCGTCGCCGGCTGGCTCGGTTCCTACGGCGGGGAGGATTCGCCCGATGATATTTCGCGCGGCTTGTTTGCCGGCGAAGTTGGTAGCCCGCGGCTATTGAAGCTGTTCGAGCGCTTCGGTATCAAGACGACGTGGTTTATCCCTGGCCACTCAATTGAAACCTTCCCCGAGCAGATGCAGGCGGTGGCCGATGCCGGTCACGAAATCGGTATCCATGGCTATACCCACGAAAATCCGATTGCCATGACGCGGGAGCAGGAAACCGAGGTGCTAGACAAGTGCATCGATCTGGTCACCAAACTCTCAGGTAAGCGCCCGACGGGCTATGTCGCGCCGTGGTGGGAATTTTCGAACGTCACCAACGAGCTGTTGCTCGAACGTGGCATCAAGTATGACCACTCGTTAATGCATAACGACTTCACGCCCTATCGGGTGCGTGTCGGCGATAGCTGGACCAAGATCGATTACTCCAAGAAGCCATCCGACTGGATGGTGCCGCTGAAGCGGGGTCAGGAAACCGATCTCATTGAAATTCCAGCCTCCTGGTATCTCGATGACTTGCCGCCGATGATGTTCATCAAGAAGGCTCCCAACAGCCACGGCTTTGTCAATCCGCATGACATCGAGCAGATGTGGCGCGATCAATTTGATTGGGTCTATCGCGAAATGGACTATGCCGTCTTCCCGATCACAATTCACCCCGATGTTGCCGGTCGCCCGCAAGTTCTGATGATGCTGGAACGACTTTACGCCTATATGATCAAGCATCCTGGCGTGAAGTTTGTGACGATGAACGAGATCGCAGACGACTTCAACAAGCGCTTTCCGCGCAAGTAATTTTCAATCGAAGGGCGGCGGAGAGCGATCTGCCGCCCTTACGAAGCGATAAGAGGCATTGAACGAGGATGTGTTCCCTTTGCGGTATCTTGGGCGGCAACGAACACTGGACCGATGCGGTTGCAAGGCCGGGCGTTTTCACACGCAACCACGAGCGTGCCGACCGGCGCCGGGAGCGCGCGCGCCGCGTAAGTGCCGCCAACACCATCTTATCCGCCTTTGCCCTGCAGCTTTCCGACTGGCAGGGCTCGTCCTTTCTCCTGTCATCGCGAACCGGCAAGACGGAGGTTGTCGAGGATCTCGGCCATCTCTGGTCTGCGGCTGAAGGAATGATCGGACGCGGCTGCGATCCGCTCGACGAGGCGATCATCGCGCGCATGGAGCGCGAGCGTCATGGATGAGCAAAGGGCAATCCCTGATTTCACGCCCATCACCTTGTTGACCGGATTTCTTGGATCCGGGAAAACCACGCTTCTGTCGCGGCTCCTGAAAGATCCCGCGCTCAGCGATGCGGCTGTTTTGATCAATGAATTTGGTGAGGCGGGTCTCGACCATCACCTCGTTGAGCAGCTTGATACGGATATGGTCCTGCTGAAATCAGGTTGCCTTTGCTGCACGGTACGCGGCGAACTGGCCGAGGCGATCCGCGATCTGCATGCCCGTCGGGACCGCGGCGAAATTCCCCCATTCCGTCGGGTCATTATCGAAAGCACCGGCCTTGCAGATCCGTTTCCGGTCCTATCCACGGTCAAGGCTGATCCCGTGCTACGTCACCATTTTCGGGTTGGCAAGGTGATCACCACAGTTGATGCGGTGAACGGGCTCCGCCAGCTCGACACCTATCTCGAATCCAACCGACAGGCGGCGATCGCTGACTGCCTTGTCATAACCAAAAGGGATCTCGCTTCTGACGAAGATGCCTCGACGCTGATGAAGCGTCTGCTCATCCTCAATCCAGATGCCGAAATTCTCGACGCGTCGGATCGCGGTCTTGACTTTGCGAGCCTCATTTTCGATCAGGCTCCACCCCGTGTCTCTGGCTTGCAGTCTCCCTCGGGCTTTTACTGCGATGCCCCGCAGCAGCTCGTCGATGCCGATGGCGTTTCTCACAGCGCAGCGTTCAGCTCTCTTGTCATCACCATTGATCAGCCGGTTGATTGGACAGCCTTCGGATTGTGGATGACGATGCTGCTCAATCGCCATGGCGAACGCGTCATTCGTGTCAAGGGCATCCTCAACATTGCGGGAGAGGATAGACCCGTCGCCGTTCATGGCGTGCAGCATCTGGTCCACCCGCCTGTTCACATGCATGCCTGGCCCAGCGACGATCGCCGATCCCGCATCGTTTTTATCGTTGACGGGATCGATGGCAATCTGCTGAAACGCTCTTTCGAAGCTTTCGTAACGGTTTCCCAGATGAGCGCCGTCGCGTGATCTTTCGGCCGACCCTCAAGGCTTGCAACTGCCCCCAGGAAGCGTGACGCACCGATGAATAAGCATGCCCGCCTCGATCTTGCCGCGCCAGCGCTGAATACCCAGGGGCGGCCCACCCTACGAGTACTTGGCACTGCCATTTCTCTTTTGGAGGCGTTGCGTCATCGTGCAGAAGCCGATCTAGGCATCAATGTCGTCTTCGACAATAATGACTTCCTGACCACCCAGCATAAAGCGGCACAAGAGCCTGCCACCTACGATATTTACGATCAATGTTTCCATAATCTCGATATTGTCTGGTACTGGCGCGCGGTTCAGCCGATCGACCTCAAGCGTATTACGCTCTGGAGCGAGGTCAATGAGTTGACGAAGCTCGGACATATTGGTCCCAATCCGCGGTTTGGCCAAGGCGACGCGCCGGTCAAGAAGCTCTACGTTCAGTCCAATCTTGCTCTCGGTGACCAACCGAGCGGTCTCATCTCGATGCTGCCGACGACGCATAATTTCGACAGCTTCGCCTATCGCACGGATGTCGGAAGCGCAGGGGCGAACATGGCGAGCTGGGCGGCGCTTCTTGACGAGAGGTGGACTGGACGTGTTGCGTTGGTGGATGAGCCGGCAATCGGTATCTTCGATGCGGCGCTGGCGGCACGTGCTGCGGGCCTGATGAACTTCGACAATATCGGCAATATGACGGTGGACGAGATCGACCGGCTGATCGACATTCTCGAGGAACGCAAGCGCGCCGGCTTTTTCCGCAGCTTTTGGCGCACGGCCGAGGATGCAGCAAGCCTGATGGTTGACGGCAAGACCGATATTCAAAGCATGTGGTCGACCGGGATCAACATTCTCTCCGGCCGTGGCGTGCCCGTCGAACAATCTGTGCCGGTTGAGGGCTACCGCGCCTGGCATGGCGGTCTGTGCCTGTCCCGCCAGCTTCATGGGCGCATGCTGGATGTCGCCTACGAGTATCTCAACTGGTGGATCTCGGGGTGGCCAGGCGCGGTCGTTGCGCGCCAAGGTTATTACATTTCGACCCCCGAGCGCTCTCGCGCTTATTTGACGGCGGAGGAGTGGGACTACTGGTACGGAGGCCTGCCGGCACGCAGCGAGTTGCCCGGGCCGGACGGCTCGGCATGTATCCGTAAGGGCTCAGTTCGCAGTGGAGGCTCCTACTGGCAGCGCGCCAACAACATCGCGGTCTGGAATACGACCATGGATGAGCATAATTATCTCGTTCGCCGCTGGATGCAGTTCGTCGGACGAGCTTGAAGGAGAAGATCATGTCCACCGAAATCCGCGGTCGCTCGATCGCTTCCCTTGCCGTCCTCCTGCAATCTGGTGCGTTGGACGCCGTTCAACTGGCTGAGGAAACCTTTGCTGTCATCCGCGAGCATGGAGATAGCGCCATCTTCACACGTTTGACGGAAGAGCGTGCGATGCGCGAAGCACAGGCTGCCTCCCAGCGCCTCAAAGCAGGGCGTTCGCGCGGCCTGCTCGACGGTATACCGATCGGCTGGAAAGATCTTTTCGATATGGAGGGTGAAGTCACAACGGCTGGTTCGGTGGTGCTCGCTACGGAGCAGCCCGCACCGCGCGATGCCAATGTTGTTGCTGCGTTGGCGGCCGCCGGCATGGTATCAGTGGGTCGGCTCAATATGAGCGAGTTTGCCTTTTCCGGTCTGGGTATCAATCCCCATTACGGCACCCCGAAAAACCCCGTAAGCACTGATACTCACCGTGTGCCAGGCGGGTCTTCATCAGGATCTGGCGTCGCCGTTGCGGCTGGTCTTTTGCCCGTTGCAATCGGAACAGATACCGGAGGGTCGATCCGCATTCCCGCAGCTTTCAACGGTGTGGTCGGCTACAAGGCAAGTCGGGGCCGATACAAGATGGACGGCGTCTTTCCGCTGGCGACAAGTCTCGATTCCCTTGGCCCGCTTTGCCGCACTGTTCAGGATGCCATCTGGGTGGACGCCGCCATGCGCGGTCTGACGATGCCTTCGGTCGAAACAGTCGGTCTTCAAGACTTGCGCTTCGTTATTCCGGAAACCGTCTTCTTTGACGATGCGGAGCCTGAGGTTGTTGCCGCATTCGAGGCTGCTGTCACTTTGTTGTCGAAAGCCGGGGCCTCCATTCGTCGGCAGGCTTTCCCGCAGTTCACCGCTTTGTTCAGGCTGATGGCCGAACGTGGTGCGCTGGTGACGGCTGAAGCCTATGCATTTCACGAAGGGCGATTGAAGGGCGAAGCTGCAGCCCGTATGGATCATCGCGTGGTGGCTCGCGCGCGACTGGGTGAAAAAATCTCGATGCCTGATTACGTTGCGATTTGCGCCGCACGTCGCAGAATGATTGGAGAAGTTGAGCAGGCGATTCAACCTGGCGAACTCCTGCTGTCACCAACCCTGCCGCATGTAGCCCCGCCCGTCGCGCCACTCCTTGGCGATGACGAGGCATTCGTTGCTACCAATGCCAAGACACTGCGCAATACGCTGATCGGCAATTTTTTCGATTGGTGCGGGGTCTCCTTGCCCAATGGTACCGGCACTGCCGACATGCCAGTCGGCATCTTGATCTCTGGGCTCCGGCATCAGGACGAGGCTGTTCTTTCTGCTGCACTCGCCATCGAATCTCGACTGTGAGCCGGTCATTGAGCGAGTGCCCACGCAAGCCGTTAGACTGCAGGGGGTCGCCGACCGAAATGCTGAAACGCTTTAGGAACGCAAAATGGAAAAGAGCGAACGCGCAAAGATGGCCGCGGGAGAGTGGTACTGCTGCCTCGACCCTGAACTTGACGCGCTGAGGATGTCGGCAAGGCGAGCGGTCCATGCCCACAATACCATGCCGCCCGACAAGCGAGGAAAGATGGCGCCTGAACTGCACGCGCTGTTTGCCCATGTGGGGGAAGCATTCGTCGAAGCACCCTTCCATTGTGCCTATGGCATGAATATCAGCCTCGGACACGGCGTCTATCTGAACTCTGGCTGCGTCATTCTCGATACCGCTCGTGTCACGATCGGTGACGGCACGATGCTGGGTCCGTCCGTTCAGATCTTCTGTCCAGAACATCATCGCGATGTCGCGCTGCGGAAGGCAGGTCTGGAGATTGCGCGGCCAGTCACGATTGGAAAAGACGTCTGGGTCGGTGGAGGGGCGATCATCCTCGGCGGCTTGACGATCGGAGACGGGGCCATCGTTGGGGCAGGCGCCGTAGTCACGCGAAGCGTCGAAGCCGGCGCTACTGTCGTTGGCAATCCGGCACGCATGATCCGCCAGCGGTCCTGAGCGAGATATAGTGGCCGCACTTCTATTGGGCGGCTCTATGAACTCCCCTCTACAAGGAGCGCGGCGGTACCCGTGCGTTGAAGCTTTGTTGGCTGCTGGCGCAGTTTGCATGGGCCTACGCCGAAAAATTTGCTTCGAGATGCTTTAGGAAGGAACGAACAGCAGGGTTGGTGCGGCGGCTGTCGGGCCACAGCGCCGTTATATTGCTGCGCTCGACCGCGTAGTCGTGAAGCACGGGAATGAGTTCCCCTCGTTTGACGTAAGGAGCCGCCATGATCGTGGCGATCATGCCGATGCCGCCTCCTGCGGCGACCGTTGCTATGACCGCATCACTTGAATCGACGATAATTTGAGCCGCGGGAAGCACTTCGACCACGTGATTTTTTACCTGAAACGGCCAGCGAAACAGCTGTCCGCTGCTCTGGTAGCGCAAGTTCACGGTGTCGTGGCCTGTGAGGTCGCTTGGTTGAGAAGGAATACCGTGCGCGTCGATATAGGCTGGTGAGGCATAAGCACACAGACGCAACGAGGACAATCGCTTGGACAAGAGACTTGAATCGGGCAGTTCCCCAATGCGAATGGCGATATCTATTCCTTCCTCAATGAGATCCACGATCTGATCACTTAAACGCAGATCTATCGACACATTGGGGAACTGCTGCCGAAAGCTCGGAAGAACCGGCGCGATGATGTGGATGCCGATCGGTAAGGACGTTGCTATGCGCAGGGTGCCCGCAGGCTCCGATCTTGCGGCAATAGCAGTCTGCTCGATTGCTTCGGCATCCAGAAGAAGCTTCAGCGCCCGCTCATGTAAAGCTCGTCCCTCTGGCGTCATGACGAGCGAACGCGTTGTGCGCGTGAACAGCGTCACTCCGAGGCGTTGTTCCAACCGTTGGATACTCTTGCTGATCGCTGATGGCGAGACAGCAAGTGCTCTCGCAGCGGCAGTGAAACTACCGAGAGAGCCCGCACGCGCGAACGCGATCAGCCCCGTTAGTCGTTCAAGCGCAATTTGTTCC
Organism: Oryzifoliimicrobium ureilyticum; assembly: GCF_037199735.1. NCBI lineage: Bacteria > Pseudomonadati > Pseudomonadota > Alphaproteobacteria > Hyphomicrobiales > Rhizobiaceae > Oryzifoliimicrobium > Oryzifoliimicrobium ureilyticum. Next base: position 67,573 of record NZ_JBBBVQ010000008.1, on the reverse strand, counting down.
TTCATGGAACTATAGAAGCGCCTTTCACGCTTATTATCAATGCATGTCGCGTGAAATATCTTTGGCCGACAACAAACGCCAAGGAGGCTTCTATGACAGGCTTGATGAAGGCAGTGAAATTCTATCGCTTCGGCGGACCCGACGTTCTTCAATATGAAGATGCAGCCAAGCCGGAGATTACTGCAAACGACGTTTTGGTGCGGGTACATGCGGTCGGTCTTAATCCGCCAGATTGGTACTTGCGTGAAGGCTTCAAGGCACTGACGCCCGCCTGGCGGCCAGAGGTCGCATTTCCGGCAATCCCGGGCACGGATATTTCCGGTGTCGTTGAAGCCGTCGGCGAAGAGGTGTCCGGTTTTGCTGTCGGAGAGGAAGTTTACGCTATGGTGCGGTTTCCAAGCGGATTTGCCGGAAAAAGTCGTGCCTACGCGGAATATGTCAGCGTGTCCCAATCAGAGCTTGCTCATAAACCGAAAGGTGTCGATCACATCCATGCCGCTGGCGCACCGATGTCCTTATTGACTGCCTGGCAGTTCCTCATCGATGTCGGTCATGATGAACAGAATCCGCTGCAGCCTCACAAGCATGAGCCCATTGCTCTGACCGGAAAGACGGTTCTTGTGAACGGCGCTGCCGGAGGGGTCGGTCATTTCGCTCTGCAATTAGCAAAGTGGAAGGGTGCTCATGTCATTGCCGTTGCATCTGGAAAGAACGAGGCTGTGCTTCGCGAACTGGGAGCCGACGAATTCATAGACTATACGCAGCGCGCCCCTGAAGATTTCGTACGCGGCGTTGACCTTGTCGTGGACAGCGTCGGAGGACCGAAATCGGCGCGGTTTCTTCGCACCCTGAAGCGCGGCGGAAGCCTGTTTCCCGTCTTCTCTCTTGGCTTTGATGGCGCTGAAGAAGCTCAGGCAAATGGGATTACAGTTTCTACCACCCAAGTCAGGTCCAGCGGCGCGCAGCTTGAAGAAATTGCACCTCTCCTTAGCGACGGCACGATCAGGGTCGTGATCGACAGTACCTATCCGTTGGCCGAGGCGGCAAAGGCTCATAAGCGCGCCGAAGAAGGCCATATCCAGGGAAAGATCGTCTTGATTGCAGCGTAAGCGCCTTCAGCTCACTGGTAAGACGTTTATCTGTGGCTGAAGAGCCAGTAAAAGGGAAGGCTTGTTCGATATGGATGCAAGGATCAGCCAAGGAACCGAAGCCTGGTTTCGAATGATCGGCACGTTGATGTGTGAGGCCGCGGAGTTGGCCAATCTACCGCCGGATCTTACAGTTTCCCTGGTCGAGCGTTATTTCGACGGGCAGATCCTTGCCAATGACGATGTTCAGGGTATTCGCTTTGATATCGTCAATGGCAAGCCTTCCTTTCGCTACGGTGTTCAAGGAGACGAACGTGGGGATGTCACGATCGAAATCAGCAGATCCGCTGCCCGTCGCCTAAATCTTTTGATGACTTCGGATCCAAGCTACGGAGCCGCGCTCGATGCTGCCATAAAGGCTGGGGAACTTCGGATTGAAGGCGATCCAAGCCGTTTGGGGAGCTGGCTGAGGCTGGTTCACGATCCGATCGTCGAGCGAACTAAATAAGAAGTTCGCAGAGCATGCCGTCTTTGCCATCGTAAAAGACGTCTAGAGACTTTCGGAAGATCCGCCAGGGAGCCACTCAGGCGGGCTGGCGGAAAAGGCATGGCTGACGCCGACGCTGCGTGTTTGGTTGGGGAAGCGCAGGCCGCCGCAACACAGCAGCCAGCCCAGCCCGCATCAGTCTCCGCATCAGTCCTTGAGTGGATCGTGCCCCCAATTCATGAGGGAATAGCGCCACGGCGAATGATCTTTGTCCTTCTTTGGGCCGCCCTGTTTCAGGTGGCGGTGAACGTAACCCACGACCTTTTGCATGTGGTCGTAGTCTGCCGCTGTTAGGTCGGCCTTCTTCTTGTGTTTAATATCGAGGATGCGACGGCCGGAGTGGTGGCCGACAGTTTCCTTTCGGTCGTTTTCGCTGAAACCACTCTCTTGGCTCTCAGGTGTCTTAAGCCATTTTTCGAGCGCCGAAGGGGTCATGTTCACAGCGTCTTTAAAGTCTCGCCAAATTTGCTCGCGGTCTTGATCTTCTGGCATCGGAACCTCTCAGTTTTGAGAAGAAACTTTGTTGAGCGTGATCAGTCCCGCGCTCTTCGGCATCGACACGACGCTTGATTTTCATCGCCAGGATTTGGTCCTCATCCCTTCCAGCTGAAGAGAGGCATTGCGTGTTCCCAAAACTGAGTGCGGGCAAGGGGACATCTTGTACGATTGCCGACACTGAGTTGCTCCCGCAACATTTTACCTTGATCATCTCTAATAATTAGGTAAGTTACCTAACGAAAGGAAACAAGATGATTGCAGGGGTCGATATCGGCGGGACTAAAACCCATCTGGTGGCGCTAGATGGTAATGGCAGCCAACGGGAAAGGATCGTAGCCACTGCCGACTGGCGTGGTCGGGAGGATGCAGCAATCGACGCTTCCTCTCTGATCAATCTCCTTACGCAGATTGCCGACGGCCATCCTGATGTCGTTGTCATTGGGGCGCATGGCTGCGATACCGATGAGGACCGCGACAAGCTCCAGAGCCTGTTGGCCGGACATGTTAATGGCACGCTGCTGGTGCTCAACGATTCCGAGCTTCTTCTTCCCGCAGCCGATAAGCGGGCCGGGGTCTCCGTGATCGCCGGGACCGGCTCCATTGCTGTGTCGCGAAATGAAAATCGCAAAATGATGGCCGCGGGCGGTTGGGGCTGGTTTTTGGGGGACGAGGGCAGCGCCAGCGGTCTGGTACGCGACGCGGCACGTGCGGTCCGGTTTTATTTGGACAAGACGGAGCGACTAGATCCATTGGGGGAAGCCCTAATGGAAGCTCTCGGCATCAACGGGCCTGTTGAGCTTGGGCGAGCGCTCGGAGAGCGTGGCTCTGCTGCCAGCATCGGCAATCTCGCTCCGCTTGTCTTCGAGGCCGCAAGACATGGGTCGGAACTTGCGAGCAATGTGATTGCTCGCGGAGGGGATGCCCTTGCTAGCTTGGTTGAGCAACTCGTTGCGCGGGGCGCACGCGGGGTCGATGTCGTTGCCGGTGGAGGTGTGATCTGCGGTCAAGCGACGCTCTTTCACGCGTTCGAAGCGGCGCTTGCGAGGCGGGTGCCTGAAGCATTGGCGACCCTTTTGACTGAGCCACCTGTGATTGGCGCCTTGCGTCTTGCTCGAGAGCTCGCCGCTGGCCAGCGCCGGCCTGCGCTGCCGCTTCCACATACAGCCGGCAGACAGGAAAGCGAAGACAACGGGAGGGCAGCATGAGCGCCGTGAAAATTATTCCAGCTCGCCACTGGGGCCAACGCGTCATAGCCGCGGTGCTCATCGGACTGGTGGCCTTCGCGATCTACATGGTTGCAACCAGCCGTCACATCAGCTGGTCGACCATTCCGCAATACATCTTCGATGAAACCATTCTGGACGGCATCCAGCTGACGGTTCTCTTCACGGTGCTGTCCATGGTCATCAGCATCATTGTCGGCGCAATCCTTGCAACGATGCGTCTTGCCTCGAACCCGATTTTGTCCGGCTTTGCCAGTCTCTATATATGGTTCTTCCGCGGAACGCCGCTTCTGGTTCAGATCATCTTTTGGTTCAATATCCAGCTGTTTGTGCCGACGATCGACATCGGCTTTTTCCAAGTAGATACGAATGTGATCGTGACGGCTTTCGTGGCGGCGCTTCTGGCCCTCAGCCTCAACGAGGCAGCGTATATGGCAGAAATCATGAGAGGCGGACTTCTGGCCATTGACGAGGGTCAGAACGAGGCGGCCAAGGCGCTTGGTTATACGCCTGCCGATGCCATGATCCGCATTATCTTTCCACAGGCGCTACGGGTCATCATTCCGCCGATCGGCAATCAAACGATCTCAATGTTGAAGACAACGTCTCTGGTGTCCGTGGTGGCGGCGCAAGATCTTCTGACACGGGCACAGAACATCTACGCCCGCAACTTCCTGATCATCGAACTCTTGATCGTCGCCAGTCTCTGGTACCTGGTGATGACCACCGTCGCTTCCGGATTTCAGTATCTCATTGAGCAACGTATCGGCCGATCCAGCAATGATCCAATGGGGCCCTGGCGTGCGTTCCTGCGCGTAGTAAGAGCAGAAGGGACAAAAGGATGAGTGGACACCGCGACCATTCTTCGCCCATCGTCGTTGAAGCGATCGATGTATATAAATCCTTCGGACCGTTGGAGGTCCTAAAGGGGATAAACCTTTCTGTTCGACGGGGCGAAGTGGTTTGTCTTCTCGGGCCTTCAGGCAGTGGCAAGTCTACTTTTCTGCGTTGCATCAACCATCTTGAGCGAATGACGCAGGGCCGCATCTTGGTTGATGGCCAGTTGATCGGCTACCACGAGCGTGGCGGCGCGCTGCATGAGATGAGCGGTCGGGAGCTCGCGGTCCAGCGTCGTGATATCGGGATGGTCTTTCAGCGCTTCAACTTGTTTGCGCATCAGAACGTACTGACGAACATTTCCCAAGCGCCGATCCTCAATCGGCGACAACCGAAGCAAATTGCCGCCGCCCGAGCCAGAGAACTCATCAAAATGGTGGATTTAGAGGGGCGCGAGCGAGCGTATCCCAGCCAGCTCTCTGGTGGTCAGCAGCAACGTGTCGCAATCGCACGAGCCCTGGCCATGGACCCGAAGCTGATGCTGTTCGACGAACCGACGTCAGCGCTTGATCCTGAACTCGTGGGCGAAGTCCTTGGCGTCATGCGCAAACTCGCTGCCGATGGGATGACGATGATCGTCGTCACCCATGAAATGACCTTTGCTCGCGACGTCGCCGACCGGGTCGTCTTTATGGATCAGGGAGTCATCATCGAAGAAGGCCCAGCCCGTGAGGTTATCGACAACCCGCAGCACGAAAGAACTCGAGCGTTTCTGAAGCGCATGCACTGAGGAAGATGCAGGCGTGAATGAGGAAGGCGGCACGTCCTTTACGTGCAATCTAAGAAAAGGGGAATAACATGAACGAGAAGATTGCAGTGTTTATGGTGGCAGCGGCCGCCTCGCTGGTCGCCGGACAGACTTATGCTTCTGGGCTGGACCAGAAGCTGCACGACATGCTGCCAGACAAGATCAAGTCGGCTGGACAAGTGCGTGTCGGGACGGAGCCACAGACGCCGCCTTATGACTTCTATGCGGAAGACAACAAAACCATCACGGGACTTGAAAAAGATCTCCGCGATGAGATGGGTGTTCGCCTGGGTGTCAAGTTCACGGATATGCCGGCTCAGTTCGCAAGCATCATTCCAGGGATCCAGGCGGGTCGTTTCGACCTCGGCATGTCCGCTATGGGAGATTTCGCCGAGCGCGAGAAGATTGTCGATGTCGTCAACTACATGCTCGAAGGAACGAGTATCATTGTTCTTGAGATTAACCCGAAGGGCATCCAGAAGTTGAAGGACACCTGCGGCCTGAAAGCGGGTGCCGTTCAAGGCTCAATCCCGCTTCAGCTTCTCGACAAGCAAAAGACCCTTTGCCCTGCCGATAAACCGCTGACCGTCATGCAGTTTCCCTCGAACGACCAGATCAAGATCGCTCTGCAGAGCGGGCGCGTCGATGCGTCCATGGATACGACGGGTGTTGCCGCCTATAGCCTCAAGCATCAGCCGCAAGGCAACAAAAAGCTCGAGCTGATTAGTGGTGCCCAATATGCCGTTGGTTATCAGGCGATGATTGTCAGCAAGGAAAACCCACAGCTTCGTGATGCCCTGGCGGCAACGATGCAATCGATGATCGACGACGGCACCTACGCGAAGATCTTCGACAAATGGGGTCTGGGCGAAAACAAGCTGGACAAGGTCACCATCAATGATGCCGCTCGATTTGCCGATTACCTCAAGCTCGATTGAGCAGCACTTACCAACCCGCGACCGGACAAGGCGTCCGGTCGCATTTCTTCTCAATGATCGGAAATGACCATGAATGACAGAGAGCCCTATCGCACGGCTATAGGACTGCAGCCTGCCGCGCTTCAATCCTGCATCGATGCGGTTACGAAGCGACTGGAGACGCTGGACGTCCAACCCATCCACGATGGTCCGGTTGTTCTGGCGGGCATTGGCGCGAGCCTTTACGCAGCGGTGGTCGCAGCCGCCCAGATGCGCAGTCAGGGTCTGAGAGCCTTCGCCCTGGCAGGGACTGATCTTTACGATCCCGAAATAGATGCCGGGAACGCCTATATTGCCTTTTCGGCTTCGGGGCGCAGTGAAGAGCCGGCGCGAGCGATGGAGCTTCGCCCACTTGCCCACACCTACGGAATTGCCAAGTCCGACGGAACGCCGATTTCGCGTGTGGTCAAGCAGATGATTGCTACGCATAGCGGCGCTGATAGCGGCCCCAACACGACGAGCTACCTTGGATCTTTGATGACAGCCGCCTTGTTGGCTGACAAGGCCGGCACACCCTCCGGCGCCGACTGGCACCTGTTGCCAAAGCTTGTCGAGCAGGTGCTCGAAGAAACGCGCCCAGCCGCTGACCGTGCCGCTCGGCTTCTGTCCGGAAAAAAGTCGATTGATTGCGTCGGTGCGGGCTGCGCTTACGGAACGGCCGGATATGCGTCCCTTCTCATCCGTGAAGCCGCAAGGATCGCTGCTCAGGACTGGGATACCCTGAATTTTCTGCATGGTCCGATGGAGCCGAATGACGCTGACAGCGGCGTGCTGCTTTTCGGAGATGGCCGTGAGGTGAAGCTCGCTGCCGATCTCGCCGATTTCGGAATTCCCTCCGTCATCATCACGACCCGTCAAGATATTGAGGAAAAGCCCAACCTGGTTGTCATTCCAGTGCCGCGTTTTTCCACCTCGATTGGCGAGGCAATTCTGCAAGCCATCCCAGCCCAGCTACTGATCGCAACCTTGTCGGAAGAGGCAGGCCTTCCGGTTTGCAATTTCCGATATCGTCAGACTGATACCAAGCGGGACAACTGATCACCCTCATGAAGGAAGGAGGCCTTGGCTTCTTCTCCAAGCAATCTTGCCAGGCTGAAATCCCTGGCAAGACGCACAGCTCCGAGCGCGGTGGCGTGATTTAACAGTTCACTGCTGACGATCTCGACTGGCCAGCACAGGCGTTCGACCGTCTCGCGGATCTCGGTGATTAGTACTTGATTTTGCCCGACGCCACCTCCGACGACAATAAGTTCGGGATCCAGCAGGCTAACACAGGCTGCCGCCAGGTTACCAATGTCGCACGCGTGCCTCTTAATGATTTCGCGCGCCATTCCACCTTCTTCAGCAAGAGAGAAGAGCTGGTTGGTGCTTTTCGGAGCCGGTCCCTCGTTCGCTGGCCAGGCCGCTATGGCGCGCTCCAGAAGTGCGGCCGAGCCGAGATAAGCTTCGACTTGTGACGGCCTTGGCTGCTCATGTTCCGACCAAGGGAAGGGAAGATGTCCGATTTCTCCCGCTCCGCCTCTGAAGCCGCGAAAGAGCTTGCCATCGATGACGATGCCAACCCCTACTTTTACCCCGATCTGCATGTAGATTGTGAAAGAATGGCTTCTTGCAGCACCATGATGATATTCTGCAAGTGCGGCGCAATTGACGTTGTTCTCCAGCAGAATCGGCACACCATACGTCTTGCCGATGCTATCGAGAACCGGCAGAAGCAGATCGCTACCTGGAAGCCGATCGAATGCAGGTGATATAATGTTCGGCAAGGCAATCACAATGGCCCTCAAGAAACGCGACTCAGAGGGGCACTGCTGCAAAAGCTCGGCGATCAGACGCTCCAGCGCCTCGAAACGCTCGTCCTTCATTGCGGCCGGCGCGGTATTTTCAACTTCGGCTATCCTTCTTCCGTCAATTCCGCACGCAATTCCGTGGATCTGTGTCGTGCCGAAGTCGACGCCGATCACAAGACCAGCCTCCGGGGCCACTGAATAGGTGACAGACGTGCGGCCCACACCACCTCGGTTGACGCCTGCCGGCGCAACAAGCCCATGCCGCTCCAGCTCACTAACCGCTGCCGACATTGTTGGCTTGGAGAAGTTCAGGGCTGAGCTCAGCTGGGGACGTGTAGAGGGCCCCGAGATTGCAACGGTTTTTAGAACTGCACGCGCACTTTCGGTCAGTTCAGGGACCCTTAGGAGATCCCATGGCAGAGTTGAGGCACGACCCACCGATCAGAGTTCCCTTCAATAGTTAGGTCGCTTTACCATTGACTGCGAAAGAAGACAATTTCTAACGCTATCTATTAGGTGGCAACTCAAGGCAACAAAGACATTTTGATGCTGTGCTCGAACTCTGCTCCGCTACAAAGACATAACGATGCAACGCGTTTCCCGTTGTCTGCCGCTCTCTCCATCGCAGCATGAGCAGGCCTTCTTGGCTCACAGAAGCGAGAAATTGAAGGCGCAGCGAGTGCCCACACCCAAGAAGCGTCTTACAATCTTGCCTTGCCGGATTTTGTACTATTTAGCTCATGGATTTCGCCTGGCTCTCTGTTAGCATAGCGAAACTGCAAGAATGCCCGCTTCGTTTGTCCGGGTGTTAAGGCTTCAGTCGTACGATAAGAGTTTGAGAAAATGGGCGAGATCTACAACCTTGAAGATGCGCGAAATCGCAAGCGTCGTGCGTTCTTAATTGAGAAAGAATTGTCTCTCCCAGATCAAAAGGACGCAAAAGCCTCACGACGCACCGGTAGGCAATTGCCTGCCGCCGACACTCCGACGCAAAGGATCAGACCGCCAGTCCTTGCTATTTTGGTCCTTGCCGCCGCGGCCGTTTGCTATGTTCTTGTTGGGTACAGGGCAAGCAGTCAATACAGATATTCGGCGCGTGCTAATCTTCTTCCTTCCATAAACCTTGGATTGAATTAGCTTGTCCGTCCATAGATTGCGACCCCGACGGGGTGCTTCGCATTTTTCTCCAAAGCGATAGCGCATGGAGACGCCACCTCAAGATGAGAGTGGATATGGCCCTTGTCGCGATCTTTTAAAAACGTCGCCGCCGCTTTTTGCTGATGTAATCCAGCCCGGGACACATGTTGCGTCGACTAGCAGCCTGCTGCCCAGGCAACAGCGAGTGACGTTGTTCGGTACAACACGGCAGACTCGACGGCAGCGGACACGATATCGCGGGCGACGCAATAGTACACTTGCACTAGTTTCCCCTAGCGCCGTATGCTACTACAACTCACATATTGACTTTGAATGCTTAACTTAAAGATTCTCCTTTAGATTGTCCAAAATTCGGGGCGCTGACAGTTTCGAGGATATCAATGGATTATCTCTTTATAAACACCTGTACTGAAACCAGCTCATTTCTCATGAAGTGCCATCTTCATCAGGTAAGTTTCAAAGAACACTTTCTCGCCGCGGGTAGACCATCGCTCGTCTTCATTTGCGCCAACAGATACTAAATGGTGTTTCCTTGAGACCTGAGTGTATTATCATTGCAGACGATCATCCCGTTTTCCGTGACGGCTTAGCTTCGCTTATTGGACGGCTGGTGCCGGATGCCGTCATCCATACGGCCGACACCTATGAAGAGGCTGTTGCTATCGCGAAAGCCTCGCCTTTTCCGCCAAGCATGTTCGTTTTGGACCTTTTCTTCTCGCGTACGAAGATCTGCGGCGAGCTTGAATCCTTGCGTTGTGATTTCCCGCAATCTTCAATTGTGGTTTTAACAATGGCAGATGATCGCGGAACCGTTCAAGCGGTGCTCGGTCATGGGGTCAATGGCTTTATCAACAAAGCGGTATCTCCTGACGAACTTTCTGCGGCTTTGATGGCGGTGCGACAGGGAGAAATCGTTGTCCGTCTACCCGAAGAGCAAGGCTCTCCTGAAAGCAACGCCATCCAATTGAGCGAGCGGCAGACGGAGGTTCTCAAGCTTGTTGCCGCAGGCAAGACAAACAAGGAAATTGCAGCCGCTTTGGCTATATCGCCATTCACGGTGCGAATACACGTGTCGGCCATGCTGCGGGCGTTGGGTGTTCCGTCACGGTCCGCTGCGGTTACCAAGGGCATCAGCGAGGGGCTTGTACGTCTTGATGAGTCGATTGGTCAAGGCGCCGGAGAGCGTGACCGATCGGAGCAGCCTGTCTAGTCGGTGATCTTGCATTAGTCTCTCACCGGCTCACCCAGCGTATGCATCAGCCGGTTTGCCCATCCGAAAATGGCGGACGATAAGACAAGATCAAGGCATTCTAAATCGGACAAACCTACATCCGCCAAGGCCTGCGCGTCCTCTTGGCTTGCTTGTGGAGGCGTTGGAGATAGTCGAGCAGCAAAATCGAAGACTGCTCCCAAATGCTCTTCCAGTTCTGCATCCAACCCATCTTGAAAGATCGCGTCGATGACATCAGTTCGTTTCGTGTAGTTGATGAACCGAGACGAATGCACCGCTGCGCAATAGACACATCGATTGACGATCGAGGCTGCGGTTGCTCCAAGTTCACGCTCTCCGAGCGAAAGACCGTCTTTGCCATACATGATCAGGTTGAACAATGGCGAGCGAACCGCCAGGGATTCAGGATCATGCGCCAGTGTCAGAACATAGGGGGAAATCCCCTTGTTCGAAGGCGTAACCTGCATTGCCTCGCGTTGTTCGGCGCTCGCTGTCTCCAGATCCACCGGAACGACATAGGGCTGCCAGCGAGGGACCGTGGTGGTGAACTCGTGGACGACTTCGCTCATGGCCTTGCTCCAATCAGTTTCAAACCTGCAATGACGCGGGCTTGGTAGTTGACGAACGCGGCAAGTTCAGAAAGCCGGACGATATCGGCGTCGCTGACACCTGCCGTCCGCAGTTTTTCGATGTTGCCTCGCGTCGCCTCACGCGGTGCCAGTGTTAAAAGATCAGCATGGCTGACGATGGCGCCAATGCGTTCGTCATTTAAACTGGTGCCTGGCTCTGACAGGATGGCAACACGGTCATCGCCGGCGCGTTTGATCAGCGTTTCATAATGCGCGGCAAGCTCGGTATTTTCATTATGGCGTGCCATGCGTGCCGCAAGAGCCGCCCTGAGGCCGTAAGACAAGCCACCGGGATTGCTGGGAATAAGCACGGCATCATGTGCCGCCTGGCTCAGACGAAGGATTTCCGAACGCTGCTTGACTGCGTCAGCAAGAGCAGACCCAGGTTTCACACCGGCAAGAGCTTCAATGAGTGTCACAACTAGCTCCTTTACCATTTCCCGCGAGGGGAGCAGATACGAACATTATGTCCATACATCTTTAACATGACAGTCGAGATACTATGCGAAAAAATTATCTCTTGTCTCTTGGTAATATAGAAAAGGCATGCTTTAAAAACATAAGGCGCGGTGGTTGATGTTATCCATGCATAAAAACGCATTCGATATTCGACAGCTTGAAGCATTTTCTGCGGTGATGTCCGCTGGAAGCATAACCGGCGCTGCGCGCTTGCTTGGGCGCTCACAGCCAGCGGTCTCCCGCCTTATACAGGATCTCGAAGCCGAACTCGGCTATGCGTTGCTTTACCGAACCAGTGGGCGAATCCAGCCAACCTCACGCGGCCTGCGCTTCCATGCCGAAGTTGAACGCCATCTTGCAAGTCTGGTCCATATCCGCGAGAGGGCCGAGGCAATCGGCAATGATGAGCCTGCAACGCTGACGGTCGCGGCAACGCCGTCTCTTGCGGCAGGGCTCTTGCCCCCGGCGCTTGTTGCTCTCGCGCCAGAACTTTTGTCTCGTCATCTTCATGTTCAGGCCCTCGCAGCTGAAAACGTTGTTCAGGCCGTACTGGCACGGTCAGCGGATCTTGGCATATCAAGTCTGCCGTTGGAGCATCCTGGCCTCGACATCCATTGGATTGCCGAAGCGCCCTGTGTTGTCGCTATGGCCGCCAATGATCCGTTTGCATCACAGGATGTCGTGCGTCTGTCCGACCTCGGGAACGGCCGCATCATTACGCTTGCCAACCCTTATCGTCTGCGTCACCGGATCAATGAAGTCTTTGCCAGGGCGGGCGTGGTTCCCGAACGCATGATCGATGTGAATGCATCGCTCACGGCTCTTAGCCTCGTTCGGTCCGGGCTGGGCTTCGCGATCATCGAGCCCGCCACTGCATTTGGCGTGCCGCTCGATGGAATTGTCCTGCGAAAGCTCGATCAGCATATTCCATTCCTCTTCGGAGCGATTTCCGCTGCAGTTGTTCCGCAGTCTCCGACGGTGACGGCATTGATTGAAACGGTTCGCGTGCAAGCGCTCGACATACCGGGCTGTCGTCTTGTGGAAGCGAACGCGGTCGATGGATTGGATAATGCTGTTTATGGCAAAAGCATTGCCCAGAAGGAAACGCCCTATGAGTGATCTAGCAGCCCATCCAAATGAGCTGGCGGCTCTCGAAGATCGCCTTCGGCAGGATCTTTCATGGTTGGAGCTTCCAGCAAAATCCTGGGTGCCAAAGCGTGAGGTTGAGGGCAATCCCGTTCTTGACGTCGTCATCATCGGCGGTGGGATGGCAGGTCTCGTTGCGTCGGGGATGCTGAAGCGGCTGGGCGTTGCAAATCATTTGGTTGTCGACAAAGCGACGGCCGGGCAGGAGGGTCCTTGGGTCACCTTTGCCAGAATGCGAACGCTTCGCTCGCCGAAGCAGCTCACCGGGCCCGCGATGGGATTGCCCGCTTTGACGTTTCGCGCCTATTACGAAGCACTGTTTGGACGCGAAGCCTGGGCGCTGCTCGACCGTGCTCCTCGTGAGATCTGGATGGACTATCTCATCTGGTACCGCAAGGTGCTCGAGCTGCCCGTGCGAAATGGCGTGAGCGTCGAGCGAATCCTTCCGAGATCGGACGGAATGCTCGATCTCGATATCAAAGAGGACGGGCGCGCCAAGAGATTGGTTGCCCGTCATGTGGTCCTTGCAACCGGCCGCGATGGCCTTGGTGGTCCTTATGTTCCACCCTTTGCAAACACAGTCGATCGAAAATTCTGGGCTCATACAGCTGACGATATTAACTTTTCATCCTTGTGCGGCAAGCGCGTCGGTGTCATCGGTGCAGGTGCTTCAGCTATGGACAATGCCGCGACAGCGCTTGAGGCGGGTGCCGCCAGACTGGATATGTTCGTTCGCCGCAAGGAGCTGCCACGAATTAACAAGTTCACAGGCATTGGCAGTCAGGGCGTTGTGCACGGATTTGCCGGGCTTCCAGATGAATGGAAATGGCGTTTCCTGGATTATGCGATGACTGAGCAGACCCCGCCGCCGCGGCCAAGCGTTCTTCGCGTCAGCTCGTTCGACCAGGCGCATCTTCATCTTGAAAGCCCAATCGAGGAGCTGCAGGAAGAGGGGGATCACCTGATCCTGACCACGCCGAAAGGTCGATACGAACTCGACTTCCTGATCTTCGCCACTGGGTTTAAAATCGATCTCGGTAACCGGTGCGAGCTTGCAGCCTTCGAACCATCCATAAGATTGTGGCGCGATCGTTTTCCAACACCTCCGGGTATGGCAAATCCCGAACTTGAAGGCTCGCCAGATCTTGGAGAAGCCTTTGAGTTTCTCGAAAAAACGCCAGGGTCATGCCCCGTCCTTTCGAAGATCCATTGCTTCAATTTCCCGGCTACGCTTAGCCACGGCAAACTGACGGGAGACATCCCCGCGATTAGCGAAGGCGCCGATCGGCTTGCTCGAGGAATTGTAAGATCGCTCTTCGTGGAAGATCGAGAGCGCCATTTCGAAAACCTTCAGGCCTTCGATACACCGGAGTTGCTCGGAGACGAGTGGGCTCCTGATCAAGAACCTGCCGCTATAGTTCCCGAGAGGATTTGAGATCACCGATGCTCGAAATCAAGAAACTCAAACTCGCCTATGGTGCAACGCAGATCCTCAACGGCGTTGATCTCTTGGTAAAGAGGGGCGACGTCGTGTCCATCATCGGACCCAGCGGGACGGGGAAGACAACTCTTCTCAAATGCATAAACCATCTCGTCAAACCGCAATCAGGACAGATCGAATTGGACGGCATCGCGATGGACTTTGCCAAGCCGGACAAAAGTGCCGTGCAGGCGATCCGATTGCGGACAGCCATGGTGTTCCAGCAATTTAACGTCTTCAAGAATATGACGGTCATCCAGAATGTTATGGATCCGCTTGTCGTCGTGCAGGGAAAGTCCAAAGATGAGGCGCGCGCGATTGCGCTGCAGGAGCTTGAACGTGTCGGTCTGTCGGACAAGCTTGACAATTATCCTTCGCAGCTCTCGGGCGGACAGCTTCAGCGTACCGGGATTGCGCGCGCGCTCGCCGTTAAGCCTGACGTGATACTTTTTGACGAGCCGACCTCTTCCTTGGACCCTGAACTGGTCAACGAGGTGTTAAAAGTAATCAAGGATGTCACCTCGTCCGGAATTACTTCGTTGCTCGTTACGCACGAGATGCAGTTCGCCAAGAACATCTCCAACCGAATTGTCTTCATGGATCGCGGCGTGGTCGCGGCCGACGGCAGCCCGAATGAGATCTTCGACAATCCCGCCAACCCCCGCCTCGCACAGTTTCTCAACAGCGAACGTGCGGTTTAACAAGAAAGGATGCCTGACATGACTTCGATGAGTTTTCTCTCGCGCCGCAGTCTCGGTTTCGCCATCGCAGGCGTCACGATCGCGCTGGCGACGAGCTCCTTCGCAGACGATGTGCGTACCATCAAAATTGCGACTTCGGCGGAATCGAAGCCCCTGTCCTGGGGTGCCATCGGTGTGGAGCCGCAGGGTTATGAGCCTGATGTTCTGAAAGCCATCAATGCCAAGCTGCCGCAGTATAAGTTCGTGATGGAAGGCGCAGCCGATATTGCGCAGGAGACAGGCCTTGCCACCGGAAAATACGACATGGCGACGGGTGGATATTATCGTGCCCCTGCGCGCGAAAAGCAGTTCCTCATTCCTGATGCTCCGATCGGAGCAAGCCTAATTAAGATCTACAGCCGCAAGGATAGCGGGATCAAGGAGATGAAGGATCTCGTCGGCAAGAAGATCGTCCCGGTGACCGCAGGCGGCGGCATCTACAAATTCGCGATGGCGTGGCAGGAGAAGAACCCGGATTACAAGATCCAGGTGACGGCATCGAGCGCTGGTATTCCTTATCCTGACCGTCTTAAAGAGGTGGAAAACGGCAAGTATGATGCTCTGGTTCTGCCCTCGAACCTTGGCGAGCAGACGGTCATCGACCAGCAGAAGCTTAATGTTCAGGCCAGCGAGCCTGTTGCGATCAACGAGACCTTCGTTTTGATCCATCGCTCTGAAGAAAACAAAGCCCTTTCTGCTGACGTCGAGAAGGCTCTGAAAGAGCTGAAAACTGACGGCACACTCGCCAAGCTATCTCAGAAGTGGTTCGGCGAGGACATCACCACTTACATGAAGTAACGCCAATCAGCGCTGTCGGCGCCCAAGCCACACCGGATAGAAGGAGTCCAAGGTGGACCTATCGATCATGATTCCCGAGCTGCTGGCGGCATTGCCGTTGACGCTTGCGATCACGTTTACGGCTATGGGCGCCGGCTTCTTGCTGGCATTGATCGCGACCGTGTTCCGCGTAAGGAGAGTACCGGTCGTCAGCCAGCTGGCAGATCTTTACGTTTCCTATGCCCGGAGCGTTCCGGTTGTGCTGCAGTTGTTCGTCGCTTTCTACGGACTGCCTATTCTTGTTGGCATTTTCGGCGTTGACGATTTCGTTTCCCCAAACTTCGCAGCAATGCTTGGGCTCAGCCTTTATCATGGTGGTTATCTATCGGAGGTCATGCGGCCAGCTTACCTCGCGGTGGAAAGGGGACAGCATGACGCTGCCGACAGCCTTGGTTATACGTTCCGACAGAAACTGTTGCGGGTGATCGCGCCTCAGGCCGTCCACATCGGGCTTCCCGGCTATGGAAATTCCATCATTTATCTCATCCATAACGTTGCGCTCGTGATGTATATCGGCGCAGCTGACGTGATGGCGACTGCACACCTCGTTATGGAGCGCGATTATAATCAGTATCAGTTCGAGACTTATCTCGTTCTCGCCGTGCTCTACTCGATCCTTTGCGTCATCGCCTGGGCTATCGTGCGGATCTTCGAACGCCGATCCGGCAAATATGTGCCTGGTGCAAAGACAGTTCGCGCGCCCTTAATGGCGAGCGTCTGAACGGAGAAAACCGATGTTTGACAGTGAAGTTCTTCTCCCGGACCTCTATGAAATCCTCGGCGCCGTTCCGCTGACGCTCGGTATGGCGCTTATCATTTTTTTGCTCTCGACTGTTGTCGGAAGCTTGTTTGCGATGATCGAATACCGGCGTATTCCGGTTTTGAGCCAGTTTGTCGTCGCTTACAAGGTCGCCTTCAAGGGCGTGCCGATGGTGATTGTGATCTTCCTCGCCTATTATGGATTGCCTTCGACACTGAAGTTTCTCGCTTCGCTTGTCGGTGTCGACTACAATGGGCACTCAACGCCAAATTGGGTGACGTTGATCGTTGCCTTGACCGCGTGCGTTGCGGCGTTTCAGGCTGAAGTGGTCAAAGGTGCATTGAATTCCTTCGATACCGGGCAAGCCGATGCCGCTTATTCTTTTGGGTATACGAAGAGTCAGCTTTTTCGGCGTGTCATGCTTCCTCAGGTCATCGTTGCTGCAATTCCGGATCTCGCCAATTCGTTCATGGTGATCATGAAGGCGCTCTCACTTGGCTTTGCCATCGAGGTCGTCGATATCTTTGCGCAGTCGCAGCTGACAGCTGCATTGAATTTCTACTACCTCGAAGCGTTCCTTGTCGCCGTGGTCATCTACATGGTCATTGCCTATGCGGTCACGCAGATTGCCGACCGAACCGAAAAGGCCCTGCGGGTTCGAACCTGATAAAGATCAAGTCGTAAGGGTGAGACGAGTGAATGCTTGGCAAGCGGCAGATGACCATCGTTTCTTCGGCTATTTTCTTTGCCAGGTCTTCTTCATCTCCTGACAAAACTGCTGCTTTTGGGTTGCCGACATGCCCGCAATCTTCACCCGTGAGGCTTCATAGTTTTCGTTGAATGCCTTGTCATAGGCTGCGGCGGTCATTCCCATAGAGGCGGTGAAGGCCTTTTCTTTCTGTTTCTGGCGATCTAGCTCCTCTACGCTAAAGCCACCACAAGCCTCCGCCGCCGCACGCATCTGGCTGCCGATCCCAATGATCGCATCGACTTGCTCCTGCCGAAGATCAGACTGTGCCAAACTCTGGCTGGAGGCAAGTACGGGCAGCGAAAGCGCTATGAGAGCGAGCTTCCCAATTGTGAGATGCAATGTCTTATCCTTCCGAAAGTCTTCTGAACCGAGCGCTCGTCGGTTCAGAACTATATTGCGTTCTGCCGCCGTGCCTATTTCGGCTTGGTGAGTGCGATTGTGCGGTCCAAAGCTTCCTTGAAGCCCTGCAAAGATATCGAAAACGGTATTTCCTTATCGCCGTCATTTGAAACGGCGACGACCTTCAAAGCCTTGCCGTCACGAAGAGACTTGACGGTCTTATCGACGAAAATGAGCGGGACGACGCAGCCGATTGGCAGGCAGGTCCTGAAACGGGCAGGGGCACCAGGCGGAAGGTCGTCGACGGCAAAGGTGGCGCCTCTTTCCAGCCTGAGGCCAAAAGGCAGCACGAGATTGCCTTTGAGGCCGCCCTCTTCAGTCGGACGAACTTCGATGGTCAATATCCGTTGGCCGTTACCGTTTGCCTGAGACTGAGAGAACGCACAATCTTGCTTTGCGTCCTGGTTTGCGCAGTTGACGGTCCAATCCTTGTAAACCTCAGAAAGGGCGGTCGGCGCGGCCTGGCCGGGATTTTGGGCAAGGGCTGGAACTGCGGCCAAGAGAGCCGCAGTATATAAAGCAAACTTCCTGAAACGCATCAGAAGCGCACATTCAGCTTGGCATCGACGCCGTTGACCGTCTCGTCGCTGCTGAAGGCTCCGTTATAGGAGACGCCGATGGTGGCCATGCTCGTAAGGTCCATCGAGACACCGAACTGCACAAGCATCGCATCCGTCGTAATGGGCGCTCCGCGGATGACGTAGCTATCGCTAGACGCAAAGGCGAGGCGCGAGGTCGGATCCGTATCGCCAAAAGCATGGCGCCAGCCGACCATGCCGGTCGCGACGGCCTTTTGGCCTCCAAGATCGAAGTCGGAGGACAGGCGTGCGCCGACCGTGCTGAATGTCGTATTCAGCGTATCGCCGCTCGACGTCAGCGCCGAAATGCCGCCACGTTCCGTGAAGCCGTCTGTGTGGAGTGTCACATTGGCCAAATTCAGGAAGGGTTCGAACGCTCCAAAGCCAGTCTTTATCTTATAGCCGAGTTCGCCATAGGCCTGGAAGGACCCCGCGTTGTAGTCCGCCTTGAGGTTATCTGATAGTCCCGCAAAGTCGACCGAGCGGCGGCCTGAGATTTCGTGGAACGTGTAGGAAATGCCTGTGCGCAATGACACAGCATCCCACTGCGTGCCGCCATAAACACCTACATGGTAGTTATCGCTATCCGTAGAGGTGCTTCGGCTGCCTGAATCTGCTCCCGTGCGGCTGTACCCTGCGAAAACGCCGAGACGCGTGTCACCATCGATCAAAGTATCGATACCGGTGATGATACCGCCTGTGGCAACGCCGACACCCGCCACGCCACTGTGACCGTCAATATCGCTCCACGACCCGAAGGCCTGCCCCCAGATGGACCATAGCGGCTGGGCTGGTTGCTTGATGACGGCAGACATCGGATCTTCCTTACCCCAACGACCATCGTCCCAGAAATTCATGACGGGAACGGGCTTTGCCACCGCATCTCCCGTTCCTGCACGAAGGCGGTCGTTTGTGGCATCACGGACAAGGCCGGACCCGACAATGATCGCCGACTTTGCGGCGGCATGGCCTTCGCCTGACAACTGGTCGAAAGCGCCGCGTGCCTCGTTCGCGTCAAGAACGAGAAGCTTGTTGTAGAGAGAGAGGCTGTCTCCGCTCTGCTGCAGTGTGTTCAAGGAACGTGCAACCGAGATCTGGTTCGTTGTCTCCGCTACGCTGTCAAAAAGACCGGTGCCCGAGTTGCCGGGTGGGTTCGGATTGCTCGGCTGACCCGGGTTGGTGGGATTGCCAGGGTTGGTTGGGTTTCCTGGATTGGTCGGATTACCCGGGTTTGTGGGGCCACCAGGAGACGTACCCGTATCCTTCACAGCGATCGTTAGGTCGATCTGCTTTTGCTGTTGATCCAACGCTACGTCAAGGAACGCAGATTTTGACACGGCTTGTGCGAAGCTGCCCTGAATTCCGCCGGCTGACTTTAGAATGGTATAGGTCTGGCCCGTTTTGTAGCTTGTGGCGGCATCAAGAGCAGTGACTTGAACTGTGGCGTTTTTGCCAATCAGCGTTGTTCCGCCGCCATCTACAGTCTGCCAGACGCCATTTACAATGTTTCCGTTCGGCGTCTTAAGCGTCTCCACGGACACGCTGTCGCTTTGACCATTGCCAGCGACATCAACAGCATAAATAGAACCGTCATTGAAAGCGAGCTGACCCTTGACCACAATTGCGCCAAGCCGATTATTGCTGTCACCCGGAGAGAGCGTTGCGCCAGTGTCGACAAATGTTGTTCCCACGGTGCCATTGCCTGCTAGGGTCCCGTAAGCCCCTTTAGGAAGACCATTTGCGTCGCGGACAAAGTCACCCCACACCTGAACTCTGCTGGTGTAAAACTCCTGCCCGGTAAAATTCGCAATCGTGTTCCCGGTTTCCCCGCCAATGACAAGCGTGCCATTTTTAATAAAAATTTGATTGCTGGATGGGAGGGTGGGATCATCGGCGGCAACTTTCGTACCGAGATCGCCTTTGATGGTGAGCGTGCTGCCGCCATCAACGATGATGCCGCCAGCAACAGCATCATGCGCGCTGAAATTGGTCAGGTCGCCGGTGACAGTGGTACTGCCCGAGAGGCTGGCAATTGAACCGTTTCCGATCAGCTTGTTCGCGAACTGATAGTCGCTATTGGTGTGATTAAAGACAACCCGAGCGGTTTCCGATTTGCCGAAATCAATGACGGCTTCTGGGTTGATGCTGCCTGCCGCACGGGTATCAATGGCAACGGGATTGGCGTACAGTTTTGTATTATCGACCCGTCCGCCGAAGATCAAAAACGCATCGTTTGTCAGCTTAACGGTGTTGGCGACGTTCAGCTTGCTGCCATCAGAAACAACCAATTCTCCCTTAAGGTCAAGATTGTCGGTCACCGTCGTCGTGGTGTTAGCCCCAGTGGTCAACAATTCGCCGGTTGTATCGATATTAAGGTACTTTGTCTGAAAGTTCGCGCCTTCACTGACCGTGAGCGCTCCACCTACGGCGGCGCCGCTGCTGTTGATCCAGCTGGTTCCTGAGCCGCGAATATTCATATTCGCGACACCGTCAGTATCGGCAATACTAAAACCGGCGGATTTTGTAGCAACGGTAGCGCCGTTTTCGATGGTCAAGAATGAAGAAGGCCGAGCTGCTAACGTAGCATTGCCGTCATTATCGGCGTTCGCGGCGAAGTTGTCGGCGGAAAAGATTGTGCCTGCGCCGGAGACCGTGAGATAACCGCGTGAATTTCCCCCGGCGGCGAGACTGATGCTCTTGGCATCAACTTTTGCGCCATCGAGGACATTCAGTGTCCCGACGCCCCCGAACGGGCAAACGATCGAAAGGCAATTGCCGCCAACTGTGAGGGTGTTTCCCAAAACAGAGTTTGTCCGCACCACCGTCAGTTCTGAGCCGGCTCCGGACACAGTTACGGTGCCTTCAGAGGTATCTGAACTACCAATCATGGCATCCGATCCAACAGAGACCTTCGCGCCATCTGTGATCGTGGCGCTCACGCCCTTGTTGTTCAGTCCGATAATCATGTCGCCCGTGATAACCTGATCGGTCGTCCACTGAACGCTACCACTGTCCTGGATATAGTTGACCTGCTGAGCAAAGGCAGCCGGCGTGCTGAGTGCGACAACAGCAGACATGGTCAAAAAGCTGCCACGAAATGTCGTTAATGCGGTTGAGCTGGAAAGAAGCTTGGCGGGGATCTGTGTGATGGACAGCGGCCTCAAAGGTATCTCCTGCGTTATTTCAAAATGCGTCATGCCGGCGCTTCACACCAGCTCTCAGAAACGTGAAGAGATATCGCATTGAGCATAGTGCGGGGTCTTATTCCATTAGAACGGGTGTACTAGGCGAGGCTCGAAAGACGATGTCCGAATTGGAAACCGTGCATTGAAGCCGCTGCACTGCGGCTTTTTGCGGTGCACGTGGGCTCTGCCTGATCGCATTGTTTTCATCTGTAAGATGCCTCAACGTCTTAGCACCAATGATGTGAGCGTCCCGTGGCTTACGCAGACGCGGCAGTGCTTCCCACCAGTCACTTAGGCAAAGATGACCAAGAATCGGCTACGCAGCAGTGCATGAGGTGCCGCTGCCCCCGGCCAAATTTCGCCGCAGATGATCAGGCGGTGATACGCGGGGCAGCCTGCCGAGAGCGCGCCTTCACGGCTTGAACCAGAAGAATCGAACGAAGTTCTGCCGGCCTAACTGGTTTCGCCATGATTGGGACCTCCGCTTCCGCAAGGTCGTCGCGCACGCGGTCCTGATCATGACCGGTCATCACGACGGTCGAAACAGGCCGGCGGGCGAGCCGCTGAACCTGCTCGATGCACTCTTTTCCCGTAACCCCATTGCCGAGGTCGAAGTCAGTAATGAGAAGATCGATCTCCGAGACTTGATCTGGGGGAGCAAGCGACGTCTCCACTTTACATCCCCATTTTCGAAGCAGGTGGGCGGTCGCTGTCAGGACGGCCTCATCATCATCGACAAGCAAAACGCGCAAGCCTTGGGCCAGGTCGGTCTCAGAAATTTGGATTGGGCGCGGCGCTAGCTCTGCTTGCGCACAGATCTCCAAGTTCGAAAGCGTGACGCAGGTGCCATGCCCGAGAAGCGAACGGAGCTTGACGTCAATATCGAGCACGCCGCCGAGCCTGCGCACGATGGAAAGACCAAGCCCAACACCTTCCACGTCCTTGTCGCCGCGTGCACGCACCTGATGAAATTCGTCGAAGACCTTTGCTTGGTGTTCATAAGGGATTCCGGGCCCTCGATCGAAGACCTGTACGGCAAGAGTGTTGCCGCGTCGGCGACATCCAATCAAGATTTCCCTGCCTGGTGCATATTTGATGGCGTTGTTGACGATATTCTGGAGCATTGTTGAAAAGAGCGTGCGGTCAGTCCTCACGATTGCACTGCAGCCAATGATGCGCAGTTCACACTTGTTCCTTTGAGCTGCTTCCGAGTTCTGATGGAGCACATCATCGATGATGTCGTTGATCGTAACTGCCTCAATCGTCGGAGTGACTTTGCCACTGTCCAGCGTCGAGATATCAAGCAGCGACTTGAACAGCCGCGACACGCTTTGAAGAGAGCGATCAATACTCTCCACGAGCTTTAGCTCTTCCGCGCGTAACTTCGCGTCACGCAAACAAGCGATAAAGAGGCTGATGGCATGCACGGGCTGTCGCAGATCATGGCTCGCCTGTGCAAGGAACCGCGATTTCGATTTGTTGGCGTCTTGCTCACGTTCGTAGGCCACCTCGAGCTTCTTGTGCATCGTGTATATGTAAGCCGGGACCAAAACCATGCCGCTTACCAGCGTGACAACCATGAACGGATTTTCGTGCCAGTAATTGTTGAAGTATGTCACGACCGTGAGCGACAACAGCGCCGTTGCGGTACAGATTTTCATCGAGCTGCGGCCATAGGTCAGACCGTTGGCCACCACCAGCCGCTGCATCACAGTGTAGAGTGGTAAGAACGGCGCGCCGCCAACCGCCATCATATAGGTCATGCCGCTGATATCGAGCAGCATCATAACATAGTGACGCGGACGGCTTTCGCCGGGTCTGCGATGGATCCAAACCACCAGACCACACGATAGCATCCAATGGACCGTCACCACACAGGCGATGAACATACCGCCGGGGAGGGGATGACCGAGAAAGGTGGTCGTTAAAATGTAGAGGCAGACAACGCCGATAACCGTTGCACGGATGGTAGCGTGCCGTTTTTCGCCTCTATACCCGTCTAGTTTATTCGCCTGTTGACTCAGCACCGCCAAACTCCTTCGTTCGGACAAGCATTATCCGGTTGGCAAGGCGGAGCGACCAAGTTGGGCGCAGGGGAATGACAAGCACGAACCGTCGGGCGAATGGCAAACGCGTCCCACAGATCGCAGATATTCCCGAACGCGGGACTGCTCCATGGGAGAACCAACCATGGCTTCGACACTATCCGTCTCCCTTCCAACTCCCGGCCCGGCAAGGTGAGGAAGCGTTAGCGATATCTGCCAGCCCAGGCGTCCGCATCCTGATGATCAGGAACCAGATGCAATGCGCGGTCATAGACCGCCCATTTCGTGAGGTATTGGCAGACCTTCTAGGCGAAGACACTGTAAGGTGGGAACTAGCACAAATGTACTAGTTGTTTCTTCTACCCAAAGTGATCGCTTCCCTCGCGGTACGATCACGGGGAGGGCGTGCGTTGTTCTCGCTTGTCAGATGCCGCAAGCTTTCGTGTTGCGCTCAATCTCTTACCGCACGCGCTTGCGAATAGTGCATTTAGTCTAGTTGCCACGTCGATAGGACAACGTCTTTAAAAGGCTCCAAAAGAAAACCCGTGTCTCTCGAAAAGATCGAGCGCTGGATTACAAACCCCGGCTTTCTACCGATCTCTCAAGGGCGAATATAGAGGAGACAAATAGGCTTGCGGAAACTGAAAAACAATTGCGTCACTTCCATCATCCTCACGATCATTGTGGCTTTCCCGAACATAACCTTGGCCGAGGGTCCTTCGAAGGACGTCAAAGGCAGCAAAGACAGCGCACTCATTTCTCGGTTCAAAGGAGCGTCTATCATCGGTTATCGGCAGCAGGATTATGACTCGTTTGCCCTACCGTTTGGCCCCTACAACGCCGATCAGAAAACGCATTTCCTGAAAAGTCAGATTGTTGAAGGGCGCTTGACGAGCATAGTTTACGCTGTCCCGGAAGGAAAATCTGCGCTCGAAGTCTTTCGTAACTATGAGAGAAGCTTAGCGGCAGCCGGCTTCCAGGAGACCTTCGAGTGCGATGCAGAAACCTGCGGAGGCTATAGCTTCGCCACGACACTTGCTGATCCCGTCATCAATACGATGGGGGGCGAGTTCGTCAATCTTGCAATCGACCTTCTGAGTGCGACAAATAACAATGTCCGCTCTCTAACAGCGCATATTGACGGACCAACAGGACCGGTCGATGTGTCTTTGCTCGTTAGTCAGGATGACGGAAAACAGGTTGGCGTTTTGCTGCAGACTGTTGAAGGGCGTCCCATAGAAGCGGGACAGGTCACAGTAGATGCGAATGCCATGAGCGATGGGATCACGAAGGATGGTCATGTCGCGCTTTATGGCATTGAGTTTGAGACGGATAAGGCAAACCTTACCCCAGGCTCGGATAAGACGCTCGAGCAAATGGCGGTATTCCTAAAGCAGGATGCCACGCGAAAAGTCTATATTGTCGGTCATACCGATAGCACTGGAGATCTCAATCGAAATCTTGACCTTTCGCAAGCTCGTGCGGCCGCTGTGGTTAAAGCACTGGTAGAAAAGTTTGGCATAGCGGCGAGTCGGCTGCAGGCGAGGGGCATTGGACCTTACGCGCCAGTCGCGAGCAATGAGAACGAAACGGGACGAGCCAAAAATCGTCGTGTAGAATTGGTTCAGCGTTGACGTACAATCTCTTGAGGACGTTGCCGGCTCATTTGATGTCGCGAAGCGCGCGTCTGTATGCTAGAGAGTCGGTCGCACGGCCCCGAAAAGGTAAAACGGTCAGATAAACTTAAGAAGAAGGCTCCCGTTTTATAGCCTACCAAGATTTTTGCAGACAAAGCAGTATATCTTGTAATGTTCCCTTGGCGATTCGCAGATGTTGCCTAGATACCGCCATGCATGAGTAACTTGTCAGGCATAAATTCTACCAGCAGACTGTCGGTCTTGCGTCGAAGCGGTCTCCTTAGCCGACCTGGCAAGGAGCAATTTGGTGTGCTTACTGACCATGTTCGCACCATGCTGGACGTGCCGGTCGCGATCATTTCGATTGTCGATGCTGATCGACAGGTCTTTGCTGGACATTGCGGTCTCCCTGAGCCTTGGGCATCGCGTGGCGAGACGCCAATGACCCACTCGTTCTGTCAGCATGTCGTCGAGACCAACGATATTTTTTCGGTTTCTGACGCAACCATTCATGACCTCGTCAGAGAGAATTTGGCGATTGGCGATCTTGGTGTCGTTGCCTATCTCGGTGTTCCAGTTGCCTTGCCGACAGGAGAGATCGCCGGTGCCCTTGCGGCAATCGATACGCAGCCACGCGACTGGAGTGCTCATGATCTTGCATGCCTGAAGTCGCTTGCCAAAGTTGTGGAGCGCGAAATCTCTATTTTCCTGTCCGAAGTGCGTTATCGCAGGTTCTTCGAAGATATGCAGGAGGGTTATTATGTTGCTCGTGCGATCCGCAGCAATTCCGGGCAGCTGACTGACGTCGAATTCGAAGAAATCAATCCGGCGTTCGAGCGCCTTACCGGTTTTTCTGCAGTCGCGGTGGTCGGTACCCGATTGTCCGATCTCGTTCCGGAAGCTCTGCCGCAAATGCTTCCGCCATACGATCGTGTCCTGACGACAGGAGAGGTCGTCGAGCATGAGAATACGGTATCAGCGCTCGGCGGCCGATGGTTCGAGAACCGCATTCGTAAGCTGGACGACGATCATATTGCCGCTCTCGTGACTGACGTGACCGCGCGCAAGCGAGCGGAAATCGAGTTGCGCGAAAGCGAGATCTATTGGCGAGGCCTTTTCGAACAGATGTCCGAAGGATTTATTCTCGGCACAGCCATTCGAGACGCCGAGGGTGGGATCATCGACTGGCGATATAAGAAGGTCAATCGGGCCTGGGGTGAACTTTTAGGAATGCCAGTCAAGAACGTCGCCGGCAGGACAATCCGTGGACTATTTCCTGATATCGAGGAGGCATGGATCACGGACATTGCCAGCGTGGTGGATACCGGACGTCCTAATATCTTCGTGCGGCAAGTTGGAGCGATCGGACGGACTTATGAGGGACACGTCCATCCTCTGAACGGGGATGACTTCGTCATCTTATTTCTCGACGTCACTGAGCGACTGAGCATGGAAGCTGCACTGGAAAATCGCCAGAAGCAGCTTCAGACCGTCATCGAAAGTATGCCGGTTGGCGTCTTGCTGGCCGAAGCTCCTTCCGGCCGGATCGTGATGCAAAATCGTCGAATCGTCGCCATGCTCGGCCATGACGCGCTGATCGCGCAATCGCGCCAGGAATACGGTGCCTTCACAGCAAAGCATGCGGATGGTCGAGCTGTCCATGCCGAGGAATATCCGCTTGCAATCATAACCTCAGGTAGAGCAGACGAAGCTTATTTGGAAGTTCGCTATGTTCGGCCAGACGGCTCGGAGATCTGGATTTCGATTGACGGAGAAGCTGTCAAAGATACCGATGGTCGACTAACGGGCGCGGTTGTCGCTGTCGCCGATATCTCCGACCGCAAAGCGGAAGAAGAAATGCAGACAGTGATCAACAGGGAGATGAGCCACCGGCTCAAAAACACCCTCGCGATGGTGCAGGCGATCGCAACACAGACGCTCCGGTCTGTCACCGATCGCGAGCCGGTCGATGCTCTCATCAACCGCATCCAAGCGCTCAGCTCTGCACATGATATCCTTTTTGACAAATACTGGAACTCGGCGCCAATCGGACGGCTGATTGCCTCTACTTTGCACCGGGTTGTTTCGAGCGAGCGACTAGTCGCTGAAGGACCGGACATCACCATCGGTCCAAAAGGCGCTTTGTCGCTCTCGCTGGTGCTGCACGAACTTGCAACCAACGCCGTTAAATATGGAGCGCTTTCGAACACAACTGGACATGTAGAGCTTCGCTGGTTTGTGGGCGGAACAGAGCCTGATGCAGAATTCAAACTTGTTTGGCGGGAAATTGGCGGTCCGCCGGCTCAAGCGCCATCGAGGCAGGGCTTCGGGTCCAAGCTAATTCGTATGGGCCTGATCGGAACAGGCGGTGTTGAGACGAGTTATCATGACACCGGCTTTTGCGCCGAAATGAAAGCGAGACTGACGCAGCTACAGCATACGGAATGACAATGAACCAGTATCAGCAACCCAAGAGGAAACCGGTTCTGGTGGTGGAAGACGAACCGCTTCTCCGGATGATGGCGCTAGATCTTGTCGAGGAGGCAGGGTTCGAGCCTATCGAAGCACGCGATGCCGATGAGGCAATCACCATCCTTGAGGCTCGTACCGATATAATCGTCGTTTTCACAGACATCGATATGCCCGGTTCAATGAGCGGCTTGAAGTTGGCGGCGGCCATCCGTAATCGCTGGCCTCCCATTGAAATCATCATTACATCAGGAAAGTTTCGACTGGATGACAGCAGCATCCCAGCGCGCACGGTGTTCTTTCCAAAACCATATGATCATGGTGAGGTCGTCGCCGCGTTGAAGAGAATGTCGTCCCTGACCTAGATAAGGCACTCTTGGCAAAGCTTGGTTCCTTGGATATGAGGGCGCCAGGCACACGCGCGGAGGATTGGATCCGTCATTCACTCTCTCGGGTTTACTGGCAGTGTCTTGCGACGCTGTCTATTTGATACTACCAATTTTCCCAAAAATCCGGTCGGCTTCTCCCTGCAATAACTCCCAATACATCAAACTGTGTTTCTGAAGACTTCGAAATGATAATGACTCTACAGCGGGAGATGCCGGCTGTTGTTATAATTGGAGCGGCTTCGCACTCTTGGGCGAGCGATCCGGCTTGAATTTGTGCGAAAACTTTAATCGGACGAACCTTGAAGTATTCTAGAGTGATCCGCCTTTTTGGCATGCGTAATGATGCCGCATTTGATACCGAACGAGCGCAAGCAATCATGCGCATCATCGTTCTGTTTATTGCCATGGCTTACATACTCCCCCTGATATCGAGGGGCGCTACCCCGCCTGAAAGCAAGTATTTCTACGTACTTTTCGGCTTCTACGTTCCTTACGCTTTTGTGCTGTTGGGCTGGATTGTTGCTAAGCCTGGCGTCAACAAGCTGCGCCGCGGCATTGTTTTGGTCCTCGACTACACGTTTTGCACGATAGCGATGTCCATCGGCGGTGCTCCACTGTTCCTTATTGCGGCGCTCGTGGTTTGGCACACGGTGGTGGTCGGGTTGCGCTTTGGTCCGCGCTTTTTGTTGCCCGCCACTGCACTCGCCCTTTGCTCGCTCGCAATCAGCACGTACTTTAACGTCTACTGGCAACAAAATCCCTATGTGGTTTTGACCTTTGTGGTGATGGCAGTCCTTGCACCGTCTTACACCTTGGCATTTCTGCTGCGGTTGCAGAGCGCCTATGCAGCAGAGCAAGAGGCAAACCTCTCCAAATCGCGATTTCTGGCTCATGCAAGTCATGATCTCCGACAGCCCATTCACGCGATTAGTCTTTTTACCGCGTGCCTCAGGAATTCTGATCTGAAGCCGCATGATATTGCCATGGTCGATAATATCGATCGGTCTCTGAAGAGCGTGTCACGGTTGTTCAAGTCGCTACTGGATATATCTGCACTCGACAGTGGCAAGCTAACGCCGAAGCCCGAGACAATTCCGATCAATGAGGTTATCGGCGAGGTTGCCAGCCAAAACGAGGAGGCTATACGACGAGCCGGGTCGCAACTTACTCTCGTGCCCTGTCGACATCATGTCGTGGTCGATCGATCGCTGCTGAGCACAATCTTGCAGAATATTCTCAGCAACGCCATCAAGTATGCCGCAGGGTCCAGAATCTTGATTGGCTGCCGACGTAAGGGCGAAAACCTGGCGATCGAAATCTACGATCAGGGCCCCGGCATTGCGCTGGAGCACCAGTCGCGTGTCTTCGACGAGTTCTACAGAGTTCACAGGCGGGGAGAGAAGGACGTCGAAGGGATTGGATTAGGCTTGGCCATCGTGAAGCGCCTCATCGACGTGATGAGTTTGCGCATTGACTTGCGGTCGGTCGTCGGCTCTGGCACATCTGTCTGTATTTCCGGACTCCAAATTGCCGATCCGTCACTGGGGAGCAGAAGGCCTTCTTCAGCGCCTATAGTCTTCGGGGATCAAATTGCCGGTTTGCGAATCCTGCTCGTCGAGGATGACGAGGCCGTTCTTCTTGCGACAGCGACATTGTTGCGACAATGGGGTTTCATCGTACAGGCGGAAATAGCTATTCCGGCTTCGTTCGACCCCTGCGATCTCCTCATTACTGACTTTGATCTAGGTCGAGGACAGACGGGCAAGGAATGTATTGCTGCTGTGCGCGAGCAGGCGGGATGGAAAGTGCCCGTCGTGGTCATGACGGGTCACTCGCTGCCCAAGGTGGCAGAAGACCTAGCGGATCCCGAAATTCCGTTGCTTTCGAAACCCATCCTTCCAAGTGAGCTTCGTTCGGCGATTTGGCAACTGAACGTCGTTGCAGCGCATTGATGTCGACCCGTTAAACCTGTTTCTCAATCCAATTTCAGGCTTTCTTTCAGCGCATCGATGCGCTTTGAGGCATCGGCTTTGGTGAGATCGTCGGCGTATACGTCAGGCTGATGTGCTTGCTCGGACAATGTCTTCAAGTAAGAACGCTGCGCGCCAGTCATCGGCTCATCGCCGCTGACCCAATCGTCGGGATCCTTTTGTGTATTGGAAACCGTATCAGTCTTGGGATTGTCACTCATCACTTCCTCCTTTGTCTGTTCACTAAACGTTCTTTTGAGCATGCGGTTCCCGCGACTGCGAGCATGCGTTTGGAACACTGTTGTTGATGTCCTCGTTCGAAACGAGCGCTGGATCAGGAGAACAAACGTGCCAATTATCGCAACAGCGGGCTGGTCGATCCCCAAGAAGGTGGCAGGTCAATTCGCACATGAGGGAAGCGGCTTAGCACGATATGCTTCCGTATTTGACGGCGTTGAGATCAACTCGACCTTCTACCGCCGTCACAAGCAAGCGACCTATGCGCGCTGGGCAGAGGCCGTACCGGACAACTTTCGCTTTGCAATAAAGATCCCCAAAGACATCACTCATGCTCAGGCGATGAGGGACATCACACCTCTGTTCAAGATATTCCTAGATGATATTGCGCCACTTGAAACGAAGCGCGGGCCGCTGCTTTGTCAGCTCCCGCCGTCTCTGGCTTTTGATCCGCAACGCTTCGACGTCGCGTTCCAAGAGATGCGAAATGAAGATGACGGGCAGCTCGTGATCGAGGTCCGGCACAAGAGCTGGATGTCGTCCGAAGCGCTTGAGTTATTGAGGAAATTCAAGATCGACCGCGTTCTTGCCGATCCGGCACCGGTGTGGCCCGCGGCGGACTTTGACCGCCCGGCAAGGTATGTTCGCCTCCACGGGAAACCGAGGATGTACTACTCGAGCTATAGCGATGATGAGCTGCGTGCGAACTTGGAGCGACTTGCTCCAGATGGCTGGTGCGTTCTTGACAACACTGCCTCCGGAGCAGCCATTGAAAACGCCCTGACCATGCTTGAGATGGACCATGCTTAAAATGCGCTAAGCGCATGACACGGTATGAGGTCAAACGCGTGTGAAGGTTGTCTCACATCTCCTGTCGTGCATGTCATAGTAAGAGGTTCTCCGCGGTTTCGCGAGCCGCGGCGAGACGCCGAGCCCTTTATCCGCTTCCACTGCCGCACGCTCTCCAGGACAAGGATAGGGCGAAGCAGAAATGTGTCAGAACCTTTAACTTTGCCTTGGCCCTTTGACGTGTTTCGACGAAATAACGGCTTTAACTGAGAAGAAGCATGGGGTCCGAAAACCCCATGCCAAAGAGTTAGACCCGGGGAGCCCGCCCCGTGACGAAAAGATCTTCCTCGTCGTCGCGCTGTTTTCCGCCAAGGGCAGCAGCAACCGATGAAATGAAAGCCCCAACGAGCAAGGAGATTGCGCCGATGATAGCTGTCGTTGCCGCGACTTTGCGAGCAGCATCAGCTGCTTGCTGCGCTTTCTGCTTCGCGTCATTGATCTGATTGAGGACGTTATCAACTCTCGCCCGTGCATCGGCTTCGTTGAGACCGGTGCGGGCCGAGACGATACCTGCGATGTAGGTTTTATCTGCATCTGGAACGCCGCCGCTCGCCGCCCCATGGATAAGGATACGAGATACCTCAGCCGTCGCTGCGCCATCATCGCTTCGCGCCTGCGCCGATGCCTGCTCGGGGCGCAATAGGGCATCAGTGAAGTAGGAGGTTGATGAGTTTTCCCCACTTGTCGAAGATGCCGCTGTCTGTGTCGCCGCCATAGATGCAGTGGAGGTTGCGCTTCCTACGGCACGCGCGCTCGCCCCGGCAAGCGATGTGAGAGATGACGCGAGAAATCCAAGCACAATAATGGTCGCCAACGCCCAGCTCATAAATCCATGTGCTGTATCTCGAAAGAAAACTTCATCTGTATGGATGGCTGCCCACTTTGTGCGCAATCTACCAGTAAGATATCCACCAAGTGCTGATGATAGCCATTGAACGACCACAAGCCAGATGGCTGCCGTTACACCGATGGTTGTCGCAGAACTGCTTTCGCCTGACCACGGCGAGACCATCGTCAAGCCAAAGCCTGATCCTAAGAGCAAGAGGATCAGAGTGATACCGATCGCGGTAATAGCGCCTCCAAAGATCGGGCCCCATGAAATCGCTGGCTTCGATGACTCGATAGGGGTGACATCTGCGGGTTGAGAAAGGGACATCGACATTCCTAGCGTACAAAAATCGCGAGCAGGATGATGATTGGCAGCGGAACGCCGAGTAGCCAGAGTAGAATGCCACGACCCATTAGAATATCTCCTTCTCAATGATGACCTTGTGGGCTTGCAACCTTCTCTTGCAGCTTTTGTTCCCGAGCCATGAGAAAGATATTACTGATCGCTGCCTATGGCGTGCGGTCTAATGGATCAGGAGATGATCCATACACGCTTTCCGCTGGCCTTCCCCGCCAGCGTAAACGGCTATCCGATCTAAGAGCTGGACCTCATGACACGCTTATGCATTCAATGAAAGCAGACTAAATCCAAGCTAACGTCAGCTTTTTCAACCAGAGCCGCATAACGAGGCAGGAACTTTAACTATGCAGGATATAAGCCGGTAAGCGGCCGAGTGCTTCTTCGCTCGCCGGGCGTGAAGGCATCCCGATCCTTCCGCCAAAGACCATACATTTCAGGGCCGCGGCAACTGAACCCAAGCGAACAGCGTCCTTTACATCCAGAGCTTCAGCTAAGCCCAAAGCAAACGCACCATGAAAGGCATCGCCGGCCGCAAGACTGTCCACTGAAGCGACTGGAAGGGAAGGCTGATGATAGAGATTGCCGTCTCTTCTATCCACCCAATAGGCGCCTTGAGCGCCGAAGGTCACACAGACGAGTGCATGCTGAAAACGCGCAGCAAGCGTGCGAACGAGGTCCCCGGGCTTGGGTTGATCGCACAGTGAACGTGCGGCCGGCTCAGAAAATATGATGTAGTCTGCCGCATCTCCAAGGCGCGACAGCGTCTCTGCGGGAGCGACGTCCCCATCCAGGATGGCGGGAATGCCAAGTCGTCGCGCAACCGTCAAGACGTCGAACGCAACAACGGGCCATCGCACGTCGACCATGACCGCCTGGAAACGGCGGATCGAGTCCTCCGTGACAGGCGGCGGGTTCTCGTGAAGTCGTGGATCGTAAAACGGGACGATCAAACGATCTCCGGCCGCATCGACTAAAATTGTTGACAAGGCGCTCGGCGCACCGTCCACAATCGTCACCTCGCTGACATCAATCCCGTCACGTGCAAGATCGCTTAATATCTTCGAACCCGTCTGGTCGTTCCCAGCCGCTGCCCAGAGCGTTGCCGCGCCGCCAAGTCTGACAACGGCGAAGGCGGCGCTTGACGCCATGCCTTCAGCAACCTGCAGCATTTGCGTCGGCAAGATCTTTCCCTCTCCTCGGGGTAGTTTGTCGACCCGGAAAATTGTATCGAGCACGGCAGCTCCGACGCAAAGGACACGCTTTTGCATCGATCAAAGTCTTCGACCGGTCTGCTTGTCGAACAGATGAACCCGCGGTAGATCGATTTGGATGTGGATGGCGTCGCCAAACCGAACATCCAACCGCTCTCGAAACAAGCAGGCAATATCTTCGCCATGCGCTTCGAGACGCGTGAAGATCTCCGATCCTGTCCCTTCTATGAGCGTCGCTCTTCCTTCGATACCATCAGAAGACGCGCGAATATGTTCTGGACGTACGCCGTAAACAAGACCTCGCCCGCCTATGTCTTTTGGCAAGTCTTTTGGCAACGGCAGGATGAGCCCCTTGTTCGTCCGGAACACGCCTTCCTCCAGACGTCCTTCAATGAAGTTCATGGCTGGTGAACCGATGAAGCCCGCCACAAACATATTGGCTGGACGGTCGTAAAGCTCCAATGGCGCACCGATTTGCTCGATATGGCCGTCGTGAAGCACGACGATCTTATCGGCCATCGTCATAGCCTCGACCTGGTCATGCGTTACGTAAATTGTAGTCGTTCCGATACGTTGATGCATCGTCTTAATCTCACCGCGCATTTGCACGCGCAGTTTCGCATCCAGATTGGAAAGTGGTTCATCAAATAGGAACACCTGGGGATCTCGAACGATGGCTCTTCCCATTGCAACACGCTGGCGTTGACCGCCGGATAGCTGCTTTGGATAGCGATCCAACAGCTTTTCAAGGCCCAAAATGTTGGCGGCATGAGTGACCTTGCTGCGGATCTGCGCCTGATCGACTTTCTTGAGTTTGAGCGCGAAGCCCATGTTTTCTGCCACTGTCATGTGCGGGTAAAGAGCGTAGTTCTGAAATACCATCGCGATATCGCGGTCCCTGGCAGGCATGTTGGAGACTTCACGCGGGCCAATGCGAATTGCACCGCCGCTGACTTCTTCCAAACCTGCAATCATCCGCAGAAGCGTCGATTTCCCGCAGCCTGATGGACCGACAAGAACGACGAATTCACCCTCCGCAATATCGATGTCGATCCCATGGATGACTTTTACAGCGCCGTAATTCTTCTGGATGTTCTGGATATTGACGGTTGCCATGGAATATCTGTCCTTCGTTGGAATAAGGGGGAGGGCATTTTGCCCTCAACCGCCCTTTACAGCGCCAGCTGTCAGGCCAGCGACGATCTGCTTTTGTGCAAACATGGTCAGCAATAGTACGGGCAACGTCACGATGAGAGCTGCCGCTGCCAGCGGGCCCCAGCTGACTTGCTCGAACGAAAGCATGTTGTAGACGGCGACAGGAAGCGTTCTGGTGTCGCGATTGGCCAAGACGATGCCGAAGACAAAGTTGTTCCAAGAGAAGATCAGCGCCAGAATGAAGGAAACCACTATCCCTGGTTTGGCGATCGGCAGAGCCACGAGCCTGAACACTTGCCAAGGCGTCGCACCGTCGATGCTGGCGGCTTCTTCGAGTTCCATCGGCGTTGTTTCGAAATAGCCAATCATGATCCAGACAACGATCGGAACAGTGACGACGAGATGGATGATGATTTGTGGCCAAAGGGTACCGATGAGCCCTGCCCACTGAAAGAGCAAAAAGAGTGGGATCAGAAAAGAAAGCCCCGGCGTCATACGCGCAATCATGATCACCACAGCCGATTTCTCAGCCTTGAGTCGCGCGATGCCGTACGCGCACGGCACGCCGATCAAAAGCGCCAACAGGGTTGCCGATCCGGTCACGAGAACGGAGTTCCAAAAATACAGGAGAAAGTTGTTTTCTTCGAAGACCGTCACATAGTTTGACCATGCGAAGTTTTCCGGGATGAATATCGGGGGATAAGCGCCGTTATCGATCTCGTATTTAAGTGAAAGAGAAATCATCCAAAGGAAAAACAGGACGACCGGGGAGACCATCACGAAGGCCACAAAGAGAAGGCCGATCTGATCGAGTAGCTTTTTGCGGATGAAGCGGTTTGCCATTAGCGATCCTCCATATCCGACCATTGCGCACGCTGACGCACCATCAGAAGAATGAACGACAGTGCGATGATGATGAGGAAAAAGACGACTGCCATGGCTGAGCCATAGCCAATGTCGTAATAGGCGAACGCGGTGTTATAGAGGTAGATATTGATCGTCTCTGAAGCCGTTCCGGGCCCTCCTTGCGTCATAGCATAGATGATGTCGAAGCTCTTGATCGCATCGATGGAGCGGATGATCACCGCGATCATCAGGAAGGGCGCAATCATTGGCATGGTCAGATAGCGGAACTTTTGCCATGCATTGGCGCCGTCAATTTCAGCGCTCTCGTAGGGTTCGCGCGGAACGGCAGCGAGGCCACCGAGCACGATCAGCATAACAAGAGGTGTCCATTGCCACGTTTCTACGAGGACCAGCGATGGAATAACGGTGAACTGGTTGTAGATCCATTCCTGCGGACCAAGGCCGAGGAAAGACAGGAGATAATTTAAAACGCCGAGCTGGGGATGGAACATCATCGTCCACACCAACGCTACAGCAACCGGAGTTGCCATCATCGGCATGACAAAGACGCCGCGCAGGAAACCGCGAAACGGGAACTTTGCGTCGAACACGAGGGCTGCCAATGTGCCGAAGAACAACGGGAGGATGACGGAAAGGGCCGTATAGGTGGCAGTATGCCACAAGGACTCCCAAAACCGCATGTCCTGCGCCAGACGCACGTAATTGGCAAAGCCAATAAAGCTGCGAGGTTGGCCCAGCGTCCAGCTATTGACGCTCATCCACAATGTGAAGAGCCAGGGAAAGACAATGACCGCTGACACGACCAATAGCGAGGGCAAGACGAAAGGCCAATAGTTGGGGGCAAGCCGCGGTGGCTTACCCTGCTGTGCCGTTTCGTCGGCGACCGAGTTATCGATGCTCAACGATGCCATCATCCCTCGCTTCGTGCCAGGACCGGCTCGAATTGGGCGGTCGCGGTCTTTAGTTCAGCTTCCGGGTCGGCACCCCCGATCATATTCGTAAGTGCCACGCCGTAAATGTCGCGGAATTCAGTGACCGGGATCACAACGGGCAGGGCAAGTTTCGATACCTTACCAGAGCCTGCTACGGCATCTAGCCAGCTACCCGGCATCTTGACGCCCTCGCGGACCTTTGGATCGGCCAAGATGGACTGACGGAACGGTACGCCCGCACCGGCCTGCAGGAGGCGCGCGCCCATATCATGCGAAATTGCCCATTGGCAAAAGAGATAGGCAGCCTCTTTATTGGAGGACCCTTCCACCACACCGAGCCCATCGCCGAAAGTTCCGGCAGCTTGGGCGGCCGGACCCTTCGGTATCACGCCATAACCTGTCTTGCCGACTACGCGCGACTTCTGTGGATTTTCGATCGGAGGGGCAAATCCGACGCCATCGAACCACATTCCAATCTTGCCTTGGAGGAAGGCAGATTGCGCTTCCGCCCAGTTGAAACCGGATACGCCGGGAGGTGCCGATTTGGTCATCAACCGCTGGTAAAGCTGTGCTGCTTCCACCGCCTCCTTGGAAACAGTATTGACCTTGCCATCTGCCGTTATTGGAGCTGCACCATAACCGAGCATCAGCGAGGTCCAAACAGGCGTATTGGCGTTCTTCAGTCCGCGCGCGACAAATCCGTACGTATTAGAGGACTTGTCGGTAATGGCTTCGGCTGCGGCGACCATCTCTTCAAAGCTTGTGGGATAGGCGAGGCCTTTCTTTTCAAAAAGCTCCTTGTTCCAGTAGGTGATCCAGTAATCGACGGAAAAAGGCAGCGATCTGAGAACGCCATTCGCGTC
The DNA here is from genome assembly GCF_037199735.1 of Oryzifoliimicrobium ureilyticum. Taxonomy (NCBI): domain Bacteria; kingdom Pseudomonadati; phylum Pseudomonadota; class Alphaproteobacteria; order Hyphomicrobiales; family Rhizobiaceae; genus Oryzifoliimicrobium; species Oryzifoliimicrobium ureilyticum. Next base: position 30,639 of record NZ_JBBBVQ010000008.1, on the reverse strand, counting down.
TTTTGCAAAGAGAAGACCTGCCTCAGCGAAATCAGCTTCCGTCATAGATGCATCGGTGAGCGAGGGGTCCTTCAGGAAGCCGCTGATATCAGCAAGCCAACCGCCCTTCTCGAACTGACGCTTCTGGACGTGATAACTGAGATGCACCACATCGAAACTTGGCTTGCCGCTGCTGAGCTCAATCACGGTCTTTTGCCGCTGCTGTTGTTCCGGCGTTGCCTCTGCATTCACTTTGATGCCTGTCAGGCTTTCAAATTCAGACAGGTATTTTACAAGCGTCTCGCTGCGTGGGCTCTTGATTAGATTGACGTTGAGCGTGGTTCCGGAAAATCGCTTCCAGTCAACAGCGGCAGATGCTGGCCTGCCACCCAGGATCGCTGCGCCGGCGAACGCAGCACTTGCTGTGAGAAACGAGCGGCGTGTTGGTGTTATGATCGAGTTTGTCATAGTTCCTCCCATTTTGAACGGCCGCCTCTCCTCAGGGCGGGCCGAGAATGACGTCAGACCGCCAACGCGCGGTCCCTTGCATTGCCGAGATGAGCAACCAGGCGATGAATCGCCTCCTCGACGGACCGCTTTTGGATTGCCTCAAGAACGGCCAGATGTTCCCTCATCACCGGCGCGACGCGCCCTTCGATGCGGATCCGTTCCTGATTGATGAGGCGCATCTTGATGGCGTTAACGCGGTAGGCGTTTGATATGATTGAATTGCCCATCGCATCCACGAACGCGTTGTGCATGCCCCAGTCCGTTGCTTGAGCATGTTGTTCAAGCTCAATGGAAGGACCATCTTTTTCAATTCGCTGCAGGATCTCACGGTGCTGCTCAAACAACTTCTCTACCACCTGATCGCTCGCATTACGCGTAAAGAAGGCAACGGCCTCCTTTTCCAGCACAATTCGAAATTGGAAGGCTTCCCGTATCAGACTGAGATCGATATGGGCGATCTGCAGTCCCCGCTGGGGAACCGTTTTGATCAGTCCTTCCGTCTCCAACCTTGGTATGAGCTCGCGAATGGCGCCAAGCGTGAGACCTGTCAGTTCCACCAATTGGCGCTGGGAGATGAACTGACCAGGGCGAACATCACGTGCGAGAAGGTGGCGCGTGAAGCTTTCATACGCCTTTTCTCGCAGAGGTACCTGTTCGCCGGTGTCGTCCATAAACTTCTCCGCTGACTTGTCTTATATCGACCGCCTTCAGGCGGCCTTTACCGCGAAGGCTTGATCGAATGCCTGTGCGATCGTGTCTCGATCGTGGGAGGAAATCGTCATCAGTGGCGGCCTTACGTTTAGCCATAGGGCGTTGCCGCTGGTTCGCGCAACCAGCGCCTTGACCGATGGCGTTACCGGATAGTTCAAGATCACGTTCACGAGATCCGTCACGCGCTGATCGTCCTTCCCATCGACCGCCATAGCGCGAACTTCAGGACCGAGAAGATTGGCCATGCCAGAGATTGCGCCCTGGCCACCGAGGCGGGTGCCTTGTGCCAGATGGCGCTCATCGCCGATCATAATCGCTAGATCTCCATGCGTCCTCAGAAGGCGTTCGGTATGTGCCCAGTCGCCGCCTGAATCCTTCACGCCGATGACGATGTCGGGGAATGCTGCCCGCAGACGGGTTACAAGTTCAACGGAAATCTTCGCCATCGTTACGGACGGAATATTATACACGATGACATCACGCGCCTTTGAGCCCAGAGACTTGAAAGCCGCAGCGAACCATTCAAACAAGCCGTCGTCGGAGACATTTTTGAAGTAAGATGGGGGTGCTAGGAGAATGTTGCGTGCGCCGTTGTCGAGCGCTTCTGACATCTGTTCCACGGCATCGGGAATGGAATCAACGAGAACACCGGCAACGATGTGGTGACCCTTGATGCTGGCCGCTGTGAAGGACGAAATGACCTTCAGTCGCTCCTTGTGGCCGATTGAACTGCCTTCGCCCGTCGTTCCGAACAAGGTCACGCTGTCGCAACCGTTCCCAAGGCAAAATTTTGCGTGTTCGACCAACAGGGAAGTCTGGATCTCACCCTCATGGTCAAATGGCGTGGTCAGTGCCGCCGACAGCCCAAACTTCTTTACCAAGTGCATACTCCTCACCTTCGTTGTGGACTAATATGCATGTAACATGTTAGATGTAAACAGCTAAGTTCTCAGTCATGCAAAGGAGCATTTTGGCGTCATGATAATGCATTGGCGCTTCGCCAAGAACGACCGGCTGATGACATAGCCAGCGAGGAGTGCCCAGGTCGCTGCCAATTTGAGATAGCTCGTTCGGTTCGACTGATGACCTAACCCATAATGCGTGCCCTAATAATTGACATGTTTTAGATGGGATGTAGAAATGCCTCCAGAGATGGAGGAGAGAATGCTTGCGAAGGGCGTCATCGCGAGAACCGTCCAGGAGATGGGCCGCTCAATTGTGAGCGGGGAGTGGCAGCCGGGATCGGTGTTGCCGACCGAGATTGAGCTCGCTGCCAAATACGGCGTTGGACGGAATGCTCTTCGCGAGGCAGTTAAAGTCTTAGCGGGTAAGGGCCTGATAAAAACCGCTAGGCGCTATGGCTCACGCGTTGCTGATCGAAACCTTTGGAGTGATTTTGACGCCGATGTTATCCGCTGGCGCCTGCGCGATCGCGCGTCGCATGCGCAGTTCCGCCGGGAGGTGGCTCAGCTACGCGAGCTGATCGAACCGGGAGCTGCAGCGATGGCGGCCCGCAATGCCAGCGATGAAGAACGCCGTGAAATAGTCTCCTTGGCGCAAAGCATGACAATACAGCCGACTTTACCGGCCATTGAGCTTGATATTGCCTTCCACATGGCGGTTCTCGGCTCAACCCATAACTCCCTCCTGCAGGCTTTGCGGTCGCCAATGGAAGTTATGCTACGCAGCCTCTTCAACGCCGACCTCGAACTTTCCGAGGTCGGCCTCTCGTATGATCCTAACCCCGCCATTCACCTTGCCCTCGCAAGCGCGATCGCCGGCCAACGTCCGGAAGAGGCAAGGCACATCGCAACAGCGATCGTCATCAGGGGCGCAGAGGGCGCTGATCGACTTGAACAGCTTATCGACGCTAGCCAGGAAACGAACCATGAAGATTGAAAAGATTGAGTGCTTCACACCGCGCGTCGGTCATCGCAACCAGCTTCTTGTCAAGGTCACAACGATAGATGGGATCTATGGCTGGGGAGAGTCCGGACTGACAGGTCGCGAACATGCGGTTATCGGCGCTATCAAACATTTTGAGCAGTTCCTGATCGGTCGCGACGTTCGCCGCTGCGGCGCTCTTTGGCAGGAAATGTATCGGAGCCAGTATTTCGAGGGAGGGCGTGTCCTTACCGCCGCAATTGGCGCTCTCGATATTGCTTTTCACGATATTCGCGGCAAGGCTTTTGGTGTGCCTGTTTACGAGCTTCTCGGCGGAAAGCAGCGGGATCTCGTTCCGGCATTTGCCACAGCACCTGCAGACCCAGGGCCTGAGATGATCGAGCAGGCGAGAATCCTTTGGGACGCCGGTTGGAAGTGTATTCGGTTCGTCCCATGGGGCCAGCATTCCACTGACTTGTTCGAGCCGAGGGAATCGATCGCAAAAACCGCGCCATGGATGGTAAAAGCGCGCGCTGAGTTAGGCGATGAAGCGGTGCTGGGCATCGATTATCATCATCGGCTTTCGGTCGCAGAAGCAGCCTCTTTCTGCCAGAAGATGCCAAGCGGAACCTTGGACTTTTTGGAAGAACCAATCCGTGATGAAACGCCAGAAGCCTACGAAGCTCTTCGGCGAATGACGGACGTGCCGTTTGCCATAGGCGAGGAGTTCTCCTCGAAGTGGCAGTTTCTTCCTTATATCGAACGAGACATCCATCAGTTTAACCGGGTCGATATTTGTAATGTCGGCGGCTTCACGGAGGCAATGAAGGTCGCGGCTTGGAGTGAAGCCCACTATGTCGACCTGATGCCGCACAACCCGCTCGGTCCGATCTGCACGACGGCGACGGTGCATCTGGCTGCTGCTGTTGCAAACTTTTCCTGGCTCGAATGCCGAGCTTCGCCCGTCGAGCAACTCGGCTTTGATTCACGCGAGATCTTTCCGCAGCAAGCCGAGCTCAATGGAAGCTTCTATCATATTCCGGATGGTCCTGGACTGGGCATCGAGGTCAATGAGGAGGCCTTGCAAAACGTCGACTTTCAATACTTCGAGCCACCGCACCTGCGCCGCCAAGACGGCAGTTTCACCAACTGGTGATGAAGATTTCTGGGAGGAGATCATGGACAATATAAAACAAGCAATGAGGCCGAGCAGGACACGGTACGTGATCACCGCTCTCTTGTTCTTCACAGGCGTCATCAACTACCTCGATCGTACGAATCTTTCGATCACTGCGCCGTCTCTGACTGGCGAGCTGAACATTGATCCCATCACGATGGGATGGCTGTTTTCCGCGTTCGGCTGGACCTACACCGCCATGCAGCTTCCCGGCGGGTGGCTCGCTGATCGCGTTCACCCGCGGGTGCTCTATCCGCTGACAATCCTGGTATGGTCGATTGCAACACTAAGCCTTGGTTTTGTGGCCGGCGTGTTCAGTCTGTTCATCTTGCGGCTCGCGGTCGGCGTGTTCGAGGCGCCGAGTTACATCGTAAACAACCGTATCGTCACGACCTGGTTTCCCGAGAAGGAGCGTGCATCCACGATTGGCGTCTATATTTCGGCCCAGTATGTCGGACTTGGCTTCCTGACGCCTGTCCTTATCTGGGTCGAGGCGGCCTATGGTTGGCGCTCCGTCTTTATCCTAACCGGCGTTCTCGGAGTTATCGCGGCAATCTTATGGGCAACAGTCTATCGTGACCCTGCCAAGTTCAAGGGAACGAACGCGGCCGAACTTGACCTCATCAGGCGGGGTGGGGGTGTTCCCGAGCTGAGCACTCGTCTCCTGCAGGAACAGGCAGGCCGGAAGTCGTTTTCCCTTTCCGATCTCAAGACCGTTCTGAGCAAGAAGAAGCTTTGGGGCATCTATATTGGCCAGTTTTCTTACCTGGCATCCGCCAACTTCTTTCTCACATGGTTTCCGACATATTTGGTTCAGTACCGGCATCTCGATTTCATCAAAGCGGGGTTTTATGCCTCGGTGCCGTTCCTGGCCGGGTTCGCAGGTGTTTTAGTGTCCGGCTTTCTATCTGATTTGCTGCTGAGGAAGGGTTTTTCACTGAGCGCCTCGCGCAAGATCCCTGTGCTCACAGGCATCGGACTTTCAGTCCTGATCGTCGGCGCCCAATTTGTTGATAGTCCCGCGTTCATCATCATGTTCCTGGCCATCGCTTTCTTCGGCACAGGAATGGCTTCGATAACCTGGTCTTATGTGTCCGCGCTTGCCCCGGAGCGATTGATCGGATTGACGGGTGGGGTCTTCAATCTCTTCGGCGGCCTTTCCAGCATCGTCATCCCGATCGCCATAGGATATCTCGTCAAAGGCGGAAGCTTTGCGCCGGCTCTTATCCTGTGTTCGTCCTTGGCGATCGTTGCCGCTGCCTGCTACATCTTTCTCGTCGGGAAAATGGAGAGGGTCAAAGAATAGAATTAAAGGCTTATCCCGTTCGTACAGGTGCATACTAAATGCTGTGTTGGCATAAAAGCGACAACCTCGGTGCAAGACAGAGAATTCCAGAACTCGGATGTAAATGGGTCAGTCTTTACCGTCGGTCCCCAAAGGATCAGAAAAATTGACCCCTTACCAACTTGTCTTACATTGTCTTTCACTTGACCAGAGGGAGAAGCCATATGACCAAGTCGCAAGGATCGGAATCCGTGACTCTCCGCGTCCCCTCGGACGTCGTTGCAAGCATTGAGGCCATCGCTGAGGCCACCGACCGTTCAAGAAGCTACATCATCGTTCGCGCCCTGAAGACGTATCTCCTCAACGAAGGAGCGGACATCTTAACTGCAGCCCGTGGACGCGATCAGATCGCGGCTGGCGAGTATGAGGACATCGACGACATCATTGCTGACGTGGACAAAATCGTTGCCGGACATGCTGCATGACGCGGGTGAGAGTTTCGAAGGAAGCCGCTAGCTTCATGAGGAGCGAAGCGGCCTACCTTCGTCGTTGGAACCCGCATGCCGCACAGAGTTTCTCGGATACCATCAGACGCGCAAAGGATGTTTTGAGGACCTTCGCCAGTGCTGGGAACGCAACGCACGGACTTCAAATCGATGGCGGGCTTTACACTTGTCATCGACGCCTACCTATTCGACTACATGCGTGACGATGATGATGTGAACATCATCGCAATACGTCACGGTCGAATGCTTCAGCTAACGCCAAACGTCGAGGAAGAACTCGACGACGACTTGGAAATGGAGGGGTCTAATGATGACTTATCCCGCACCTTCAAGCCGTGAACCCCTCAGGTTCTGCATTGACCTGTCTCCCGCGTCTTGCGCCCGTGATGGGCGAACCAATCGGAAGATGTCGTAAAAAGCCTTTTGTGCATTCTGCCTGAACAGGGCCTAGCGGATGAACATAGCGGCGGATGATGCGCTCCTAGCAAGGACGCCTTGAGGGTAGCGTTGGGCGCAACGGCTTGCCGTGAAAGTCGTTGTGCCGTGCTTCCTCGCTTCGAATATCGTCGAGGGCGTCGAAGATGTCCAGCACGTTCTCAAGGGCATATTTCTTGGCACGTACGAGACGCGCTGGATCGGCCATTCCAGCACCTGGTCTTTGTGCTGATGTTTCTATTTGCGGGTGTCGCTGATGGTGCCGCGCCAGGTAATGAGCCGATCTTCTGGCCCACCAAGAGGGGCGTCTATTGACGTCTGGAAGCTGCGGCGACGGTTCCAGCGGAAAGCGAACTCGTTGCAATAGATATCGACGTCCTTCATCGGAGACGTTGGTAGGTGCCCATCGCACAGCGCTTGAAGTTGGAGAAGATGCGAGGAACCCACTTCAGCACGATAGGGGATGCTTGAGCGTTCTTTGGCGCTGAGATTATGTGCGTTTGTGTTCACATCAGGGGCGCTTGTCTGCCCTGCCCGAGGTGACGCCTTTAGCAGAGGATGTCGCTTCGTGGACTGGTGCATGCGCCGACCATGCGTCCAGAGCGAAAGGACTACTCATAGCGCCAATAGCCGCCAACATCTCCAATCCCGCGCATATGCAAGGCCAAAGATGATCTCATTCGCCTCCGGTAAAAACGGCATTAGGGAGACGACGCTAGGGCTTGCTCTAAAATCGATTTGCAAAACGTCCCTTCATGACAACGCGCCATAGCGCAGACGCGAAGGTGCCAGGCGTGCTAGGACGGTATCGGGATCTAGGGGGCGAGCAAAGAAGTATCCCTGGCATTCATCGCATCCTTCATCAGACAGGAGCGCCAATTGCTGCAGCGTCTCGACACCCTCTGCTGTGATGGTAGAGCCAAAGCTTCTGCCAAGCGCGATAATGGCGCGTACGATCGAAAGGCTATCTTGCGAGTGGGGCAGGCCTTTGACAAAGGATTGGTCTATTTTGATCTTATCGAATGGGAAACTTCTGAGGTAAGACAGGCTTGAGAAGCCGGTGCCAAAATCATCAAGCGCGATGTGGACCCCAAGCGCCTTCAGTTGCTGCAGAGTTGCGATATTCTCTTCGCTGTCCTGCAGGAAGATGCCCTCGGTTATCTCAAGTTCGAGCCGGTCCGGGAGAAGGCCCGCTCCTTCGAGGGCAGAGGTTACGTCGCTTGCAAGCTGGAAACCGCCGAACTGTAGTGGCGACAGATTGACGGCGACCTTGATATTTGCCGGCCAACTGGACGCGGCCAAGCAAGCCTCTTTCAACACCCATCTGCCGATCTCACGGATGAGACCTGTCGATTCCGCCGCAGGAATGAATTCCGCAGGCGAGATGGAGCCGATCACCGGATGTTCCCATCGGATTAGGGCTTCGCAACAGACTGCGGTTCCTGACGATGCGTCAAAGATTGGCTGATAAACGAGCCGAAACTCATTGCGTCCCAATGCACCACGCAATTCGTTTCGAAGGACACGCTCTCGTTCGGCCTTTTCTTCCATTGAGGCTTCGAATAGACAAAAGCCTCCTTCACGTTTTTCTTTGGCACGATAAAGCGAAACGTCTGCCCGACGCATAAGCACGTCGGCGGTTGTTCCGTGTTGTGGAAACAGCGCAATCCCGATGCTGCAGCCAACTGAAACATGTTGGCCGTCGAGTGCAATGGGTTCGGCAAGGTGGGCGCTTATTTTGAGTGCCAGCGCCTGAGCAGTTTCTTTCGCATGGCGCAAGGGCTTGATGATCGCGAATTCATCGCCTCCCAACCTTGCCACGATATCATTGGGCTCCTTATCGGCTAGGAGCCGTTCGGCAACTTTTCGCAGGACCTCATCGCCGGCCTGATGGCCAAGGCTATCATTGACGGCCTTAAACCGGTCAAGGTCGACAAGAAGCAAGGACAGTTCGTTTCTCTCAGCAGCGCAAGCCATCAGATGGCTGTTGAGTAGATCTTGGTAAGCAACGCGATTTGGCAGATCAGTCAGGATATCGTGACGCGACAGATGTCTGTTCTTCTGCTCCATCGCAAGTCGCTCTGTCACGTCCTCAGAGATGCCAAGCAGATAGAGAGGCTTTCCGTCAGAATCGCGCACGCCAACTTTCTGGGTGCGTAGTGAGCGGACGCCCTTCGGCGTCGAGAGGGGTTCGTTCTCGATGACCACCAATTCCTGTCCGGCGGCGACCGAGCGATCATCGGCTGCGTAACGCGCAGCATCTTCGTTCGAGAAGAAATCGAAGTCGGTTTTTCCGATGATATCAGATCGATCCATGCCGAGAAGATTTTCGCCAGCCTTGTTGATCAAAACGAAGCGACCATCCTGCACGTCTTTGACAAAAAGCATTGATGGGATGCTTTCAACCACGGCATCCAAGAATATACGCGTATTTTTGAGCTCAATTGCCGCCCGTTCGCGTTCGGTCACGTCAATCAAAGCAGCGAGAATGCACTCCTTTCCTTGGTGGGTGATACGCCGAGCATAGGGAAGAACACGGAGCCGACGCCCCATCGAATCCAGATGCGAAACAGCATCCGTCGGTTCATACACTGAGGCCATCATGTTGATATTATTGACGATGTCTGGGTGATCTTCCGGTGGCTTCAGGTCAAAGACGGATAGCTCCAGGAACCGTTCTTTGCTGTAGCCGTAAAGATCGCTGCAGGCGTTGTTGGTTTCGACGAAAAACAAGTCCTTCGCATCGAAAATCCACATTGGTATTGGATTGCACTCGAACAGCATCTTGAAAGACGCTTCGCGCTGTTTGCGCTCTGTAACGTCGCGCAGGATAATACCGATTTGCACGGCCCCGTCTGCAGACCAAACGCTCGCCGTCAACTCGATTGGCGCTTCTGAGCCGGACTTGGTTGTCAGCGTCGTCTCAAACGCTCGCAAAGCGGCGTAGTCCCGTCCGCATTTAGTGAAGCGGGTGACCGCGGCATTCACCTTCAGAACGATGTCCGGCGGCAACAGAGCGCTCATTGGCATATCGATCAGTTCTTGGCGCGAGTAGCCGAGGATCTTAGAGGCGGCAAGATTGGCATAGGTGATCGTTTCAGGCAGCGTCACGTTGATGATGCCGTCATGTGTTGCCCGGCTGAGGCAAAGTGCGGCTTTCTGTGCTTCCGTAAGACGCTTGAGCTCCAGCTGATCCATGACGAGGCTCGCGAGCGCTTTCAAGCGCTGGCAGTCAGCTTCCGAAAATCGCTCCCGTGGTTTGCCGTCTATGATGCAGAGCGTCCCGATTATATAACCTCTCGGCGTGATAAGTGGCGCGCCGGCATAGAAGCGAATATTCGGTTCACCCGTCACGAGGTCGTTTTCCACAAAACGAGGGTCCTTGGTTGCGTCAAGCACAACAAGCACATCTTCGCTCGCCAACGCATGAGAGCAGAAGGAGACACTTCGGCTTGTCTCGCAGCGGTCTAATCCGATCCTGGCGTTGAACCATTGCCGATCTTTTTCGACGAGACTGACAAGGGCAGTACTGGTTCCGAACAGATCTGCAGCGAGAGAAACGATGTGATCGCCAGAATAATTGGGCTGATTTTCGAGAAAAGCATATTGCTGGACGTCGTTGAGGCGTCTGCGTTCATAGGCTTCGGACAGTTGATAATTCTTCGGCGCGGACATCCAAACCTCGAATGAAGAAACAAATGATCATTATCGGAGCCGAATGCTCCCATCTAAAAATTGGCCTGTTCAACGAGTTGATGAAAAGAAATCGACTTGTTCAGAGCGTCGCAGTCATTGCGACGTCGGTTTGCACCGCCGCGTTGAGAAAAATATGCGCGATGAACCCTTATGAGACCTAAAGGTTCAGATCCTCTTGTTCGGATGCTTTCTCAATGTTTAAGAAGACCCTGGAAGAACTGTCCGCTGGTGATGGTCTGCCCGTCCAGCTGTCGTTGCGGCGACATTTCTTCGCATGAACTTGCTCCACCCCAAAAAACGAAGCGCTAAGGGTGCCACGGCATTACCTTTGCTCGCTTCCGCCATTGATGAACTGGTTGACGGGCGGAAGACGCGGCCCAATTGCTCAGAAGACCCCCGCTACAACCAACGGGTATATGAGGGGCATCAAGTACCGCGGCAGATTGCAATTGCAGCTTCATGACTTGTTTGCTTGTTTTTTATCTCATGGCCGCACAATACTTAAGCACATGATTTGAAAATGGTTTTTTGGGCGCGATATTTACAATAATATGTGCGTGATCCGACAATTTGATCGAGACCAAATCCCCCTAAGCTCAACCCGTCTGTTGCGTGAAAAAGCAGCGTCTAACAATGGAGCGGGAAATGAAAAGAATTGCAACTGGGGGCATTAAGACATTTCGCAGGGCATGGCTAAGCTTTGGTTTGACGGCTCATCTCTTCATAGCCGTAGTGAGCGCCGCCACGTTCACATCTTCATTGGATGCGCATGCGGCCGCACCCGAGGCATGCGCTGCCCTCCAGACGAAATACCCGTCGCTGAAGGGTAAGACGCTCATTAACGCGATCAATCCACACACTCCAGGTTACGAAACGATCGATCCCAACGATCCCTCGAAATACATCGGTTTCGATATAGATCTGGGGGAGGCGATTGGCGAGTGCCTCGGCTTCAAGGTGGAGTATAAGTCGGTCACCTTCGCAGCGCTCTTGACAACGCTCCAGGCCGGACAGGCCGACATCGTCATCTCTGATATCTACGCTACCAAGGATCGCGCTAAAGCCGCCGACTTCATCACCTATCTGAAGGTCTATGACGGTGTGCTCGTCGCAAAGGGCAATCCAAAAAAGATCGATGGCATTAACAAATCGCTGTGCGGAGCCGTTGCGGCCGAAAACACAGGTTATGTTGAAGTGCCTCTCATTCAGGCTCTGGAGAAGGAATGCAAGGCAGCCGGCTTGGCCGCACCGGAAATTCAGCTCTATGACAATAATGCCAATTGTATCCAGGCCATCCTGGCAGGCCGCGCCGACACCTACATTAATGACGTGAACACCGTTGACGGAGCGGTTAAAGCCTATCCAGAGAAGCTCGAAAAAGCGACCGCCGTGACGTTGCCCTATTCCGTCGGCATCGCAGTCCCCCGTGACAAGACCGACTTCCGCGACGCCGTCATGGCGGCCTTAACAGAAATCCAAAAGTCTGGTCAGCAGGTCGAGATGATGAAGAAATGGGGCCTTCCGTCAGAGCAGATGGAAGCGCCAAAGCTAGTGCTTGCCGACTGAATCTAGCCTCACGCAGCGGCCGGGCAGAGCAAAGCCCGGTCAATGCTCCCTAGAACGCTCAAGCGGGGCAAGATGGATCTATTTTTTCATTATCTCAGTCAGCCTTATCTGGTCACCGGCATTGTCTATACCTTGCTGATCACGTGCTATGGGCTCTTGGGCGGCGCTGCTATGGGTGTCGTACTTGCAAGTATGCAGCTCAGTCGATTCCGCGCTCTTGCCATTGTTGCTCGTGCCTATGCGATCATCTTTAGAGGCACGCCACTCATTCTGCAGATGATCTTTTGCTACAACGCCTTGCCGCTCATTGGGATTAGGCTCACTGCGATTGAGGCTGCGAGCCTGGCCCTTGCCTTAAACGAGGCGCCGTTCATTGCCGAAATCATTCGTGCCAACATCATAGCTGTCGATCGTGGACAGATTTCCGCAGGCCAGGCTCTCGGTATGCGCCCGCTTGCGATCATGCTGCGCGTTGTGGTTCCGCAGGCGGTGCGTACCATGGTTCCCGGTCTTGGCAACGAGGCCGTCAGTGCCCTGAAGAATTCATCGCTTGCATCGGTCGTGTCGGTACAGGAGCTCACGTTGCGGAGCACCCAACTTGCATCTGCTACCTTCGATTTTTTCGCGATCTTCTTCGCATCCGGTCTCATGTATCTAATTCTCACAGGAGCCATTGCGGTTATCCAACTGACGGTCGAGTCATCACTCGACCTTGAGAAGCAGAAGACTCCACGCTGGTTCGCACGTTTGCTATCCAAGAAAGCAAGGTCGAAAGTCGACGAGACCGTTCTGCCAACCGCCGGGGTCGATGCATCGCTTCCGCCGGCAACGGCGAAGGCCCTGCGGCCGATCGACAAGGAGCGGCGCTGGGCCGCGGTCAATACGAGCCGGACTGCGGTTGAAATCCGCGGTCTTCGTAAGAGCTATTCCGGTCGCACAGTCCTGGACCAGTTAGATCTTGATGTCCGTGTTGGGGAAGTCGTTGCACTACTTGGACCAAGTGGCTCGGGTAAAAGCACCCTTCTTCGCTGTATCAATCACCTTGAAACCTGGGACAGCGGTGTCATCGAAGTTCTCGGGCGCCAGATCGGGATACGTGCTGATGGCGGCATGCGTTCGCCTCGGGAGATTGCCAACGAGCGTGCGAGTGTTGGTGTCGGCATGGTGTTCCAGAATTTCAATCTCTTCGGCCATCTGACCGCAAGAGAGAATATTTCCGGTCCGCTACGCTGGGTCCAAGGGCTTTCTGTCAGCGAGGCTGACCGGAGAGCGAAGGAGTTGCTTGATCGCGTCGGTCTTTCCCATCGGGCAGATGCATTGCCTCGCCACATGTCCGGCGGCCAACAGCAGCGTGTCGCCATTGCCCGAGCGCTCGCGCCCAATCCCGCCGTATTGCTTCTCGACGAACCGACCTCTGCGCTTGATCCTGAACTTGTCAGTGAAGTGCTGGAGGTGATCCGCCGATTGGCCGTTGAAGACGGGCTGACCATGGTAATTTCTACACATCAAATCGGTTTCGCCCGCGATGTGGCGGATCGAGCGGTGTTTCTTGCTGATGGGGCGATCGTCGAGCAAGGGCCTGCAAACGAAATCCTCGTCAGACCCCAAAACGCGCGGACTGCGCAATTCCTTCAGATCATGGATGACGAGGCCGGCAAGATCGCATGACGATCCCAGCCTCGTCTTGCAATCGGAGATGCAGATGAAACACTACACATTGCCAGTTTCCCCTTCGACGGTGCATTGGGGCTATTTCAGCAAGGCGGTGGAGCCCGCTCTGGTTTTAAAGTCGGGTGACCGAGCAACGATCGAGACACTTACCCATCATGCAAATGATGATTACGAGCGGATGATCGAGGGAGACCCCGCAGCCGAAGCGATCTTTCACTGGACGAAGGAACAGAAGACGATCTCGCGTCGCGGTTCGGGCCCGACCGAAGGCCCGTTCAAGATCGGTGCGGGTGAGGGAGTGGGCGTCCATCTGCTGACCGGACCGATCGCCATTGAAGGTGCCGAGCCCGGCGATATTCTCGAGGTGCGCGTTCTTGATGTACGGCCGCGGCCAAGCTGCAGTGCCTGTTTTTCCGGCCGTTGCTTTGGCTCTAACGTGGCAGCGAATTGGGGTTTTCACTATCATGACCTCATCGAGGAGCCTAAGCCACGCGAAGTCGTCACAATCTTCGAACTCGATACCGCTGGCGAGCCCTATGCGAAGGCAGTCTACAACTACGTCTGGACGCCGCAGACCGATCCAGATGGCGTTGTTCATTCAACCATCGATTATCCGGGCGTGCGCGTGGACCATCGATTGGTCCGACGGCGGGACAATATTCTGCAAAACATACGCGTACCTGCACGGCTGCATTTTGGCACCATGGGCCTTGCTCCGGCAGAAGCGGACTTCGTCAGTTCCATTCCGCCCTCCTATACGGGCGGCAATATCGATGACTGGCGCATCGGCCGCGGCGCGCGCATGTATTATCCAGTTGCCGTCGATGGCGCCTATTTTTCGGTTGGCGATCCTCATGCGGCGCAGGGGGACAGCGAACTCGGCGGCACCGCCATAGAGACATCCTTGACCGGCGATTTTGAGTTTATCCTGCATAAGAAGGGTGATCTGGCCGGCACGGTGCTCGAAGGCTTGTCGCATCCGATGCTGGAGACGGACGATCAATGGTCGGTCTATGGCTTTACTTATCCCAACTATCTCGAAAGCCTTGGGGAGAACGCCCAGACTGAGATCGCGCAGCACTCGAGCGTTGACCGCGCCATGCGTGATGCTTTTCGCAAGCTTCGCCGGTTTCTGATGACGGCGCACAAGCTGAGCGAGGACGAGGCAATCGCCCTGATGTCGGTTGCTGCAGATTTCGGGGTTACGCAGGTTGTCGATGCCAATTGGGGCGTCCACGGATCAATCCGCAAGAACGTGTTCCGATGCTATTGAGACCAGGTCTGGCGTTTCCTCCTTCGCAGGTGCAATATAAAATTCTTGAGGCGCATAACGCTCTGCTCCGCACCACGGATGAAAGGATGAATGTCAGGCAGTTCATAGCCGAATCTTATCCGCTCGATGCTCGTGATGACATGTGGCGCGAGGTCATGGCCGAACTTCACCTTCTTCCGGCCGGCCGTGAGGGAGAGAGTGCCTGCTATTCGAGTGCTATCCTGCGTGGCGATCGCGACGGGGTAATACTGGCGAAGGTGACCGCCGGATCCCAGATTTTGTCTGCGATCCCACAGCGATCCCGTATGTTGATGGGGATGATCCCGCTTGACGCCGATGTTGAGGTTATCGGCGGAAACTTTGGACTGCAGGTCGAGGCTGGCTCTCTGGTTATTCTGCAAATGGACCGGCCATGGGAGATGAAGCTCTCCGGTCAGAACCGTATCCTCGCTTTTGGTCTTTCTGACGCTTTGCTGCAGCGACGAGGAGTGGGTTGGACGTCCGTTGCTTATCCGCGCCGGTATCTGGCGAAGGGATTGGCCTTCGTTTTTATCCGAACACTGGAAAGTGCTGCAGCGGAGCTGAAGACGTTCTCAGTGGCTGAATGGCAATCGTTCGAGCAGTTCATCGCAGACCTCTTCGTGACCATGATCGTGGAGACAGAGTCTGCAGAAATGTATTCGACGCCGAGTATCGCCGCCCTCTTCAATCGCATTACGGTAGCAATTGAAAAGCGTCTCCATGACCCGGACCTGTCGTCTGCAAAGGTGGCGCGAGTGGAAGGGATTTCGGAACGCTACTTACAGAAACTTTTCGAGCAGAATGGCGAAAGCTTCACCCATTATTTGCGTGAACGCCGCCTTCAGCGCGCACGGGCGGCACTTGTTGCCTCATCCGAAATCAGGTTGCCGGTCGCCGATGTGGCCTTCAGTTGCGGCTTCGGCGATGCGGCTAATTTCAATCGGGTGTTCAAGGAGCGGTTCGGTCTGCCGCCGGGTGCATTTCGCAATAGGCATTTCAAAAGTCAGTCCGATAACGCAAATGCTGGCCAACGCGGTTGGCCCATCAAGGCGCTATCAACCAAGAAGCCTTTACTTTCGAACAGATCCGACCCAGCACGTAAACGGAACGAGCGCGCTTCAAACAACGCTGTATCCGCTACGAGCAACCATCATAAGCTGGGCGTCAACGCTTCAAATATCCATTGGGGTTACTTTAGTCGGTCCCTCGATCCGGTCCTGCACATCAGTTCTGGCGACACCGTTGAGATCGAGACGCTTAGCCAGCACGCCTCCGACGCACCTGATCTAATGATCGCGGGCGATGATGCGGCCGAGGAGGTCTTTCATTGGACGAGCGAGCATAAGGCTGTCGATCGCCGCGGCGCAGGTCCGGTCGATGCTTCAATTTTTGGTCGCGGTGCCGGTGAGGGTTTTGGCGTGCATATCTGCACCGGACCCATTTATGTAAACAATGCTGAACCGGGAGATGTCATCGAGGTCCATATCGAGGACATGGTACCGCGGCCGAGCCGTGCGCCGGGCTACAATGGGCGTTTCTTTGGCAGCAATGTCGCGGCTTGGTGGGGCTACCATTATGACGAATTCTTGAGCGAGCCAAAGCCGCGGGAAAACATCACGATCTACGAAATTTTTCCCGAGGATGGCTTCGCGCAGGCGCTCTATTCCTACCCTTGGGATGCGCAAACGGATCCCTACGGCGTTATTCACCGCACATATGACTATCCCGGCGTTCCGGTGAAGGTGGAAACTATCGATATACACGAGCCGGCGCGCAATGACGTCCGTATCCCGCTTCGCCCGCATTTTGGCGTCATCGCCCTTGCACCTCGTGAGGTTGATCTCATCGATTCAGTGCCGCCCGCATATTTTGGCGGAAATCTTGACAATTGGCGGCTGGGTAAAGGAGCGAGCGTCTTTCTTCCGGTGTCTGTTCATGGCGGTTTGCTGTCTATCGGTGATCCGCATGCTGCGCAAGGTGATGGCGAAGTGTCAGGAACTGCAATTGAGTGCTCCATGACCGGCCGGGTGAAGATCTCGCTCCATAAACGGGATCCTCGTTTCAGTGATCTCACCTATCCAATGATTGAGACGCCGTGCGAGTGGGTACTGACCGGCTTCAGCCATCCGGACTATCTCGCCGAGTTCGGCACCAAGGGGCAGGGGGAGGTCTATGCCAAATCCTCACTCGACCTCGCGATGAAAGATGCCTTCCGTAAGGTTCGCAGGTTCTTGATGTCTGTTCAGGGACTGAGCGAGGACGAGGCGATCGCAGTCATGTCGGCTGCCGTCGATTTCGGCGTTACCCAGGTGGTCGATGGCAACTGGGGCGTCCATGCCATCATCCGTAAGGCGATATTCGAAAGTGAACAGGGATAGCGACATGCAGTTTCACATGATCTCCGGTGGCCCCAAGCCGGTTGCTCCATTCAGCCACGCAGTGGAAGCCGATGGCTTGGTGTTCGTCACAGGACAGATGCCAGACACGCCGGAAACGCCGGGCGTTTTGCCGGCCGGCATAGAAGCACAGACACACAATGTGATGGCCAACCTTAAAACTGTGCTCAGTGGGCTCGGCATGGGGCTCGAGCATGTGGTGATGGCAAGGATCTACCTGACGCGCTTTAAAGAAGACTACGACTTGATGAACGCCACCTATAGAACGTATTTCCCGTCCGATCGTTTGCCAGCCAGAACCTGCGTTGGTGTGACGGGGCTAGCGTATGACGCTCTGATCGAGATCGACCTGGTGGCCCGGCGTCCCTTTCAGTAGGTCGTCGTTTCAAACATCAGAGCGGTCGGTAGACCGAGAAACTATCTACGGCGTGCTGCACATTTTCTAAAAAATTAGCTGCCCAGGTTACGCGCCATCAGTTTCGACGTGCAATTGGCGCGGTCCAGGTTGAAGGGCATGTTTCCGTCCGCGCTGTTAAAGTGGTCGACTAATTGTCGATCATTGGTTTTTTCTCGGAAAATTTGCCCGTCCGTACAGGAAAAACGAGACAGTTGTCCTCAGCAGGGTTCGAATACCGTGTGTTCCTGAAGGCGTCGTGTATCTGTGCGATGGAGTTTTGCAAAAGTTGATCAAACGGGCGTTTCTTTCTGGCGTTGAGAGCTACTGCGATCGCTGATACACCTGAAGAAGTAGCTTGCTGCTGCATCGGGCAAGGCAAACGCCTTTCGCCATTAAGGACAATCACCTTGCGGAGAACGAATGTCTATCACCCTCTATGAACTGACGACGCCTGTCTTTCTCAAGGGCCTCCATGTTCTGTCAAACATCCTCAAAAAGGGAGAGGAATATGCGGATGCTTCCAATATCCCGCACGAGACCCTGTTGAACAAGCGGCTGGTCGAAGACATGTACCCACTTATCGGACAGGTGCAGCGCGCGAGCGATACCGCAAAGTTTGCTGCTGTTCGGCTGGGTCAGGTTGAAAACGTGCCTTTCAGCGATGACGAAGCCACCTTTGCTGACTTGCAAAAGCGAATTGAAAAAACAGTGAGCTTCCTTCAGTCCGTTCCCAAGGAAGCTTTCGCCAATCGCGAAGACGCCGAAATTGTCCGCAATACGAGTGCCGGGCCCATAACATCTTCCGGCAGTCAGTATGCACTACAGTTTGCGATACCGAATTTCTTTTTCCACGTTACGACAGCATACGATATCCTTCGGCATAGTGGTGTGCCGATCGGCAAGCGAGACTACCTAGGATAGAGTCCGGCGGGTGATCCGGTTGTTACATTCTGCGGCTGCTCTTGGCAGCCGCTCACTTCAGAAGAGCTCTCGCTCGCTGTTACATGGGCGGTATCACACCATTCAGGCCGACCACGACACGATCGGACTCGACCATATTGTCACCGGTCGCCGTCCCGTTGATAATCACGCCTGCACCTGGCTTAATATCGGCCTTTGTAGCAGGGGCAAAAGTCACGATAGGCGTTCCTTCCGGTACAGAGATCTTCCGCTCACCGCCGTTGTATTTGAGAGTCAGGGTAGGGCCGTTTACGGACGTGACAGAATTTGCGACCGTTGCATTGGTCATAGAGCTTTTGGGCTTAAGGTCCCATTCACGATCACCCTCGCCGGTTCCTTTCATTGCTGCCGGAAAGATCAGCACCTCTAGTGCTCCATTGACGCCGCTCTCTGTGGGCTGGGAAGCAATCCCCACGAAGTCCCCGACTTTGATGTCACTCATTTTGGCGGAAACAATGCCGCTGACAGCCCAGCCAGGCTTCAACATGATCATGACATCCTTACCATCGCGCGACTTGACGTTCAGCGTATCACCATCAAGGTTTTCAACGACCCCACGAACGCGTATTTTTTCCGCCGCCTCTGCAGATCCAAACGCGGTGACTGCAAGCACAAGGGCCAGACCTAGATTTTTCCAATAAGATTGGGCCAATAGTTTCTCCGATAATTGCTAAAAGTTGGGTGTAATTCGAGCTGACAACCATCTTCGAACTTATTGGAGAGCCTCACGAAAACAAGGTCTGAACCTGCACCGATCTACTACCACACGGTCAAGTGTCCGTTACTCCACTGTTGCAGACAGTCGTTGCTATAGTTGTGGTGGAGGGCTTTCGCTATCCCCCTGTTTCGCCGCGGAGGCCCCGCGCTGTTGGTGAACGTGGCTTGAGTCTTCTCAAGATCTGAGCTGCCACATGGCGTCACTCCCCTCGAAGGGTAAAGACAGTTAGCTCAGAGGGTCGTCCGAGACGGATTGCAAAGCCTGGCCAGAGAGCGGTGCCATTGTTGACGTAGAGCTTCATGTTTCCGACTTGGTACATGCCGGATACAAAGCCATCATTGGCGCGCGCCACAAGTCGGTCAAGCCCGATCACCATACCACCGTGGGTATGACCAGAGAGCTGGAGAGCAACGCCCGACTTGGCCGATCGTTTCGCCATTCCCGGCTGGTGCTCAAGCAAGATGACCGGCGCTTCGGGAGCGCCCTGGAGTGCGCGCGCTAGATCAGGGCGAGGAAACGTGGTGTTCCTGGCTGCCAAATCCGTGAGGCCGGCCAGAACAAGCGTGTCTCCCTCGCGCTCAATGGTGACATGCTCATTCAGCAACATACGGATACCAAGCCCCGCGTCATGCTTCATCCATGCGTCATAATCGAAGATGTACTCATGATTGCCAGGGATCGCGTAGACGCCGTCCGTTGCACGCAACCCAGCCAAAGGGGCAATATCCGCTCGACGGGCTTCGGTACCGCCGTCGATGAAATCTCCGGTAATCACCGTCAAATCCGTCTTCAGATCGTTCGATTGCCTCACGACCGCTTCAGCCCATCTTGCAGGGAACAGACGGCTGATGTGAAGATCCGTCAATTGTAGGATCCGATAGCCTTCAAACCCTTTGGGGAGATCGGCAATCTTGACCTCGATTTCCTTGAGCGGCGGGACCCTGATCGCTTGTCCCACGCCGTAGACGGCAAGCGCAAATGCAAGTGTGCCAACGCTGTAACGGAGCAAAATTGGCGAGATGACTGGGTCATGGCTCACCAATCGCATCACCAGGATCAGGAGATCAGCCGCAATTTGGAAGACCGCAACCAGCACCGTAAAGCCGAAGAGCAGGTTCAGGAGGATAATCAACGGTCGCGGATATTCTGGCGAAAAAACCGATCCAGAGGAGAGCCTGTTGATCAAGAGCTGCTGGGAGGAGATCAGGAGGACCAATGCGATCACGACCTTTGCCACCGGCAGCCATTGGAGAGGCATCAAAAATCTGAGAACGACGACGAGCCAGGGAAGAAGAGGGAACAGATGGAACATGAAATACTCAAGGGTGGGGAGGAGTGCGATTTCGAAGCTGTCGTTTAGTCGGCCAGGGCTGCGATTGCCTTGTCCTCGGTTGGAGAAATTTTTGAGGGGTGTTTTCACGGCGCCATTTTATTGCGCTGAATCCGAACCCTGGCGCTGTTGCAGGACAAAGGCATGACGATGAGGGGATATGGCGATCAGGTTTCCCTCATGCCATGCCTTGGAACACATTTCTTTTTGGTGGAGCAAAGAAGCCTGGAACAACGGTATTGCCCTTCGAGATCTTCTTGGCCAAGTCACCTTCATCCAAGTGTTTCTTCAAAAAGCTGAAGAAGGCGCCGCCAGTGTCGTTCAGCGCCTGCTTCGTCATAAACGCCGTCGCGGTCGGGAACGGTCCAGCCATGCTGCATGCCGACATAGCTTTCCAATGCGAAATCCGCGCCAGCCCTTCGGAAGGCGTCGGCGAACCGCGTCGATTGTTCAGAGGGAAAGCTACCGTCATCTGACGCGGTGCCGACATAGACGCGTGCCTTGATCTCAGCCGCAAGGTGATGGGGGCTATCTGGCGTGTCGCTCGCAAGCGCTGCTCCATGAAAGCTTGCCGCAGCAGCGAACTTTGCTGGAAAGCGGGCGGCGACGGTCAGTGCACGCCGCCCCGACATGCAGTAGCCCACAACGCCGTAAGGACCTTCCATGCCGTTTCGCTGGAGCACGTTCATGAAGGCCTCGGTATCGCTGGTCGTCATCTCGACACTTGTCTCGCCAATCATCTTCAATAACTGGTTGCGAGATGTCTCGTCGGCGAACGACGCGCCGCTGAACGGGCCATATTCACCGAAGCGATAGAAAAGGTCCGGCAGCAGTACGAGATAGCCGCTATCAGCGAGGCGCTGAGCCATCTCATCCATTGACGGACGTGGACCCATTGCATCCATGAAGAAGAGGATGGCAGATTTTGCAGGCTTTCCGCTATCGGGGGTGAACAATCCTGCCGGAGCTGTGCCGTCCCTTGTTGAGATGTGAATAAGCTTCTTCATAGCAAGTCTCCCATGCGCTAACGCCGTTCTGTTGTGCGCACAGGAGTATCACCGGAATAGGAGGCCGTCACTAACGGCGAAGCGTGTTCGTTATCATGAACCTCCAAGGTATCTCGGGATGCGTGGAGTTGCCTTTCGTATTATCCGCAAGACATCACTCAATATAGTGCCTTTAAGTTCATGCTGAAACCGCGACCTGCGAGTTACTCAATCTTTGGTTGGGGAGCCATCAAGGGATTGGCCTCTTATCATAGCCCTATCTTCTTCTATCCGATCTATCTGCGCGCAAATCCAAACCGCCAACCGGAGTGTCTGAACTCCTCGGAGAAGACTTGGACGCGATTGATCATCAAGCCTCCTGTTGGTGTTGTCCACACATCAGCCGCTCGTCGGTTGAGCCTCCAGCTCCTATGAATAAAACAAATGCGCTTGCCTCGATCGTCCCCAGTTGCACGAGGGTTTCGATGATCTCGTCGCCCTCTACTTTGAGATCCTCGCGACTGAAACGCCATGTCGGCTTATGGCGTCGGCGAAACTGCACCTCGACATCGTCCAGGAGCTTGCGACGGCCTATCACGGAGCCGTCGATCTGCCGATAAGCGAGATTGGGCGAGAACAGCGCGCCGTATGCGGCTATGTCCCGGTTCAGGAATGCAGCGCGGGCCACCGCGTGACGTTCATATAACTCTTGTTCAACGCTCCGCGGCGGAATCATTCTCTTTCCTAGACAGGTAATACAATCACTCCCGCGGTTAATGGGCCAAAGCGGCGTTCGGGTCGGTGTATCCTGACTTTCTACGACACCGGCTTCTTGAAACGGACGCCAACACCGCCGCCATCTTCCGGGATGAATTCGATTCCTGCACCCTCGAACGTTATCCTGATCAACTTCAAGTTCGCTGCGGTGATGGAGGGTTGTCTGTCTTCTGCTTCTGCTCGACGTATTGTCGTGACGCCAACACTTGCTGCCTTCGCGAGATCTTCTGCGGACCATCGGAGCAGCGCTCTAGCTGCTCTAATTTGCGCTCCGGTTATTCCATTCATTTTTCAATTTCTCATTGAAGACTTTACAACTAAGTGATATGAAAACACCCATAGCGGCTGAAATCGGTGTTTCCGCCACCGACTTCAGCCTGACCAAAACCAAGCTGTAAGGAGCTCGGATCATGGCTGATTCCGACAATAGCAGAACTTTGTCCAGGGTCACGCGGGGAGACCTTCATTCCTTCGTGGCGGCGTCTTTTCCCACAAATCCTGAGCGTGCAGCCCGGCTCGATAGGCCGGTGGACATCCAGAATGACGATCTAGCTCTCGTTATTCGGCATCAATGGTGTTCGGCTCAGGGCACGTCCGCCCCGCTCGGCCGAGGCGGGAATACGTCCGCTTTCACTAATCGTTGCGACTGCCGCATCCGGGCTGGGCATCGGGAAAGCTAGAGAGACACGGCCGGTCCTTTAGGAACTCAACTCGACAGACATGCGTGGTGGGATCGCTTCCGCCGCGACGGCTTCGTCTGCGCCAAAAAGCAAAAAAGGGAACGTCATGATGAACCTCAGGAACTCATTGCATCGGCTCACTCTATCCGCATCTCTGATCCTGCTCGCGATGTGGACCGTATTGGCCGGGCCGGTGCGGGCTCAGGAGCTGCGGATCGCGACCTCGTACAAGCTGATGACGCTCGATCCGCATTATGCGAACCTCAATGAGAATACGTCGCTTCTGTCGCACATCTATGAGCGGCTCGTCTACCAGGACGAGCGTCTCGATCTGAAGCCCGGTCTTGCCGTCTCCTGGCGGGCAACCTCGGATACGCAATGGGAATTCAAGCTGCGGGAGAACGTGCGTTTCCATGACGGCGCTGCCTTCACGGCGGACGATGTGGTCTACACGATCGAGCGCATTCGAGATTTCCTGAACACGCCCAATGGCGGCTTTCGCTCTTACCTGACCGGCATCAAGGCGGCCTCGGCGCCCGATCCTCTCACCCTCGTCATCGATACGGATGGCAACGTGCCCAACCTGCCGCTGGCACTCTCCTCGATCTTCGTGATGCATCGGCCAGAAGGGGAGGGGTTCCAGACCACGGAGGACCTCAATGCCGGCAATCCTCCGGATGGCACAGGTCCTTACAGGTTCGAGAACTGGCGTTCCGGCGAGATGCTGAAGCTCACGAGGAACGAGGATTACTGGGGCCGCAAACCCGCCTGGTCGACCGTGACCTTCCGGATCATCGAGAACCCGGCGGCGCGCGTGGCTGCGCTGGCGGCCGGAGATGTCGATCTTGCAGACACCATCCCGGCCCGCGACGTTGCTTCCCTGAAGCAGCGAGGGGTGAAGATCGAGAATATCAGTGCCGCGCGGATCAATTTCCTGCAATTCGACGTCGAGCGCGACACGCTTCCAGGTGTGACGGACAAGTCTGGCAAGCAGATCCCCAATCCCTTTAAAAATCCTGCGGTGCGGCGTGCGCTTGCGATGGCAACAGATCGCGCAATTCTCGCCGACAAGATACTCGCCGGTTACGGAACCGCTGCGGCGCAGATCTTTCCGGCTGGCCTGCCGGGAACATCGGCAAATCTGAGGCCTGAGGCTCCGAGCTATAAGGAAGCGAAAGAGCTCCTGGCAACAGCCGGCTTTCCAAACGGTTTCAAGGTCGTTCTCGCCGGCCCTGCAGGTCGTTATCCCGGTGACGGGGAAAGCCTTCAGGCGATCGCACAAAGCTGGGCGCGCATCGGTGTCGCCGTCCAACCTGCTGCCTTTCCGTTCTCCGTCTTCAACACCAAGCGCGCCAGCGGCGACTTTGCGGTCTGGTACGGCGGGGCGTCGGGCGAGGCGGTCGACATCATCCTCCACGCGCTCCTCGCCTCGTCGAATGCCGAACGGGGAACCGGCGCCTTGAACTTCGGGCACTACCGGAACCAGGCTTTCGACGGGATGCTTGCCAAGGCAGAAAGCATCGCGGACGGACCGGAGCGGAACAAGGCCCTTGCCGACGCGACGGAGGTCGTGATGGCCGACCAGCCGATCATCCCTCTCTATCATCTCCATCATATCGTCGGCTTCGGCTCGCGCGTCGGCTCATACGTGATGCATCCACGCGGCTGGACGACGGCGATGCAGGCCCTTCCCGTGACGGAGTAAGCGATCATGGCATTGATCTCAGCTGCATTGGGAAGACTGGGCCAGGCTCTCCTTCTCCTCATCGCCATGTCGTTGATCGGCTTTATCGGCATTCACAGCATCGGCAATCCCGTCTTCAACATCGTCAACATCGAAACCGCCACGCCGGAGGATATCCAGCGCGCAACGGTGGCGCTGGGATTGGATCAGCCGATCTGGCGCCAGTATCTGCTCTTCGTTGGCAGCGTCGTCCACGGAAACTTCGGAACGTCCTACATCTATCATCTGCCGGCCCTCCAGCTGGTCATGAGCAAGCTTCCCGCAACGCTTGAACTCGCCTGCATGGCGATGCTCATCGCGGCTCCCGCCGGGACAGGCGTGGGGCTCCTCGCCGGCCGCAGAAAGGGCACGCGCCTCGATCGCACCATCCTCAAATCGAGTGTCTTTGCGCTCAGCCTTCCCTCATTCTGGTTGAGCATGATGCTGATCCTCATCGGCGCCATCCTCACGGGTTGGTTTCCATCCGGGGGCAGGGGGGCAACGGCAAGGGTCATGGGGCAGGAATGGAGCGTCCTGACCCTGGACGGTCTGTGGCATATGGCCCTTCCGGTCCTTGCGCTCGCCATACCCAATATCGCTCTGATCGCGCGGCTCGCCAGAGCAGGTACGATCGAGGTCGAGAGCCTCGACTTCACCCGGTTCTGCCGCGCGAAAGGGCTCTCCCCGCGCAGGATCCTGCTTCGTCATACGCTGCCGAACATCAGCATGCCGATCGTGACGATCATCGGCCTGCAATTCGGCGGCATGCTTGCCTTTGCGGTGGTCGTGGAATCGATCTTCTCGTGGCCCGGTGTCGGCAAGCTCCTGATCGACTCCATCCAGCTTCTCGACCGTCCGGTGGTGATGGCGACACTGACCTTCATCTCGGTCGTCTTCGTGGCTCTGAACGCCTTTGTCGACCTCTTCCATGCCGTGCTCGACCCGCGCGTGCGCCTGCCGTCATAAAGGAACCGTCATGAAAGCTCTTATTCTGCGGGCCTTGAACAGGCGCCCGCCATTGCCGGCGCTGACCCTGTCCGGGATCATACTGGCGACCTTCGTCCTCATGGCTCTCATCGCACCGGTGGTTGCGCCGCAAAATCCCTATGACCCCTTACAAATTTACGGCTGGGAGGCATCGTCTCCTCCGGGCACGCGGGGCAGCGGCGGCTATCTCTACCTGCTTGGAACGGATGGGCTCGGCAGAGATATCGTCAGCTGTATCCTTTATGGTTTGCGCATCAGCCTGATGGTCTCAGTCACGAGCGCGGCCATCGCCGCCCTGATCGGATTGACGGCCGGCGTCAGCGCCGCCTATTTCGGAAGATGGGTGGACATCGTGATCATGCGGCTTGTCGACCTGCAACTTAGCCTCCCGACCATTCTCATTGCCCTCATCGCGATCGTCACGCTGGGGCCAGGAATAGATCGGATCATCCTCGCGCTGATCATCGCCCAATGGGCTGGTTACGCCAGATTGGCGCGCAGCGTGGCGCTGAGCGAGACGAACAAGTCCTACATGGATGCTGCGCTCCTGATGAGACTGCCGACATCGCGGATCATCTTGCGCCACCTTCTTCCAAACAGCATCGCGCCGGCCGTCACCTTGATCCCGATCGAGATCGGCCACGCCATCGCGCTGGAAGCAACCCTGTCCTTTCTTGGCCTCGGTGTTCCGATCGATAAGCCATCGCTCGGCTCCACGGTCGCGAACGGGTTCCAGTACCTTCTGACCGGCCAATACTGGATCAGCCTTTTCCCCGGCCTTGCTCTCTTTGGCCTTATCGCAAGCATCAATCTCGTCGGTGAGCACCTTCGCCGCCGCCTCGATCCAAGGAGCCGCCCGATATGACTGACGAACGTGCAACGACCCCTCTGCTTCAGGTGAAGAACCTTGGTCTTCGTTATCGCTCCGGGACCGGATCGGTGACCATCCTGAACGATGTCAGTTTCGAGCTTGGGCGCGGCGAGATCCTCGGCGTCATCGGGGAATCGGGAGCTGGAAAGTCGACACTGGGCAATGCGGTCCTTGGCTTGCTTGCCCCTGAGTTTGTGCAAGTGGCCGGGACGATCGAATTGGGCGGCAGGCTGATCGGTACGAAGGAAGACGGGAAGGGCGCCATCCGGGGGCGGAAGATATCCGCGGTTTTTCAGGATCATACCGCTTCGCTCGATCCGCTGATGAGTGTCGGTGCTCAGCTCGAGGAAACAATCCTTGCAGCGGGCAGCTCTGTCTCAAGACGCAAGGCGCGCGCCCGCGCCGTCGAACTCCTCACGCGCGTCGGCATTCCTGATCCGCAGCGTCGATACGGCCATTATCCGCACCAATTCTCCGGAGGACAAAGACAGCGGGTGGTCATTGCTATCGCCCTTGCCGGATCCCCCGATATCATCATCGCAGACGAGCCGACCTCGGCACTCGACGCCACGGTCCAGAAGCAAATTCTCACACTGCTTCGATCCCTGGTCGATGAGACGGGCGTCTCCATTCTCCTCGTCACCCACGATATGGGCGTGGTTTCTCAAATCACCGACCGGGTTCTCGTCATGAGAAAGGGGCACGTGGTGGAGCAGGACCGCACCGCGATCGTTCTCGATCGGCCAAAGAACGAGTACACGCGCAGCCTTCTTGCGGCTGTTCCACGGCTGCGGACCTCGACAACCGCAACTGCGGAAGACACGAAGAAAGACCGGAGCATCGCGACACCGGACAAGCCGGATCGCACGATCCTGCTTGCCGCCGCCGGTGTCTCGAAGAGCTTTTCGCGCCAGGATGTCCTGTGGAGCTTTGGCCGGACCAACGCGAAGTTCGCGCTGCGGGATGTCAGCATCGAGCTGACGCGTGGTTCCATCGTCGGCATTGTCGGTGAAAGCGGAAGCGGAAAGACAACGATTGGCCGGATCATCGCCGGATTGGAGACGGCCTCAGCCGGTAGAGTGACGATCGGGGCAACCGAGTTCGATGTTGCGAGAAGCGGCCATCGCACCGGTCTTCTCGGGCGCGTGCAGATGATCTTCCAGGATCCGGCGGTCTCGCTCAATCCGAGGATGACCATAGGAGAGACCTTGCGTGAAAGCATCCGGTTTGGCGCAGGCTTACAATCCGACGACGAAGCGGGGGAGGCGGCAGCGATGATGGACCGGCTTGGGCTGCCTCGAACCCTGCTCAACCGCTATCCGCATCAGCTGTCGGGCGGCCAGAAGCAGCGTGTCTGCATCGCCCGGGCACTGTTGGCAAGGCCCGATATCATCGTTGCCGATGAGCCAACCTCGGCGCTCGACGTCTCCGTACAGGCGGACATCATCAGGCTTTTGAAGGAGAGCATCGAGGCGCGCGGAATGACGATGATCTTCATCTCCCACGATCTTGCCGTCGTGCAACAGCTCTGCAGCGCGGTCTACATCTTCAGGGACGGCAGGATCGAGGACTTCGGGCCTTCGGATTTCGTTTTCTCGCAATCCCAAAACCCCTACACGCGCGCCCTCATCGACGCACGGCCCAGCCGGTTCACCTGTTGAGCCGGTCAGCCGTCGCGGCCGGTTTTGAACTCCCCCTTTCCAGATGATGGTGGCGCTTGGCCGCCACAAGAGGTGACGAATGAATGACAGATTCACATTGGCCGTTACCGGCCAATCCCTGATCAAATACGACATCCGCGCCATTTCCGCGCCCGCCTTCCAGGATGTGCAAGCCATCCTGCAGAATGCGGATCTCTCCTTTACCAACTTTGAGGGCACCATTCTTGGAAGCCATGGCGGATGGCCGCTCAAGGGATCCTTCTTTGGGTGCAGCGAGCCCGTCGTTCTGGATGCGCTCCGCGCGACTGGATTTGGGGCACTGTCGCTGTCGAACAACCATGCCTTCGATCTTGGGCCGTCCGGCGTCTTATCGACCCTCACCGAGGTTGACAAGCGCGGCTTTCTCCATGCCGGTCTCGGCCGGGATCAATCGGAGGCGTCGCGGGCGGGCACCGGGACCATTGCCGGGCGACGGATCGCGATCGTGGCAATGGACGGCGGTCCGGGGCCTGATTTCATGTATGCCGCGAATGCCGGGACAGGCCGGCCCCCGCGGCCCGGCGTCAACCGGCTGCGGCTCTCGCAGGTCATCGAAGTCGACGACACGGCATTCGGCCAGCTCCGTTCCATCAGGGAAAGTGTCGGTTACACCGCAATCGACCTTACCAATGACAGCCAGCCCGACGATCCGCCGCTTGTCGATCCGCACGAGGAGATCGGGATTGCGCGCGCAATCTTCAAACGATCCGGCAGCTTCGGAAGAAGCGTCAAGGTCGATGAAGCCGATTTTGCGCGGAACCTCGCAGCGATCGCCTCTGCTGCCGCCGATGGCTGCCTTGTCATCGCCTATCTGCATCATCACCACTGGGCATCCGACTGGTACCAGGTGCCGGAATGGGTCGGCAGCGTTGCCAAGTGCTGTATCGATGCGGGGGCCGCAATGTTCGTCAGTCACGGCGCACCGGTGCTACAGCCCGTGGAGATCTATCGTCGTCGCCCGATCTTTTACAGCCTCGGCAACTTCATCTTTCACGTCAGCTCGGAGACATCGACATGGCAGGCGCCGGAAGTCTGGGAAAGTGTTGTCGGCCTATGTTCTTACGGGCAAGACAATGATCTGAAGGACGTCAGATTTTATCCTGTCGTGATCGGCGGTGAGGACGGATTGAAGGACCGATTGCTCGAAAGCCGGATGGTTCCCCACCTTGCGAGCGAAAGCCATGCAACAAGAATCCTCCAGCGTTTCAAGGAGCAGTCAGCCGACCTCGGCGCGCACATCGAGATCGACCACGACGTCGGTATTCTTCGCGTCCAGGCGTCGGAGTGAGGCAACGGAATGGATTCGATTGAACAACAAGCAACAGCCCCGCGCGATGAGCTTGTCGCCCGGTTTTTCCGCTACGCGGCCATAGAGAGCCAGAGCAATGCGGCTTCGCCACATCTGCCCTCATCGCGAGGTCAGCTCGAGCTCGCGAGGCTCCTGGCGCAGGAACTGCGCGACCTTGGCGTCGATGAGGTCGTCGTCGACGACAACGCCATCGTGACCGGCGTGAAGCGCGGCGCTAGGCGCGGCGTGCCACGCATCGGCTTCATCGCTCACCTCGATACGGTCGATGTCGGCCTGTCGCCGGTCGTGCGACCGCAGCTCAAACGCTTTCAGGGGCAGGATCTGTGCCTCAACCCCGAAGACGATATCTGGCTCCGGGTCGCCGATCATCCGGAAATTCTTCGTTGGCAAGACGAGGACATTATTGTCAGTGACGGCACGAGCGTGCTTGGCGCCGATAACAAGGCGGCGATCGCGGTCATCATGACGCTGATGGGACGGCTTGGTTCATCCGGCGCCCATGGCGATGTCTTTGTCGCCTTCGTTCCGGACGAGGAGATCGGACTGCGCGGCGCCAAGGCTCTCGATCTGAGCCGTTTCCCATGCGACTTTGCCTATACCATCGATTGTTGCGAGCTCGGCGAAGTCGTCGTGGAGAATTTCAACGCAGCATCCGGCGAGATCGTCTTTACCGGCGTCAGCGCCCATCCCATGTCGGCCAAGGGCGTGCTGGTCAATCCGCTGCTGATGGCACTCGACTTCATTTCCCATTTCGACCGCAGCGAAACACCCGAATGCACGGAGAAACGAGAGGGGTACTTCTGGTTCAAGGATCTGGTCGCCAACGATAGCGAGGCGCGGCTTAAGGTCCTGATCCGCGATTTCGATCAGGCCGCGTTCGAGCAACGCAAGCAGCGCATCGAAGATGTCGCAATGAGGATCGCCTCGCAATACCCTTCAGGATCGGTGACGTGCAGCGTGGCCGATAGCTATCGTAACATTGGAGACTATCTTCGAAGCGACAACCGCTCGGCCGAGCTATTGTTCAACGCTCTGGACAGGCTCGGGATCGAGAAAAAGCTCACGCCAATGCGCGGAGGAACCGACGGGGC
>NZ_JBBBVQ010000007.1:0-248725 GCF_037199735.1 Oryzifoliimicrobium ureilyticum | reverse complement strand
ACGTGGCGATATCCTGAGGGGTGAGCCCACTTACCGCCGATGCTGTCAATGCCGCAACCTGCGCGGTGCTCAGTTCTGCAACCTGCTGACTGGATAGCGCCGCAATCTGGCTGCTGCTGAGGGCGCTGACCTGACTGGAACTCATTGCATCGATCTGCCAGGAGGACAGGACCGAAAGTTGGTCGAGCGTCAACCCGCCGATCGCGCTTGGGGCTATGGAACTTGCCTGGGCCGTCGTCAGCACGCTGATATCTGCAGTGCTAAGAGAACCGAGCTGTGTTGAACTCAGTGCCTTGATCTGCACGCTTGTTAGCTGCGCGATATCATCCGTAGTCAAGGAGGCGATGGCAATCGTGCTGAGAGATCGTATTTGGCTATTTGTCAGAAACGGAATGATCGTGGTCATCGGATAACTCAAATATCAGTGACCGCACTTATCCAGCCGATCAATTTAAGGAGCTCTATCGGTAATGTCGCTGTTATCTCTGATGAAATAGCAAGGGGATCGCGCTCCTTCTCCGCCACCCATATATTGACGTCCGCGGTCAGATTAGTGCCGCTTCCTTTTCTGAGGCTTGCGAAATTATTCGTGAGAAAGCCTCTAAACACTGGATCATTGCGAAGAAGACATGAGTGTTGAAATGATTGATGCAACATACATTTATAGGCGTCACGCCCAGCCGCTGCTTTTGAGGGAGATCCCATGAATAACCTTGCACAGACAAAATCCGATCTAAAGGTGATGGCGATCGACATGGGCGGGTCGCATGTCAAAGTCCGGCTCAGTACAGGTGGAGAAAAGCGGTCCGCAGAGTCGGGGCCAAAGATGACCCCGGATATGATGGTGAAGGTCGTGAAAGATCTCTCAAAGGACTGGGACTACGACGTTATCGGCATGGGGTATCCAGGGCCTGTATCGAACAACATGCCAGCAACGGAACCGCATAATCTCGCACCCGGCTGGAAGGGCTATGACTTTGCGAAAGCATTTGGAAAGCCACTGCGGATGGCCAATGATGCACTGATGCAGGCGATCGGAAGTTACGAGGGCGGCAGGATGCTGTTCCTGGGACTTGGGACGGGTCTTGGATCTGCCATGATTGTCGAAAGCATCTGCCTGCCCATGGAGCTCGCGCATTTGCCCTACAAGAAGAAGAGAACCTTCGAAGATTATGTCGGCTTCCGGGGGCTCGATGCGCGCGGTAAGTCTAAATGGCGACGGTCTGTGACCGATGTCGTTGAGCGCTTAAATGCTGCGTTCGAGCCCGACTACACCGTCATCGGCGGCGGGAACGCAGACAAGCTCAAGAAGCTGCCGGATAGATGCCGATTGGGAGACAATGAAAACGCTTTTCTCGGCGGTTTTCGTATCTGGTTTGACGACAGCCTTAAATTCTAGATTTTCGTGGTTGCGACCTCTGATAACGAAAGGTCTCTCCGCCCGCAGTTCGGGCGGAGAAATGGTGGAATGTGTTTCAAGCTCACGTTTTTCTGTGACGGCGTTGATCTGAAATCAGTCCGATTGAGTGGGATTTGCTAACTGCGCGGCTGCAAAACCGGAAGCGGTTCAGCGCGGCCGACGATGAACGCATAAGAGAGGGCCCCTACCAAAGCCGCGCATGCAGCCATGATGAACGCAGGCGTATAGCTTCCGTTGAACTTGTCGAGCAGAAATCCAAACAGGAAGGGACTGATGATGCCCGCGATGTTGGAGGCAAAGTTCTGGATGCCGCCAATGGAGGCAACATGCTTGGAACTCGGCGCAACGTCGGCGGGAAGAGACCAGATTGCTGTCGCAGCAATTGCCAAGCTGCTGTAGGAGATGGCCAGGAACACGAGTGCAACATACACCGTCTCCACGAGTGCGGCCGGTAAAATGGCGGCGCCTCCCAACATTCCTCCAACCATGATGATCTTCCTGACCGTCGTAACGTTTGCCCCATTGCGGATGGCGCGATCGGCGACTGCGCCCGCAATCCAGGCTGTGACGATTGCCGCTAGTCCCGGCAGCATACCGTAGGTGCCGAGCTCCGCTAGGTTCAAGCCGCGTGCGGTTTTAAGGTAGGTGGGAAACCAGGTCAGGAAAAAATAGATGACAAAGTTCAGGCAGAAGAAGCCGATCATCATTCCCCAGACGGTGCGATAGCGGAAAAGGTCAATCCAGCGGATCTGCGTTGCTTCCGGACTGTCGCTATCCGAGGTTCGTCCGCCATTTTCGATGATATATTGGCGCTCCAGATCATTGGCACGAGAATGGTCGGAAGGATCACGATAAGTAAGGTACCAGAAGAACGCCCAAACAATGCCGATCGCGCCGAAGATCACGAACGAATAGTGCCAGGTTGCCAGTGCAATGATGGCTGTGACGATGGGAAGGGCAAGGACTGTGCCGACGCGGGAACCGGAATCGATAACGGCGGTTGCAAAGGCACGCTCGCTTTTCGGAAACCATCGCGAAGCCGCCTGTGTGGCGGATGGATAAGCCGGTGCTTCACCAGCGCCCAGTGCAAAACGGACCGCAAAGAAGCTCCAGAAGCTATTGGCAAGCGGCGTCAACGCGGTAAAGGCCGACCACCAGACGGCAGCAAGAGAAAAGCTCTTTCGCGCTCCCAACTTGTCCGTAATCCAGCCGGCAAGAAGCATCATGCCGTCGTAGGCCCAGAAGAAAGCCCCAAGGATCAGGCCTTTTTCGGTATTGGTCAGGTTCAGATTGAGTTCCGTGTCTATGACCGGTAAAGCCACGCTCATATTGGCGCGGTCGAGGTAATTGATTGCAATACCGACGAAACACATGAAGAGAACGAAGTAGCGAACTTTACTCGCCCCTGGCGGAGCGCTCTTAGGACCTTCCATAGATGTGAACCTCCCAGCATCTTTTAGAATAAGTACAAGCCTGGCAAACGAACATGCCAGGTGGAGTGCTCCCCATTTCGCCGGACAGATCAGCTATTGAGACAATGCTTTGATAAACTCCCTTGGGGAGGCCATCTTCAGCGCTGAGTGAGGATGGATTTCATTATAGTCTTCGATCCATCCGTCGATCTTCCGGAGGGCTGTTTCGGCGTCCGGAATGGGTGAGATGCGTATGTAGTCCCGCTTCAGGGTTTTGACGAAAGCCTCCGACATGCCGTTGGACTGAGGGCTGGCAACGGGTGTGAAGCATGGGATCAGGTTGAGGGCTTGAGCAAACAGCCTGGTCTCCCTCGCTGTGTATGCACTGCCGTTATCAGACAGATGTTCTATTGCATACGGGGCGCTGGTTGCAGCGAAGCGCTTTTCGACGGCCTCCAGCATCATGTCTCGAATGTCGGAGCCGGATATCCCGGCATTGGCGACGGCTGCCCATGAGATAATTTCCCGGTCAAACGCATCGATAATGAACGCGAGACGGACCACCTCGCCATTCCAGCAAGTGAACTCAAGCCCGTCCGAGCACCAGCGGAGGTTAGACCGCATCACCATGACCTTGCCGTCGTGGACACGACCTATTCGCACCGCAGTGTGTTTCTCAAGGATCATGGCGTGATTGGCCATGATGCGATGCACTCGCTTGCGATTGACGACGGGCAGATCGGCGGCTCGCCGCTGCCTGTTGAGAAGGGCAGCGATCCGCCGATAGCCGTAGGTCGGCCGAGCATCCACAAGTCTGCGAATGGCAGGCAGCAGCTCGGCATCGTCGGCTTTGAGATACGGCCCACGCGGCTTGGACTTGCCTTTAAGACGCTCGACGAGATTCGAACGCGATACGCCCAGGACATCCGCCACCGTCTTCATCGGGAACCGTCCTTCGGCAACAAGATCGGCCGCGATATCGGTTTTTTTGACTGGGCTTTGGAAAGAGCTTCGCGGAGAATCTCGTTCTCCAACGTCTTGCGCCCGAGGATGCGCTCAAGCTCGCGCACGCGATCTTCCAGCTTCTTCACCTCGGAATTGCCGATCACTGGCTCGTCAGAATCCACGGCCACCGCACCTCCCTCGCTCAGGAGCCTGCGCCAGCGATATAGAAGATTTGGCGCAACTCCATGTCGCCGAGCCGCAGAGGAAACCGTCTCCCCTTGGGCATAGCTTTCCTCGATGATCTGCAGTTTGCGTTCCGTTGTCCAGCGTCGCCGCTGGACGTCGCCGATCATCAGATCAACCTGTCGAAACTCGTTAGACATAAGCTTATCCTCAAGCCTGTGCTTGAGCCTTCCTGCTTATGCTGAGTGTCCGGTCGAAAGTGGGGGCAGTTCACCAGGAGACAACAACCCTAAAGGATGATCGAGAAATTCATACACGCTGCGATACCAGCGCTCGATATTTTAACAGATTTCGGGAAGATGCCGGTGCCGTGAGGGTCAACCTTTCCTCATGCCGAGCAAAAATCAAGGCGATCCGGTCATCGACCGAATAGTGGGATCGAGGGCGATTTGATCGCGGCCTCGCATTTTGGCAGCGTAAAGAGCAAGATCGGCGCGCCGATAGGCATCGGCAGGATCCTCTCCCGCATTCCCACACGCAATGCCCGCCGAAAAGGTGTAACGGAAGCTTACTTGGTCAGATAAAGGACTTGAGTGACGGATTGCAACGAGCATCTTTTCCAGCAAGGCCTCAGCATCGGCCGGGGCTGCGCCAGGAAGAAGAAGCAGGAATTCCTCACCGCCTACTCTGCCCAGGACGTCCGTCTTGCGGATCATGCGATGGATCGTGACAGCGAAATCCTTGAGGATGGCGTCACCGACGACATGCCCGAACCGATCGTTTATATATTTGAAGTTGTCGATATCGAGTACGCACAGGCATCCAACGGTCTTCCCGTTATCGTTGTTTTGAAACAGTAGCTCTTGGAGCTTGGTCATGACGAAGCGTCGGCTGGCGACGCCCGTCAATTCATCGGTCAGCGCTGCCTTGAGCGCCTGGTCGCGGTCTTGGCGAAGCGATCGTTCGTCGGACCTGATGGATGTAATATCGCTGGCAACGCAGAGCATCCAGCCACTGGCCTCGGTGGTCTCCGTCATCCAAAGCCAGCGCCCGTCATGCAAGTCTGTTTCAAACGCGCGACGCCCCGTTTTTCCGCGCCGGCTCAGCGTCGAAAGGAGCCAAGCATCAAAATCGGATGTCGCTAAGACTGTTCCGCGGCGGGCAAGGTAGTTTCGCCGCATCAACTCAGCCCAGAGTGGTTCTTCCTTTTCTCCGATGAACCATGCCTCACGAAATGCCTTGTTTGCATATCTGAGTCGGTCGTCAGGATCGAAGACTGCAACCATGACATCCGAAGCGTCAAGGAGCGTCGCCGTATGCAGAAGAATGCGCGCTTCGTCCAAGGGCTTCATGTCCTTAATCGCCTTTACGCCCATGGTTTACAATCTCCGGACGAAGAACTCAGTATTGCGGCCGACAGCCCTGCGTGTCCATCGCGGCGGCAATTACATACCTTAACGCGTAGTTTGCTTGACGCAATGATGTGGTGCTCATCTCCAGGGGATAAGGACGGTGAAAGTGCTGGAAGCCCGGTATCAGGGCCGAACGCCCAGGCTAAATGTCGGTTCAACACGTCCCGATCGACGCGTGCACGCGGTTTGAGCCCTTTGCCAAAAAAGTGAAAGCCGCAGGTGCAGAGAGGGTGGCTGTCGAGAATTGCTCCGCTACATCACCACGGGAACATTCAAGCCAAGGACGCGCTATCCCGATAATTGAGTTTTATGCTTTCGACCGAAGACCGGAAGCTTTGGGCCAACCGGAAGAAGATACCT
Organism: Oryzifoliimicrobium ureilyticum; assembly: GCF_037199735.1. Lineage (NCBI taxonomy): Bacteria > Pseudomonadati > Pseudomonadota > Alphaproteobacteria > Hyphomicrobiales > Rhizobiaceae > Oryzifoliimicrobium > Oryzifoliimicrobium ureilyticum. The sequence continues at coordinate 242,993 of NZ_JBBBVQ010000007.1, read as the reverse complement.
CTTCATAAACAGGAGATGATAATGGAAGCGAATGCGAAAACACGCCGTAAAGCAGCGTTGAATACGCCGACGGGGCTGAGCGATCAGGCGGTGAAAGACATATCCGCCGGCGCGACGGCATTGCTTGCCGATGTCTTTGCTCTTTATCTCAAGACCAAAAACTTCCACTGGCATATGTCCGGCAGACATTTCCGTGATTTTCACCTCATGCTGGATGATCATGGCGAAGAACTGTTCAATATCACGGATGCGCTTGCTGAAAGGGCGCGTAAACTCGGCGGGACCACATTACGGTCCATCGGCGATATTTCTCGCAAGCAGCGCATCAAAGACAATGACGCTGATTATGTCGATCCCAATGACATGCTGGCGGAGTTGCGGGAAGACAACAGCGCACTCGTCGCGAGCATGCGTTCGCTCCACGACACCTGCGACGAGCACGGAGATGTAGCGACCGCAAGCCTGCTTGAGAACTGGATCGATGAAGGCGAGAAGCGCATCTGGTTCCTGTTCGAAATTCTTCGCGGATCGAACGCCTGAGAAGATGGAAAAACAATGAGCTGCTATCCTCCGATAGCAGCTCATTCATATTCACACATCTAAGCTCGATGCAGCCAAATTACTTCGCTTCTGGCTGGCCCGACTTTCCGGCTTGCTGAAGAAGAGCTGCCTCATCAGCGACGATCGAGGCTGCTTCCTTTTTCAATACATCCTTGGCGTTCTTTCGCGCGTTTTCCATGGCGATATCAGCGCTTAAGCTGCGCTCATTGCCCTGAAGACCATCATCTGCAGGACGGAGCACACCATCGCCGGATTGGTCGCGTGACTTCAAGCGGTTTGTCATCGCAGTCATTTCGTTGCGACGCACGGTTTCGTTCAGCGATATCGTCTGTTTTTCCCTCTGCGCCTTCAATTCTGCAGCGTCTTCAATGAAGCGCTGATAGTCGGGATCCTTTTCGACACGTGCATCATGCCGGCTCTGCAATTGTGGAAGAAGTGCCTTGATATTTCCTTCGAGAGCGTATTTCGCCGGCTTGATCTGCGCCCACGGCAGAGCGTTGTCATAGCTTTGCTCCCCGAGGGTTTTCGGGTCGGAAAGGCCTGGCAAGCTGATATCGGGTGTAACGCCCTTGAGCTGCGTCGTTCCCCCGTCTATGCGGAAAAACTGCGCAATCGTGAGCTTCAGCTGGCCGAGTTTAGGCTTGCTGTTATGCGCCACCTGGTCGAGATCGACAACGGTCTGCACCGTTCCTTTACCGAAGCTTGGCTCCCCTATGATCACGCCACGCTGATAATCCTGGATGGCTGCGGCAAAAATTTCCGAGGCCGAAGCCGAGCCGCGATTGATCAAGACGCCGAGCGGGCCGGTCCACACCGGTGTCGGCAAATCGTCTCCCTGTATCTTGATCTTGCCGTCCGTATCACGTTGCTGAACGACAGGTCCGGCTCCTACGAAGAGTCCTGTCATATCGATCGCCTCGGAGAGCGATCCGCCGCCGTTATTTCGAAGGTCGATCAACACACCGTCGACTTTTTCCTCCTTGAGCTCGTCAAGAAGCTTGGCCACGTCGCGGCTGGCACTACGATAACCCTGGTCGCCTTTGCGCCGTGCATCAAAGTCTTCGTAGAACGCAGGAAGCGTAATAACGCCGATCTTGCGCGATACCCCGCCTTCCTCGACGGGAACGATTGATTTCTGCGCTGCCTGCTTCTCAAGGCTGATCTTGTCGCGGACAAGGTTGATGATCCGGTGGGTCGCGTTGTCTCCAGCCGCTGCCGGCAAGATATCCAACCGAACGACAGTGTCTTTGGTGCCGCGGATCATTTGCACGACTTCATCGAGACGCGTGCCCACCACTTCCTTGATCGGTCCTGCATCTCCCTGGCCAACCCCGATGATGCGGTCGCCAACTTCCAATTTGCCTGAAAGTTGCGCAGGACCACCGGGGACAAGTTCACGAATGGTCGTATAACCGTCCCGTTCCTGCAGAACAGCGCCGATGCCGACGAGAGACAGCTTCATCGATATATCGAAATCGGCTGATGCAGCAGCGCCAAAGTAGTCCGTATGAGGATCGACGGATGTCGTATAGGCTTCCATAAATTGCTGGAAGACATCGTCGCTCTTGTATGTGTAAACGCGGTCGAGAATGTTCTTGTATCGCTTGTCCAACGTGTCTTTGATCGCTGCATCAGATTGGCCTGCGAGTTTAAGGCGTAGCCAATCGTTTTTGACCCGCTTGCGCCAAAGATCGTCGCTTTCTGCCTTGGACTGCGGCCACGGTGCATTTTCACGATTGATTGCGAAATCTTCCTGCTTGCCGAAGTCAAAGCCTTGCTTCAGCAAGTCCCGTGAGAACGTCATGCGATCGACCAGTCGCTGCAGATAGAGATTGAAGATTGAGAAGGGGACCTTCAAATCCTGATGTTCGATGGCATCATCGATCTTCGTGCGGTCAGCCATGATCTTGTCGATGTCAGCCTGCAGAAAAAAGCTCCGCTCCGGATCCAGATATTTGATGTAGCGATCCATGACCTTGGCGGACAAAGCGTCATCCAGTGCGACAGGCTTGTAGGCATAGCGCGTTAAAAATTCCGCGCTCAGATGCGCAGCCTGCCCCTGAGTTTGAGACGGCGACAAGACAGGCGGCGGCGCTGCGTCAAGAGCATAGGCAGAAGGGGCGATGGCAAGGAAAATGCCAAACAGGCTATAGACAAGACGCATTTCGACGTTGATCCAATTTGCAGTGGCGACAGTTGTGGGGATATTCAATGGAGAAAATAAGGTCTTTTAGCAACCAATACCGACAATCCAATCTATGAATGATTCGCGTGGCTGCGCACAAACCTGTGATCAAACATATCGCGTGGTCTCTTTGTCGGTTTGATCGGAAGGCCGTACGGACACTATCTTGGCTTTATCGCGCCTTCGCCCTAATTGCCTGCCTGCTACCTATTCGCTACATTCCGCTCATCAACACGGGAGGGTAGAACTACCTTGCAGGAATTGAAACCGCAAAGCGCTGAGACAGCGGACAGCAGCCTGCTGCCCACCACCGGTGAACTGGAGAATAAAGCGGCTGTCGTCACAATCGTGCTGCCTCCAGAACGTGTTGCAGAAGCTGAGGAAATTTCAGAACGAACACGATTGGATGACCTGGAAGCGGCAAACCTGGTGACGTTTGGTCAAGAGGCGGTGAGTTCATTCAGCGCCAAACTGGATGCAATCCTCGTTCAGTTGACCAATGCCCAGTCTCCCGTTCTTTTTGAACTCTTCAGAACCATTCGTGACGGCGTAAACGGCGCAAATCTCAGGGAGCTCGAGGTCGAAATCCGCTCCAAGCTCAATGGAAATATCCTGGACCGCATTTTGATGGCCATTGGGTTGAAAGACCCAGCCGAGCGGCTGAAGCGCGTCGGTGACGAAGTTCGCAGCCTGCTGCAAAGCAAGGCGAAATCACTGTCAGACCTCATTCGTCCGCTCGAAGCCAAGGTCGATGCGGAGAGCGTGAAGCTGGTGGAAGAGGTGTCGCGCATGGGCCAACTTGCCGATGCCTATCGCGATGCCATCGTCTCGCTTGGCGTCTTCGTAGAAGCCGGCAGGCGCATCGTGACCCAAAGCGAAATGCAACTTGATCACTTAAGAGCCGAAGCAGCGAGCGGCGATCCTCTGCGTGTTCAGACTGCTCGAGACCAGGGCCAGAAGCTCGAGATATTCCGCAATCGGCTTCTGGTGCTTGAGACAGCCTACGCCAAAGCGCCCGCTGATTTGGATTCGATAGGAATCGCAAGAGGAGCTGCTTTAGCGACGCTTGCCGAAACGGTCTCTTCCGCAAGTGCAGAATTCAATGACATCAAGTCGGTTCTCCTTCGGCTTCACGTTCTTTTCCAGATGCAGTCGATCCAGCAAATGAACGAGATGCGACGAGAACTGCGCTCCTCCTTGCAGCAATACGGGATGGATGTTCTCAGCGACGTCTCGATCAAGGCTGCCCGTTCCTCAGGCGAAAACCGTCTTGCCGATGCGGAATTGGTGCTGGGTACAGCCCAGAGATTAAGAGCGATCGCTGATAAGGTTGTCGCCGAAGGCGAAAAGAATAAACAACGTTATGCCGAGGCGCGTTCCAAGCTGGAGCAGGCGCGCAGCCTCATTACAAATCGGCCGATTTAGCACCGGAGCAGCTTACGGATGGCAACCTTCAATCTCTCCAAGGGACAGTCTTTCCAAATCCAAAAGGAAATCGAGCTTGTGCATTCGGGCCTTGTCTGGGATTCGCCTGAGGGCGCGGGCCCGGCCTTCGATCTCGATGTTCACTGTTTCGCACTGATTCATCCGTGCGGAGATGCAAGCCGCGCGCGTCTTTATAACGATGGTTCCCATGCTCTTTGTTATGCGTTCGTGCGTGGTCCGCGTAATCCGGAAGGATCGCTGATAAAAAACGCCGATGGATCTTTCCAAACGGAGGACGGATCTATGTGGCACGAGCGAGACGACCGGACGGGCAGGGGCGGATCGGCTCATGCTGAGAAAGACGACGATGAGGATGAAGTAGGCAGCCATCATGGCGAGGGCTTTCGCGAAGAATTCAAAATTGTGCTCGGAAAACTACCGTCCGAGATTTCCGAGTTGGCGGTCTGGGCGACGATTCATGACGCGGAGCGCAAACGTCAGGATTTCGGAAAGGTCAAGAACGCCTTTATCGAAGTGTGCGATTCCATGGACGACGAACTCTGCCGCTATCAACTGACCTCTGAATTTGCAGGAAAAACCACAATTCAGGTCGCGTCCTTCCTGAAGCAAGAGGACGGATCGTGGAAGTTTCATGCGGTCGGAGCTGGCTCGAATGCAGGGCTTGGCGAAGTCATCAACGCCTATCTTACATAGGACGATCACGTGCCCCCTGCCGATGACAATGAACGAAAGTCTTTGCCTCGGGTGCTGTTCCAAGAGGCTAAGGATGCCGGTGATATTTCGGCGCATCCCAAAATTCCATTCGGCAAGCCTCTTCCAATGAGGCCTAGCTCGCCCGACATGCCTCGCATTATTATCGGTGGTGTGATGAGGCGCCGTATTGACTGTACGGAAGAGGACTTGCGTAAACTTGATGCTACGGCGAGCGGGGATGTTCTCCGGTCAGCGCTACGACTGATTGCAGCGGTTAATCTCGATGACCATGAGTTCGACGACGTGGTCCGCTTTGGAAGCCAAGTGCAGCAAGAGAATGCCTCTTTATGTGAACGGCAATTGGCACTTGCGGAAGATCAGACACTTCAACAGGCAAAACAGCTGTCTACCGATCTTCTTTATCATCTAAAATCTGTCGATCCCGCTCTTTTATTCAAAGGAACAGACGGCACCTTTCATCGGATCATTTCGATATTTGCCGGTCAGTCGGCGGCTGGACGTTACGACAGGCACACCAATGCTATCGCTGACATCGCGGCGCAACTGATGCGACTGGAACCCAGCCTTCTGACGCTAGAGAATGAAATGCGGTCCCTGCGCAAACGAGGGGACAAGATATCCTGCTCGCTTGAAGCTCATATTTTGGCCGGCCGTTTTATCGTCAGCTATATTGATGAGAAAGTGGCGCAGGATCCGGCTCTGGCCGCACATTACGCGACGCAACAAAGTGCGTTGGAGAACCGGACTAGCTCTCTTTCGGCCTCTGTGGCTTCCGTGCCTGTCGCCCTGAAGACATTGGACATTCTTATAGATGCAGTCGGGAAAACCCGCGCCTTTTGCGACGAGATGCTTCGGCGCGATTTGCCTGCCTGGCAAGCCAGTGTCGCCACAGCCCTTGCCATGCAGTCACAGCAACCAGATGCTTCAATCGACGTTTCCGAGATCGAACGTCGCTACGCGCAACTTCTTCACTCGTTCCTACGAAAGGATCTTCAATGACGACGTTCAGACTAGAGAAGCCAGAGGAAGAATTGCGGCGCGTTGGCTTTGTTTTGGAAAAGCAAGGTATTCACGAGCGGATCCCGGCTCAGGTCGGGCTGAATATCGACGTTTCCGGATCGATGGCTGGACTTTTCAACAACGGGATCGTTCAGGCGGCATTGGAACGTGTTCTGCCTGTCGCGCTTTATTTCGATGACGATGGACGAATCGACACCTGGGTATTTTCCAACGGCGACCGAATGGCATCTTTGACGCCGGTGACTGCCTCGACATACCAAGGGTACATTCAGCGCGAGATCATCGACAATCAGCATATCGCCAGCATTCTGTGGGGCGGAACGGCGTATGCACCCGTCATTCGGTCAAACCTGATGACCTATGGACTACTTGAAGAGCACAATGCCGGCGGGCTACTCGGTCTGATCTTTGGGCAGACCCGAGATGAGTTTGGCGAGGAAACCCGTTCAGGCGTGCCTGCCATCAATTATTTCCTAACAGACGGAATGAATGCCGATCCGGATGCAGCCTGGGAGCTGTTGTCTGAAGCTGAACACGCTGAATCGCAAATTTATTACGTTATGGTTGGAATAGGCCATGACGATTTTACCTTTCTGCGGCGTGCGGCAGAAGAGTTTCCAAATGTCGGCTTTGTGAGCGCAGAAGATCTCGGCAAGTTTGTCGGCAGCGAAGACGCTTACGAAAAGCTTCTTCCTGCGGAGCTTTGCTCGTGGTTGAAGCACGAGCATGATGGCGATGACGACCATCATTGATATTTCAGTTGTTCCGCTTGGATGATTGGGCGGAACAACCATTGAAGGGCTGATGAGAAAATTTGCGAGCCGGCGTAGGAAACGCCTTAGGGCGTTCAACGCGTTTCCAGTTTCTTCAGGAGCCTGCCGCGATATGCATCGAGAATGACCGCCAGCACGATCACGGCACCGATGACGATTGGCTTCACATTGTCGTCGGCGCCCATCAATTGCAGTCCTGTCGAAAGGACCTGCAGGATGCAAGCGCCTACCAGCGTGCCGATGATCGAGCCTTTGCCGCCGGAAAGGCTCGTGCCACCGATGATGACGGCAGCAATCGCATTCAGCTCGTAACCCACGCCCGCAACGGGGCTGCCGACATTCAGGCGCAGGAGATAGACCATCGCCGCAATGCCGGCTGTGAGACCGGAGATCGTGAAGACGGCGATCTTGTAATTGCGCGGCGTATGGCCCGAAAGACGTACAGCCTCTTCATTCGTGCCGATCGCAAAGATCATCCGTCCGAAGACCGTGTAGCGAAGAATGAACCAGCCGATCAAAATGATGATGATCGCAATCAGGAAGATCGAGGGAAAGACGCCCCAGAAAATCAGATTGCCGAAATCGACAAAGGGTTGCGGTAGGCCGGTGATCGTGGAGTTGTCACTCACCACGCGGGCAAGCCCGCTTGCCACATTCAGCATGCCTAGGGTGACGATAAAGGAAGGCAATTTCCACCGTTCGCATACCCATCCGTTGACAGCGCCCAGCACCGCGCCGGTGCCCATGGCAGCAAGGCTGGCGAGAACGATGGCCTCGGTCGGGGAGTAGCTTGGATCGATCATGATTGTCGCACCCACCACGGTACAGAGGGCAAGAAGCGCCCCAACAGAAAGATCGATACCGCCAATCAGGATTACGAAGGTCATGCCAGCAGCAAGGACCGTATTGATTGCAATCTGGACGAAAATCTTCAGGAAGTTTTCCGGCGTCGCAAAATAGGGAGCAAAGATCGAGAAGAAGATGACAATGAGTACGAGCGCCAGCGCCACCCCGGCTTCGCGCATTGAAATGCGAAGTAGGTTCTCCCAGGCTCCGCTTTGCTTCGTCCCATCTGGGGTATCAGTGTTCGCGGACACGGCCGTACTCCTTATATGCAAGCGAGAGGATGGTGCTTTCTTCGAATTGTTCTCGAGGCACTTCGCCGGCAATCTTGCCGTTGGAAAAGACGATGATGCGATGGCATATCGCCATGAGTTCCGGCAGATCGGACGAAACGACGAGGATGCCTTTTCCCTCCGCCGCCAGCTTGCCGAGAAGCTCGTAAATTTCCGCCTTCGCCCCAACATCGATGCCGCGCGTCGGTTCGTCAAAAATGAGGACCTTGGGGCCGCGAAACAGCCACTTCGCGATGACGACTTTCTGCTGGTTGCCGCCTGAAAAGGTACCGACCTTCTGATGGATGGACGGTGTCTTGATACGAAGCTCCTTGACCAGTCTTTGCGCCTGTTCGTTTTCGCTCTTTCGGCGCATCAGGCCGTAATGCGAAACCTTCGCGAGATCCGTGATCGTGGTATTTTGCGCGCAGCTCATATCGAGAAGCAAACCCTGATGCTTTCGATCTTCAGAGGCAAGGCAAATGCCTGCCGTGACCGCGTCGCGTGGTGTGTTGATAGACGCCATCTTACCGTCGATGTAGACGTCGCCGGCATCTTTGGCGTCCGCGCCGAAAATTGCGCGCACCGCCTCTGTTCGTCCGCTACCCACCAATCCCGCGATCCCGACAATTTCACCTTTGGCTACGGTGAAATCGAGCGGCGAACTGGCTTTCGTTACCTTCAGACCACGAACCTCAAGGGCCGGGCCGGCGATTTTGCTGTCAGCACGAAAATAGTTATGCTCGGCGAGCGTACGTCCGACCATGAGCTTCACGATATCAGGAATGGCCAAACCATCGAGAGGACGCGTCGTGACGTGCCTTCCGTCCCTAAGGACAGTGACATTGTCACCAACCTCGAAAATTTCCTCGAGCCGATGTGAGATATAAACGGTGGTGACGCCTTTGGTCCGCAACTGTTTCAAAATCGCGAAAAGCCGTTCGACTTCACGGGATGTCAGCGTCGCCGTCGGTTCATCCAGAACGATAAGCTTGCTGTCGTAGCAAAGCGCCTTTGCGATTTCGAGAAGCTGAAGCTGGGCGATGCTCAATCTGCTGGCGAGGGTCGTTGGCCCGATATCGAGTCCTACCTCAGCTAGAAGCTCGGAGGCTCGCTTGTTCATGGCGGCAAAATTGACCATCCCATACCGTCGCGGGAGATGTTCAAACAGAAGGTTTTCCGCAACTGTGAGGTTTGATAGCGGGTGTAGCTCCTGGTGAACAATGCGGATGCCTGCCGCAAATGCCTCAAAGGGTGAGGAGGGGCTGTAAGGCTTGCCGTCGAATATGATGCTGCCGTCATCCGGCTTAAAAACGCCTCCCAGAAGATTGATCAGCGTGGATTTACCGGCGCCATTTTCGCCCAGCAATACATGGCCAGATCCCGCGGCGATGTCGAATGATACGCCGTCAAGCGCAACGACACCTGGAAAGCGTTTTCCGATACCCTCAAGTTTCAGGATTTGGTCGGCTTTTGAGGACGGTGGAACATTGAGTTGAGTGTCGGCGGCTTGTGGCGGCGTGCGCCCTGCACGGCTGTCGTTCATGACAGTCGCCTCCCTTGCAGTTTGAATTGAAGTCATCGACGGAGGTATGCGCCGCACATGGTGCAGCGCATCGGATTGCGGTCAATGAAGTTATTTTACGTCGGCAGCCGTCACCAGCTTGATGTCGGTTTTGACCCAACCGTTGAATTTCTCGCCGGCCACTTCACGCAGGCCATACTGGATGCCCATCACAGCCATCTGAGCGCCGTATTGCTCAACGGTCGCCAGCATCTTGCCGTTTTTGATCAAAGGCTGAACGGGCGGAATATTGTCGAAGCCCACGACCTTGACCTTGCCGCTAAGACCAGCTGCGTCCAATGCCTTGACAACGCCGAGAGCCATTGAGTCGTTTGCCGCCATAACGCCCTGTATTCCCTGATATTTTGTCAGGAAATTGGTCATTAGCGTGTTCGCTTCTTCAGTTTCCCAGTGCGCCGTCTTGCTGTCGAGAAGGTCGAGCTTGCCGGATTGAACCGAGTCCATAAAGCCTTTCTTGCGTTCCTTGGCGTTGTCGGCCTCCGGATTGCCTTCAAGGATAACAACCTTCGCACCGGCACCCAGGTCCTTTGCCAGCGCATCGCTGGCAAGTTTGGCACCTTCGCGGTTGTCCGGGCCGAAGAAAGCCAGATCAAGGCCGGCTGCTTTCTTCGCGTCTTCATCCAGCGCAACGTCGATATTGATCACCTTGATGCCCGCTTTGACGGCCTTTGCAATCGGGGTGACCATCGCTTTGGAGTCCGCTGGCGCTACGACGATGATGTCGTATTTCTGGGTGACGAAATTCTCGACGGCATCGACCTGTGTTGCAAAGTCGCGCTCGTCCTTCATGCCGACCGCTTTGAAGGTGAATTTGTCTTTGTTCTCCGCAGCATACTTATCTGCGCCAGCCTTCATCTGCTTGAAGAACTCATTCGACAAGGACTTCATGATCAAGCCAACTTTTGGCTTGTCAGCAGCCGATGCGCCCTGGATGCCAACCACAGAGGTCAGCGCGAGAGTTGCTGTCGTAAAAAGGCTAATTTTGAGCGCGCGACGACGCTCGATGAATCGAGTTGATCTTGGCATGTTCTCCTCCCAAGGAAACGGTCGATACATCACGACAAAGCGATGAAACGTTTCCAACGCAGCCTGTGTAACAACAGCGTTTTAGGCTGTCAATCAAAGTTGAGGATTGCTACATTGCACCTCTCGCGAGAGTAGTGGCCGCATCGCTTCACTTCGTGATGAAACGATTCAGCCGTTCATCGCGAGTGCTTTCGAGGAATTGTCTTGCCGCAGCGGCCTGTTGATATATAGCGCGCGGTCAAGCTTATGCGCGACGTCTAAGACCACATATTCTCAATGGATCTATCGCAGGCGATGAAGAAAATCAGCATCAAGGACGTCGCCCGCGAGGCCCAGGTTGCGACGGGTACAGTCTCGCGCGTCATCAACGACCATCCTTCCGTCACGGAAGAAATCCGCGTTCGGGTGCGCAGAGTGATTGAGCGGCTCGGATACGAACCAGATCCTTTAGCCCGCAGCATGCGCAGCAAGATCAGCCGGTTAATTGGCATTGTCATTCCCGATCTTCTCAATCCGTTTTTTGCCGAGCTTGTTCAACATGCGGAGCAGGCTGCGACGTCGCGCGGACACAATGTCATCTTCATGACCTCCTTTGATGACGTGGGGAAAGAGGCAGATCGTCTCGCACAGCTTGCCAGCCGAAAAGTCGATGGGATCATTCTCGTGCCCAGCAATGGCTTTCATGCACTCAAGGCCCCGAAGGGCGTCCCGATGGTCGTCGTGGATCGGCTCCTGCCGGGCTACCCGGGTATTAGCGCAGATCATCGTGGCGGGGCCAAACTTGCGGTTGATTACCTTTTGAAGCTGGGTCACCGCCGTATCGGCTGTATTGCCGGCCCGTCCAATTCAGTGCCGGCCAAGGATCGTCTGGAAGGCTTCCGCGACGCGCTGTCGGCGTGTCCCGAAGCTGCCAAAGCTTCAACACCATTGATCGTAGAGGCCGCCTTCGACTATCATAGTGCGCGTCTTGCCAGCACCTATTTGCTAGCCATGGCACGGGATGAACGCCCCACTGCAATTTTTACCAGTTCCGACCAGCAGGCAATCGGTTGCATCAGAGCTGCAAATGATTTGGGCATCCCCGTGCCGGCGGCTCTCTCAATCGTCAGTTTCGACCGCGTGCAGCTCGCCGATATCGTGACGCCACGGTTGACCGCTGTTCGCCAGCCCATCGGCGATATCGCTTCGGCAGCCGTCGCCACACTCCTCGATGGTCTCAAGCCTCACGCTTTCGAAGCGCCGATGCATTTTCAATGTGAATTGGTGGAGGGTGAGTCGACTGCGCCACCACAAGTCCCTCCGCCTCTTACGGCTAGAAAAGATCCTGGCTGATCGAAAAAACGGATAGAGCGAATGTCTATTCGTCAGGATGCTAACATCCACTGCCTAAGGGAATACGCTTTGTCCCACCCGCAAAGCTTGTAAACTTTCACGCAACCTTCACCGCTTCGTCGGCACAAAACCTTTTTCCGTCAATTCGATTGCGTGCATATCTATTCCCATCTTGGCCGCGCCTTTATCGACGGCAGCGCTCACTTCATGCAATTGCGCCGCATTGCCCTTTGCCTGATCGATTGCGCCGTCGATCAACATGGCGTGCAGCAATAAGGCTTCTGCAAGCTCTTGTTTTTGCTGATCGGACGCGGTGGTGAGCGCTTGCATTTTGGCCAGGGCTCGCGCTGATTGTAGTTTGACGGCATTCACGCTAACGCGACTTGGAGTGTCGTTTCCGCCATGCGCGGCCTCCCAGGCCGCGACCCACCAAACGGTATATGCATCGGCAAGATCGTCTATGCGCAGACCTTGCGAATTGATTGCAGCTTGAATCTTCTCGATGATATCGCCATCGGCAAACAACTGCTGAAGTTGAACCGCCTCGGCTGGATCGACAGCTTGTACTTTTGCGATAAAGTTGGAGAGGTTAGCCTCTCGGCGCACTTTCGACGGGATGTAACGGAGAGAAGCGACGCGTGATTGATCTTGGGGCTTGCTTCCTTGCGGTGATGGCGCCTCCTGCTTGCCGCGCCGAGCTTGCTCCTCCTGCCGCATCAGCTCTTCTCGATACATCGTTCCAAGAATGTCGGTTTGAGCGACTGAAGGAATAATGGTGGACCAGGTAAATTGATCGACCATATCCGCCGCAGCGTTTTCAAACCAACATAAACTAACCGTCAACGTTGCAATCACCAAAAGCTGCTTCATCAGGTTCTGCTTCCTCAAGAGTTCGACGGTGATGCTATGGGATCGCATTCGCCTCGTGGCGGTCGGCCATAGATTTTCAGCGACCGCCCGGGCTTTCATTGATGACTTGATGCAACCCTGTTGTGCCGCAGAGGTAAAACGCTGCAGAGTTGAGAATGCGGCCCATCGCGGCAAACCGCATTCTCGTGAGAGCTTACCACGAAGCGATCAACGCGCCTTTGAACTGATCGTTGATGAACTTGCGAATGCTTTCATCGTGATAGGATTCGACAAGGGTTTTCGCCCAGGGTGCATTCTTATCAGCGGCACGCACGACAATAACGTTCGCATAAGGAGACTTATCGCTTTCGATGGCAATAGCATCCTTGCGCGGGTTAAGCCCAGCTTCCATCGCATAATTCGTATTGATGACGGCGGCATCGACGTCTTCGAGCGAGCGCGGCAACTGAGCTGCGTCTATTTCTGCAAAGTCGATTTTCTTCGGGTTCTCGGCGATATCAGCCACGGTCACCTTGATGCCAGGATTTTCCTTAAACTTGATCAGTCCTTTGCTGGCGAGAACCAAGAGCGCACGACCTCCATTGGTGGGATCGTTCGGAATAGCAACGGTCGCGCCTTCCTTGAGGTCGTCAAGGCTCTTCACCTTCTTGGAATAAACGCCCATTGGCGTTGTGATGGTGGTGCCAATGCTGACAAGATCGAATTTACGGTCGGCGATCTGATTGTCGAGATAGGGCTGATGCTGGAATGAATTGGCCTGAATGTCGCCATCGGCGAGCGCCTGATTGGGAACGACATAGTCGGAGAATTCGACGACTTCGATGTCCAGTCCCTTCGTCTTTGCGACCTCAGCAACCTTTTCCATGATCTGTGCATGTTCGCCAGGTGTCACGCCAACTTTGATTGTTTCAGCAAAAGCCGATCCTGCTGCGAGAGCGGCCAAAGCTGCCGCGATGATGAGTCTCTTCATTGGATGTCTCCTTGGTGAGTTTATTGTTGTGTCTTTCGAAAATCAGCTCTTGCGGCTTCGTTTGTCGAAGCGACGTGCCAACCAATCCCCAGCGCTTTGAACGGCCTGGACCAGGATGATCAGCACCAGAACGACAATGGCCATCATTTCCGGGTTAAACCGTTGATAGCCGAAGCGAATGCCAAGGTCGCCCAACCCCCCGCCGCCGACGGCCCCGACCATGGCAGAATACCCGATCAGGCTGACAATGGTCATCGTCAGCGCCATCAGAATGCTGGGTCGGGCTTCAGCCAGCAGCACCTTGAAAACAATCTGGGAGGGCGTTGCGCCCATCGCACGCGCCGCTTCGATGAGCCCTTTATCCACTTCTCGAATGGCCGCTTCCACAAGACGAGCAAAAAACGGAATGGTGGCGATCGTAAGAGGCACGATTGCCGCCCAAGTGCCGATCGAAGTGCCAGTCAAAAGTCGCGTTAATGGGACGATCGCGACAACTAGAATGATAAAGGGCGTCGAGCGCGCCGCATTGACGAGAAGTCCGAGTGTCTTGTTGACGGCCGGTGCAGGGAAGAGCTCTCCCTTGCCGCTGGTCGCCAGGAAGACACCCAGGGGAAGCCCGATCAATGAACCAACGATGCCTGCGACAAAAACCATTTGCAGGGTCTGAACCAAGGCTTTGGAGAGAAGGTTGAAGATCATATCAGGCGACATAACCGAGCACCTCCGTCTTGAGCTGCGTTTCTGCGTAGAAGCGATCGGCACGGGCAACGACGTCGGGCTCTGCCGAATAGGATACGACGAGCGAGCCAAAAGGCTCGCCGGCAATTTCCTCGATAGCGCCGGCAAGGATGTTGACGTCCGCGCCGAGTTCCGCGACCAGCCGTCCGGTCAGCGGCCTGAAGGCCGTTTCGCCGAAAAATACCAGCCTGACCAAAAGTCGGTCGCCGGCAGACGGTTGTGGCTTGATCGCGGAACTGAGCCAAGGCGGCAGTTTCAATGCAGAGGACAGCAAGGTGCGCGTCGTGTCGTGTTGCGGTCTTGTATAAACATCGAAAGTACGGCCTGACTCGACAATATGTCCGCCGTCAATCACCGCAACATGGCTCGCAATCGCTTTGACGACGTCCATCTCATGCGTGATCAAGAGGACAGTCAGGCCAAGCTCACTGTTGATCCGTTTCAGGAGCTCCAGGATCGACTGTGTCGTCTCGGGATCGAGCGCGGAGGTTGCTTCATCTGACAGCAATAATTTTGGATCTGTCGCAAGAGCGCGGGCAATGCCGACACGTTGCTTTTGGCCGCCGGAGAGTTCGGCTGGATAGTTCGCAGCTTTGTCTGAGAGCCCAACGAGTTCAAGCAGAGGGCCGACCTTGGCGCGGATTGCCGCTTGATCGAAGCCCGCAATTTCCAGAGGCAGTGCCACATTCTCGAAGGCGCTGCGCGACGACAGGAGGTTGAAGTGTTGGAAGATCATACCGATCTGCCGCCGAAGATCGCGAAGCTGCTGAGCACCAAGCGCTCCAACATCGACACCATCCACCAGCACCTTTCCCGATGTGACGCTCTCAAGTCCGTTGACCATTCGAATGAGAGTGGATTTTCCAGCGCCTGAGCGGCCGATGATGCCCATGATCGCGCCGCGGTCAACGGCAAGGTTTATATCGGCAACGGCCATGAACCCGCCATCGCCGGCCGCGCCGTAGCGCTTGCTCGCTTTTTCAAATACGACCATAGGATGTGGATGCATGGCGCCCGCAGCCGTCGTTCGGCCTGTATCGTGCCCCGCATTTTGCACTGTCATCTAAACTTCTCGCGTTTCAGTATCGCAAACTGGCGGCTCTATAACTGCAAATCCGCAGCTTGGGCAATCGGGTCCTATGACCGACACACACCATGTGACAAGCGAGATTTTGAATGGAAAGAGGCGGCGAAATATCTGCGGGTTTGTTCCATCAGCGGGTTATCTCATGCTGACCGGCGGCTGCCGAGGGATCATTGTTCGTGCAACTGATGCGGCAAAGAAAATATTCCTAAGACGTCGGCTCGATTTCACGATCTATTTTTTTTAAAAGCACAAGATATCGAGCCATGCGACACGCTTTGTCCGAGAGCCCGCGGTTGATGCAATGCCGAATGTTCGAGCGCGAAAGCTTTTTGGGTTGACTCATGGCTGCTATCGGATTGAGGCGAAAGCACAACTCTACTAAGACGTTCATCAACCCGTATTTTACACAGCTATGACGGGCGGGCCGCGGGAATACCGATGAATGATGATGATCAAAGGGTCGATGAAATTAATGGATAACACCTCCACACCCGCTGCCGACATGAGATGGACCTTAGCGGATCTTCTGAGCAGCTACCGCTTTTGGGCGCTTTATCTTGCAACACTCTTCGCCACGATTGGCGTCCAGATCCTCAATCTATCGCTTCCTTTGATTTCATCCTCACTCGGCGCCAGTTATCAGGAGATTGGCATCTTTTCACTCGGCTCCAATATCGGTTTGATCCTCGGTGCGTTTACAGCTTTTTCCGTCGCGGGACGCAGTCCCCGTGCCAGTTTGATGATCCCGCTAATCGTCGCGGCCGCTGTGGCGCTGGCTTTCCTGCTAGTCCCTGGCTTGTGGACGAGCCCTTTGCTTCTTTTCGCAATGGGCGCTACGATTGGTACCGTCCACACGCTATTTCCACTGGCCACCGCAACTTTTCTGGTCGGCGCGCGGCCATCCAAGATCGACTTCGGCTGTGCTCTTGCGCTTCTGTCCATGACATCGCTAAGCACCACCGCTGCCTCCTTCATGCCAGTTTATCAAAATGATCGAAGTGGCGAGACTGTCATTTTTGCCTTGCTCGCTTGTTTGGTTTTGGCTGCAATTGTCTTGGCTCCGGTGCGTGATCTCGATTTCAGCAAGGCGCCCCGACCTCGACACAAAGCGTTCGCGCCACGCCGTCGCTCTCCGCTCCTCATCGCGATTATCTATATCTTACCCATCATCGCTCTTCTGAGGCTTCTTTTTATCGCCGCTTCCGGTCAAGGCGAAGCCCTAGAGAGCCCAAGCTATGGGCCGTTTGGATCGGTTGCTTCGCTTGCGATCTTCCTGGTCGCTATGCTCATATATCTGGCATACTGGGTCTACCGTATTCATGGCGAGCTGGCGGGTGTCGCTGCCTCACAGCGGCTTTTGACGCCATTCAGCGCGATGTGTATTGCGATCTTGATACCGCTTGGGTTACCCGTCATTCTTATGACGCTCGCTGATTTTATAAATGATCGCGCGCGGGAAAATGGAACCAAACCGCTGATCTCCATTCCGGTGGTCGTAACCTTGAGCTTGATATTCCCGCCTCTTGCGATTGCTTTGGTTCAATATGGCGCCAACAAGAGCTATGGGATAAAGATAATCGAGCCCTCGCAGATTTCCGGACAGGCAATGTGATCCCGTTCTTGAAGTGGCGAGAATTTCGGCCAAACTGATTGGATGTTGCAGGTACAACGGACCCTCAGTGCATCAGGTCAAGGTGAGGGTCGATCAAACAATACCGGCCCGGAATATGGATTTCCGGGCCGGCTAAATGTCCAGGATTTGGACTATTCCTGCGATTCCTTGGGGTGAAGGCTCAGTGCGAGGAACTCGATGCCAGTCGCGCAGCAGACTTTTCGAGGACGACCCCATTCACATCTCTTACGCCGCACTTCGCCAGCTCTTCGAGGAGCGAGCTCAAAGCCTGATCCAGGCAATAGGCCGAATTCATAACGTCAAGCTGCTTGCAGCTTTCGCGGGCATAGGTAACCAAACGCGCAATGGCAGCAAGATCGCTGACCCGATCTTCCAGTTCGATAGCGGCATATTCAGACGATTTCGTAGGCATACTTATTCTCTTACCCTCTCGGCAGTTGGCCTTCGGGGAATAGATAGCCAATGAGCGTCATGAATGCGCGTGACACCGGCGTGACACAGCTTCAGTGATTATCCCGGTCACGCGCGCAACCTATAGTCGCTGTAGTGAGCGCGCGTTTTTTAATGGGTCTTGAGACACAAGCACATTGGACGAGACGGGGGAAAGGTGATCAGAAATTTTTATTTATAACCCAATACTTTAGATCTTTTCGTCCGTCTGCTCGAACGGATTGACCGAAATTTCTGCCATTGATCTCAAAGGCTCCGGCGCCATTGCGCTGTCGAAATGAAGCTCCAATCCTTTTCTGCTGAGTGACGAATATCTTCAGCCGCCTCCACCGCAGCAATGAGCTCCAACGCATCGCGTCGCTTTTGATCGACGGCATTGCTGAGAAGAAGGTCTTCCAGCCTATTGCGACTGGAGCCGTCTGATAGGTCGGCCCGGGCAACGACACTGCGATAAGTCCGATCCTTGAAGAAAAGTCTTTCGGCGCTTGCGCGCAGAATTTCATATTCCTGTCGATCGAGCTTTTGCCGTGACAGAAGATGATCGAGCGTGGCAATCACGTTCACGAGCGGTTCGGATAGTGGGAGATAATTCAGCTCCGTCGGACCATGGATCTGGGCAACATCTGAATCGTCGATTAGCTGGCCATTTGCATAGGACGTGAAAATCTTGCCGATCCCGATCATTCCATAGACTTGGCATTCCGCAGCCCGAAGCGCGCCCATGCTCCCGGCGCCATAAACACGCACGCCCTTGGCTAGGGCAAAGAGAATTTCCTTATGACGCACCGGTGCGGCATCTTCAAAACAACCATCGACAATTCCGATGACAGTTGCGCCTTCATTGGTCGCGTCGAGTATATCCCTGTGCATAGCAGGACCTCTTATTTCGATTGTATCGGAAACGAGATCTGTCGCATCGGTCACTGTCGGTCCGACAAAAATGATTTTCATGACGCTGCCAAGCTTTGCATGATGGCCCGCGCGCCAAAGCGGCGTCTGCGGTTGCCGGCTGGATTTTCGAGGCTAGGAACAATAACCTTCACAACAGCGATGGGAACGTTGACAGGCGTTAGCGACACCGCGATCACCGGTCCAATGTTCCTTTGACGAAGGCGGTCGAGAAGATCGGAGAACATCTGCTCGAGAGGCTCCGACACAGGTTTAAATGACGCCTGTCGTTCAGACAGCCGCCCTTGCGGGTGTGCCTCGAAAAGGCGTTGGATCTCGCGGGGGAGGGAGCGCGTGAATGTGTCCGGATCGATATCGTCGCGCGCCCCGCTTATATAGGTGAGTCTCGACTGGATCGCTTCGGTCATGGCTCTAATGACTGCCCGCACCGCAACTGGATGTGCGCCGTTGCCTTTGGCGACCTCGGTGAGACGGACGCAGGTTTTCGTTTCAATGCCGGCAGGGCCGATGAAGGCCGCAAAGCATGGAACGCCGAGGTCACTCGTGATGTCGAAAAGCCGATGCGTCAATCCAGCCGCCTCAATCCGACGCACGAGATCGTCGATGACATGATTATCAAAGCTTGTAGCGTCACAGCAGCTGTCAAAACGTTGCTTCAGTGTGGAAACATTCCAAAGTGTCTCCGCGTCTCGCTCGATACGTTCTAGGAGCCCATGGAAACTCGCTTCGGCAAAGGTATTGCCCGAGGCCAATCCATCGGACGATTGCCAGAAACGAGGCGTGTCGGATCTGCGATCGAGAACCACAGCGTCGCGGGGCACCCACATCGTTCCTCCGCCGAGGATTTCGCAGCCTTGAACCCACTCGAGGGTTTCATCCTCGGCAATATCCTGCGCCCCGTGAGCGATCAGATTGTCGAGCCGGTCAATGGCATCTCCTACTGACGAAAGGTATGCTTGCGTCTCGCGAACCGAGGTGATCGCCGGCTCTGCAGCGATGGCCCGCTCGAGCGCTTCCATTGTTGCGGAGATCCGGGCGTCGGCATCAGTAATACCTTTGCCATGATGCGTAACAATAGAGTAGGCGTTGGGTGTAACAGCACTCCAGACCGGTACGCCGATCCTGTCGAGGCCGGTCAGTCGACAAACGCGAGTTATGCCGTATTGCGCCAGAAGCGGTTCTACGCGACGAAGCGTTTCGTCAGGTGGACAAACACGGTCGCTATACGTGAGTCGGTCGCCTCTGGCGTCGGATCGTGCCGCTGTCATGGAGCGAAGCAGCCAGCCGTTCAGCCTACCCGTCGAGGTGGCCGGACAGCGCCTCGGCCGCCGAACCAACGACGACAGAAAAGTCGACGCCCTTGATGATCGTTGCCCCGCTCGCCCGCAATTTCAAAGCCTCTCCCAACGGGCCCGATGCCGGCGTTGCCAAGGGCGTAACCGTGCCGGCGTCCAGATCGGCAACCCATAGCTTATCTTCTCCCGGCAATCCGATTACGACGACTTTTGCCATTTTTCCTGTCCCTCACTGTTGATGATGCCGCTGCTTTAAAAGCCTGCTTTTCGCAGACCCTCGCGATAATGATCTTTTTGCCATTGTTCCTTGAACGGAACGGCGGCAAGCCAAGTGTCGATCTCAAAATCCGGGTTGGTGTCGCGCGCCTTGCGCACGAAATATCTCGCGCGTCGCTGATCGCCCAGCATCGCCCAACTGGCGGCCGACAGACGATTTGCAAGGCCTCGGTCGGACATCCGGCCGATGTAGGATAGCGCTGCCTGATAGTTGCCGAGGCAGTAGCTCGCACCCGCTGCGGTCCATAGATACACATCCGGCGAAAGAGGATTAAGATCGATCGCCTTCTCGATCTTCACGAGCGCTTCACGAGGCTGCGATGCGTGCACCAGAGTATCGGCGTAGTCCGCCGCGACATCGGCATAATGCGGACTGAGCTTTTCCGCGAGTTCCAGCGCTTCAACGCTTCCATCGATGTTGCCCAGCAAGAGGGTTGCTACGCCAAGCTCCTTATAGCCGGCAACCATGCCTTCACCGGTCTCGATCGCCCGGCCAGCATATTTTTCCGCTTCCTTCAGAAGTTGGGCATCGCCGCGTGCCGTGATCAGCCATTCGCGGGCGTATGTTCGGGCTATTCCGCTCAAGGCCGGAGAAAAATATCTGCTGTCGGTCAGCGCGGTCCGAAACTCGCGGCGCGCCCGTCTGATGTCTGGAAGGGTGAGGTGCTTTAGGTGTCGCTGTCCAAGAAGATAGTGATGGTAAGCAACAGGACTGCTTTCGAAATATTCCCTTGAGACCTCGTTCCGTTTGATTTGATCGCCGATCGCGATCGCTATTCGTGCTGCAATCTGTCTTCGCTGCTCGGCCAGCTTGTCTGCGTCCATGTCGTATCGGTCTGCCCAAATAACCTCGTCATTGGCGAAGTAGATCAATTGAGCAAAGAGGCTGGGCTGGCCGCCCTGAACGGATAGTTTTGTATCAAGCACATAGGAGATCGCGTGACGCGCAATTGTCTCAGCTTTGTCCGATTGGCGTCCGATCTGGGCTGCAGTGTAAGGCGCGATGACGGAGACCGACGCGAGCGAGCAGAGCCCTATCGTGACGTCTTCGATCAGGGCCTCTGCAAAGGGCAACAACTTATGGGATGCCGCCGTACCACCCAAGGGAGGAAGAAGCACAAGTCGCGGGACCGACCGAGGCACGATTGCCGCCGTTTCGGTTGATCCAACACCGCGGTCGTTCTTTGCCGGATCCAAAGCATTGGCGGGCTGCGGCTCTAAACTCCTCGTAGCGGGATCCTCGAAATGCTCATCGCCGCGTGGAAAATTTTTCAAGTCACCATGGATTTGGCGAATGATGCTGCCAGTACCTGCCGGCACCGCTTCGGCTAGCGACTGTTCTTCGTTCAGAAGAGCAAGGACTGCCTCATTGTTTGGATCGTGCTGAAAGACCTCGAGCGCAGACTTGCGCACCAATGCCCGTTCGGATGCGGATTTCGCATGGGGAATCGCTTCCATGAGCGTGCCGGAAAGTTTGCTGAGATGGCTGCGCTGTTGTTGGTAAATCCAATTCCCAAGGGCTCGTCCAGGGTTTTCAATCCTGTCGAGAAACAGCTGGCTCGGCAGTCCCGCCAGTAGACGTAGATCGCTGAGGGGATCGGGAGATGGAGGTGCCTGCAAGGCGGCGAGATCGCATTCAAGTGCACCCTCCAGCAGTGTAATCTGGGTCGGGCTAGTCTCAAGAAATCGAGCACCAAGCTCTTGCTGACGGGCATCCATGCGGGACAGGGTCTTGCGTAGGTTGGCATAAGCCTGCGCCGGCTCAAGATTGTCCCATAACAGCTTTGCCAGCGTCGATCGCAGTTCGAAACGCTGCGGGCAGGTGTAAAGATAAGCAAGGATGATCAGACCCTTCTCAGGGAATGGCACCTGCTGTTCCATGGGATCGAGAAGCCGAAGCCAGCCTATTGTATGCAGTTTGAAGACCATCGCTTGCTCGCTGCTGTTGCTCACATCCTGATAGACCAAATTGCGCGGGACGCTACAGTATTGGCGCGAAAATCAAAATTGATTTTCAAGATAAACGGCTGCGTAGGCACAGACGATTGTCGCTTGCGTTAGAAGATGACGTCGGCATCGGGCGCGCCAACTGTTCCTGCTCTGGCTATTGAGAAAGCAGCTTTTTGGCAAGACGATCTTATGGCAAAGACGAGGTGTGACTGGCTCCCGCTGGTTCTCGCCAGGCCGAATTCGAGCACATACGTCCTGTGCAGCGCGGCGGCAGTCCGGAGGAGATTTATCGCAGTTTATTGGTGCTGTATGACGCTTAGTCCGCCATCAATCGTCAAGCAGGCGGCGTTCATAAACCGGCACTCGTCTGAGATCATGAAAACCGCGGCAAGGGCAATTTCTTCTGGACGCGCAATTCGGCCTTGAGGATGCAGCTTCATTGTCTCGGCCTTGGCTGCTTTTGGATCGGCAAAGCTATTCCAGTAGTCAATGACTTTCTGCGTTTCTACATAGCCCGGCGCCAGCGCATTAACCCGCACCCCGCGCCCGGCATATTCGATGGCGAGTGACTTTGTCAGCCCCAGCAAGGCATGCTTGGCAAGAGGGTAAGGAAAGGTGCTTGGAATGATGGTGAATGCGTGTGTGGATGCGATATTTAAAATGGCTCCGCCGCCTTCTTCGATCATGAGGGGAAGAACGGTGCGGCAGCAGTTCCAGGCGCCCTTCAGGTTGATGTCGAAGCAGCGGTCCCATTCCTCATTGCTGATCGAGAGCGGCTCTGAAAACACGTTGACGCCGGCGTTGTTGATGAGCGCGTTCGGTTGACCGATTGCCTCTGCGCCCTTCGCAATGGCGGCAGCGATGCCGGTCTGTTCGGTGATGTCGGCCTCCGCGTGAAAAAGCTGTCCTTCTTCGACTCCTAGCGCGGCCACCTCGCGACCGAGGAGATCGCCATCTCGGTCGAGGAGGATCAGGCTTGCTTCTTCGTCAAGGCATGCCTTTGCGATGGCAAGGCCAATGCCTTGGGCAGCGCCTGTGATGACGATGCGCTTTCCGGACAGCCGGCCCCTGCGCTGCGTCCCCCTCACCATTCCGCAAAGCTCCCATCTTCGTGCCGCCAGACCGGGTTGCGCCAGCGATGCCCTTCCTTTGACCTTTCGATCACATAGTCTTCGTTGACCTCCACGCCGAGGCCGGGTCCTTGCGGGATCGCGACCATGCCATCGGCATAGGCAAAGACCTCCGGATTGGAAATGTAATCGAGAATGTCGTTGCTCGCGTTATAATGGATGCCGAGGCTCTGCTCCTGAATAAAGGCATTGTGGCTGACTGCATCCACTTGAAGACAGGCGGCGAGTGCAATGGGGCCAAGAGGGCAATGCGGCGCCAACGCAACGTCATAGGCCTCCGCCATCGCCGCGATTTTGCGGCATTCGGTGATGCCCCCCGCATGCGACAGATCCGGCTGGATGATATCGACATACCCGTCCGCCAAGACCTGCTTGAAGTCCCAACGCGAAAAAAGCCGCTCTCCCAACGCGATCGGGGTCGAACTGTGATTGGCAATTTCTCTCAGCGCCTCTCGATTTTCGGAAAGCACCGGCTCCTCGATGAACATCAACTTGTAAGGCTCAAGCTCCTTTGCGAGGACCTTCGCCATCGGTTTTTGCACTCGGCCATGAAAATCGACCCCAATCCCGATATGCGGACCGATCGCATCTCGGATCGTCGCGATGGTCTCGACCGCCTTGTCGATTTTTTCCCAGCTATCGACAATTTGCAGTTCTTCGCAACCGTTAAGCTTGATTGCCTTGAAGCCGCGGGCCACCACCTCCCGGGCATTGCGGGCCACATCGCCGGGTCGATCCCCACCGATCCAGGAATAGACTTTGATCCGGTCACGCAACTGGCCACCTAGAAGTGAATGCACCGGCTGGCCGAGCGCCTTGCCCTTGATATCCCAAAGCGCTTGATCGATCCCGGCGATGGCGCTCATGTGCACAGCGCCGCCCCGATAAAATCCGCCACGATACATGACCGTCCAGTGATCCTCGATGAGAAACGGATCTTTGCCGATCAGATAATCTTCCAGTTCGTGCACGGCAGCTTCGACGGTGAGGGCGCGGCCTTCAACGACAGGTTCGCCCCATCCGACAATCCCTTCATCGGTCTCGATCTTGAGGAAGAGCCACCGTGGCGGCACGATGTAAGTAGTAAGCTTGGTGATTTTCATGGAAGATATCCGTGATGTTGAAAACGCCTGCTCTGTGGCGGCTCACTTGTGCTTGAGGGCCGAGGCAAGATCGCGCGCTGCCAACTCCAGCATGCGGGTCGAGCATTCGCGTGCCGCAGCGCTGTCGCGCATCCGTAGCGCTTCAACGAGCTCGCGATGGATATCCAGCGCTTCGTCGTGGCGCTCAACCGCCTGGTTGGAGGTCGAAAGCGAATATTTCAGCGCAGCGTGAATTATGCCGGATAGCTGACGGAAGACTTGGTTATGGCTAGCGCGCAGCAGAATGGTGTGGAACGCCACATCGGCTTCAGTGAAGCGATCATTGTTCCCCTCGAGCTCACGCATGGCAATCCAGGCCTTTTCAAGGTCGGCGACGTCCTGTGTAGTTGCCCTGGCTGCGGCAAGTTCGGCTGCCACCGGCTCAATTGTGCGGCGAGCCTCCAAGATGCAACCGACAAGATCGAAGTCATAGATACGCGGACCGATCCAGTCGAGCACCTGTGCGTCAAGGATATTCCAGTCGTCCTTGTCACAAACGGTAGTCCCGACCCGCGATCGGCTTTTCACCATGCCTTTCGATTCGAGGATTTTGAGCGACTCGCGGATCACAGTTCGACTGACGCCGTAGAGTTCGCAAAGATCGCTTTCGCGCGGTAGAAGCGTGCCGGGGGAGTAACGATCGTCGCAGATATCGAGCGCGAGGGCGGCGGTGACGTTCTTGCTGACGCGGGGACGTTTGCCCTTACCTGCCGGCTCGTCTATCGCCGAACCTGTCGCTGCTTCGTCCATCTGTATCTCCCTGCCGCCGCCCGCTTTCACATCGGTGGATTAGCGGATTTATGTCAGACACTGTTACCTTATTCATCATACCAATACAATTGACTGGTAGGATGAAAGCGCATAATCATCCACTATCTGCATGCAGCAGTGTTTTTTGGGAGGAAGACAATGCACTTTTTCAAGGCCGCCATCCTGGCGGGTACAGTTGCCATGATCGCGGCAGGCTCAGCCTTGGCTGCCGACATCAAAATCGGCTTTGTCGTCAAGCAACCGGAAGAACCATGGTTTCAAGACGAATGGAAATTTGCGGAAGTAGCCGCGAAGGAAAAAGGCTTTCAGCTCGTCAAGATCGGCGCAGAAGACGGCGAAAAAGTGCAGTCCGCGATCGACAATCTGGGTGCGCAAGGCGCGCAAGGCTTCATTATCTGCACGCCGGATGTGAAGCTCGGTCCCGGCATCGTGGCAAAGTCCGCGGCGAATAACCTAAAGCTCATGACAGTGGACGACCGGCTGGTCGGCGCCGATGGCAAGCCACTCGAAGCCGTGCCGCATATGGGGATTTCGGCGACAAAGATTGGTGAAGCTGTTGGGCAGGCGATCGTGGATGAAGTTAAGAAGCGGGGCTGGGATCCAAAGACGGTTGGCGCAATCCGCGTCTCCTATGACCAGCTTCCAACCGCCGTTGACCGCGTCGAAGGTGCCATTTCCGTGCTCGAAAAGAATGGATTTCCCAAGGCCAACATATTCGACGCTCCGCAGGCAAAGACCGATACTGAAGCTGCTCTGAACGCTGCTACGACGGTCCTCAACAAGCATGCAGACATCAAAAACTGGGTCGCATTCGGCTTGAACGATGAGGCGGCTCTTGGTGCCGTACGGGCAACCGAAAGCGTTGGCATTGCACCTGAAAATGTAGTGGCCGTTGGCATCGGCGGTGCGGAGTCGGCCATCAACGAGTTTAAAAAGCCAAAGCCCACCGGCTTCGTTGGAACCGTGATTATCTCGCCGAAGCGTCACGGCTATGAAACCGCGATTAACATGTATGAATGGGTTGCGAATAACAAGGAGCCTGAAAAGCTGATCTTAACTGCCGGTCAGCTTGCACTGCGCAGCGATTATGCAGAGGTGCGCAAGCAACTGGGTATCGAATAGGTCCAACAGGGTCAATTAACCGAACTGGTCTGGCGGCAGACGCCGTCGGACCAGCCGTCGTGAAAGGGGCAGGCGTGGCAGATTTTCTGGAATTTCGCGGAATTTCCAAAGGATATCCTGGCGTTCAGGCTCTCTTGGACGTCAGTTTTGGCGTTGCACGCGGTACCGTTCATGGATTGATGGGTGAAAATGGTGCCGGCAAGTCGACATTGATCCGTCTTCTTTCTGGAGATCAGCATGCCGATAGCGGTGAAATCATAATTGACGGCACGGTGCAGACCTATTCTTCCGTGCGCGACGCCTTTGATGCCGGCGTTCTCGTCATTCATCAGGAGCTGCAGCTTGTTCCGGAATTGACTGTTGCAGAGAACCTTTGGCTTGGCCGCTTTCCAGCTCGTGCAGGTGTGCTCGACCGCAAGCGGCTTATCTCAGAAGTCAGCGCGAGGTTGCGCGACTTCGGGATCGACGTCAGTCCATCGGCCAAGATCGCATCGCTGTCGATCGGCGAGCGACAGATGGTTGAAATCGCGAAGGCTGTGATGCTCGACGCGCGGGTCATTGCGCTGGATGAACCAACCTCTTCGCTCTCTTCCAAGGAAAGTGAAATTCTGTTCTCGCTCATCGCGCGGCTGAAAGCGGGGGGTACCGTCATTCTTTACGTCTCCCATCGGCTCGACGAGATCTTCCGATTGTGTGACAGCATGAGCGTTCTACGGGACGGCAAACTCGCGGCCCATCATCCCAATATCTCGGCGATCAGCCGGGATCAGGTCATTGCCGAAATGGTCGGCCGCGAAATATCGAATATCTGGGGCTATCGACCCCGACCGCTTGGCAATGTACGGCTGACGGTTGAGAACCTTTCAGGGCCTCGTCTTCCCAAACCCATTGGGTTTGAGGTGAAGGCAGGTGAAATTTTGGGCTTCTTTGGTCTAATCGGCGCGGGACGAAGCGAGATGACACGCCTTATATTCGGCGCGGATATCCGGCGCTCGGGACGTGTCCTCATAGACGGAAAGGCGGTTGCGCACGACAGTCCACCATCCGCCATCCGTGCCGGTCTCGTTCTATGCCCGGAAGATCGCAAGCATGAAGGCATCGTTCAGGGGCGGTCTGTTGAAGAGAATATTGCTATTTCCGCACGCCGCCTGTTTTCGCCTTTCGGGCTCATTCGACCGAAGAAGGAGGCGGCATTGGCTGATCGTTTCATCGGTCAACTGAGAATCCGTACGCCCTCGCGCCAGCAGGACATCGTCAATCTTTCTGGTGGCAATCAGCAGAAAGTCATTCTCGCACGTTGGTTGGCGGAGGAGGGTGTCAAAGTCCTTGTGATCGACGAGCCAACGCGCGGGATCGATGTCGGTGCAAAATCCGAAATCTATGCGCTTCTTTATGATCTGGCGGCAAGCGGCATTGCTATCGTCGTCATATCCAGCGAACTGCCGGAAGTCATGGGGATCACCGATCGCATCATGGTGATGTGCGCAGGTGAGGTCACCCGGGAGTTTCAGCGCGCCGATTACGATGAGCGGGCCATCTTGGCCGCCGCCTTCCCCGATAGGCGTCAAGACGTCGCTTGAACCCGAATTTTGATCCGCCTTTGACAGAGAGCCGGCACATGCAATCAATCAAGAAAATTCTTCTCGGCGAACAAGGGCTGGTCGTCATCTTCGCGCTCGCCTTCGTTCTTGTGTCGGTGACCGTGCCGAATTTCCTGACCGAGCGTAATATGCTTGGTCTGCTTCAGTCGGTGGTTACGATCGGGATCGTTGCCTGCACGATGATGTTCTGCCTTGCCTCCCGAGATTTCGACTTGTCGGTCGGTTCGATCGTCGCCTTCTCGGGAATGGTGGCGGTCATGGCCTCCAACACAACCGGCTCGATCTTTCTTGGGCTTCTGGCCGCGATTGCCTGCGGGGCGATTGTCGGCTTCATCAACGGCGTGGTGATTGCCCGATTTCGCATCAACGCCTTGATCACGACCCTTGCCACCATGCAGATCGTCCGTGGTTTTGCACTTATTTCCTCAGATGGCCGCGCCGTTGGGATCAACGATCCTGCATTTTACGATCTGGCCTTGTCACGTTTCCTTGGCGTGCCGGCTCCGGTTTGGCTCATGGGCCTCTTTTTCGTCATCTTCGGCTTCGTGCTTAATCGCACGATCTTTGGAAAGAATACGCTGGCGATCGGCGGAAATCCGGAAGCTGCGCGCCTTGCTGGCGTTAATGTCGTCACGATGCGGATCTGGATCTTTGCCCTGCAAGGGCTCGTTTGCGGCGTTGCCGGTATTTTGCTTGCCTCGCGCATCACCTCCGGTCAGCCGAACGCCGCGACTGGTCTTGAACTTTCCGTCATCTCCGCTTGTGTCCTCGGCGGCGTTTCGCTTGCCGGCGGACGCGCCGCGATGACCGGCGTGATTGTGGGCGTGCTCATCATGGGAATTGCGGAAAACGTGATGAATCTCTTGAATATTCAAGCATTCTATCAGTATGTCGTGCGTGGCATCATTCTGCTGATTGCTGTTCTTCTCGACAATCTGCGTGTTTCAACAGGTGTCCGCGGGCGCCGCTAGGACATGCTATGTCGGACATCGTCGAATTGCGGAATGGAGATTGCAGGGCGGTGGTTTCGCCGGCCGCCGGTGCGGTTCTCAGCGCTGAGGTGCGGGATGAATTGCTCCTGATACCGGTAAAGACGCCGGGCCTCGCCTCGCAGCGGCATGGCCGCGAGGCCTGCTTTCCTTTGGTTCCGTTCGGCGGGCGTGTCGAGGGCAACGCCTTTCAGTTTGATGGCAGACATCATCTCCTTGCTCCAAATACTGAAGACCCATTGGTTCTGCATGGCGACGGCTGGCTGCGCGAGTGGGACGTCGCTGAGGTTTCTGAAAAGCATGTGGACCTGACATTCGAACATCAAGATAACGAACGTTCGCCTTACGCCTATCAAGCCGCACAGCGCATCGAGATTTCAAACAATGGCTTGCGCCTTAGCCTCTCAGTCGAGAACCAGGGGCGGCAAGCTCTTCCGTTCGGCATTGGCTTTCATCCCTATCTTCCGGCGACATCAGATTGTACTGTGCAATTTGATGCCGGTGCTTATTGGACAGAAAGACAAATGCATCTGCCGGGTGAAAAACGTGCGATGGATACGGATAACGATTTCTCTCAGCCGAGGACGGTGCCTGATCGTTGGATCAACAGCTGTTACGAATCGTGGTCCGGTTTCGCCTCGATAAGGT
This sequence comes from Oryzifoliimicrobium ureilyticum, assembly GCF_037199735.1. Classification (NCBI taxonomy): domain Bacteria; kingdom Pseudomonadati; phylum Pseudomonadota; class Alphaproteobacteria; order Hyphomicrobiales; family Rhizobiaceae; genus Oryzifoliimicrobium; species Oryzifoliimicrobium ureilyticum. Next base: position 213,655 of record NZ_JBBBVQ010000007.1, on the reverse strand, counting down.
ACAGCTCCGGCTCCATGATCCGGATAAGCGCCGATCCGCTCTTCAACCGCCTGATGGTATACAAACCGGCCGGTCGGCACGATTATCTGTGTTTGGAGCCGATGAGCCATCGCCCAAACTCGCATGCCTGTCCACTGTTAGATGGTCTGGTTGCATTGCCGTGCGGCCACCGGCTTAGCGGTTCTATAAGCATAGAGCGAGTTTTGATCGACGACAAGGTCTTGACTCATAACGCCTAAAGCAAATCGGAAATACCGATCAAGGCCCTGAGGCGCGGTCAGTTACGCAACGGAAGTGAAGCCCATCATCGCACCGCTATCATTGTGCTATCGTACCGCAAAGATGTCGATGCGGAAGAAATTGCCCGATGCCTCGACCAAAACGTGCTCTTTAAAAGAAATGCTTTGGAAGATAGCTGCATCCAAGGGACCCAGTTCTCGCTCATCGATGCGCGCGGCGCTTAAAGCGAGTAGGATCGTCACCTCTGCAGTCTGGTCGAAGGAGATCTGCTGCAGTCCCTCGACCTTCTTCACGCGGTGCGAAAACCGACCGCGGCGCGTCATAATGTTAAGATCCTTGATCGGGCCGTTCAAAAGAGAGGCACTGGTTTGGACATCTCCAGGAAACGAGAATGGTTGCGAGCCGATGTTCAGCGAGATGGGATCAGCACCGGCAACCGAAAGCTTAATTCCTTGCCCCTCGATGACACTCAACGTGCGATCTATGTCATCGAAGAGTGAAAATGGTCCATCAGTATCGACTGAGGCTGTGCTGACGCGCCAGCCAAAGTCGCCAATTGCCGCATTTGATGGGAAAACGGCGATTTCTACCGTCTCCCCTTTTCCGTTCTTCCACGGCATGTGCTTGTGATCGCAGGCGCGACGTAGTTCCAAAAGCCCTGTCTCCGTGCCAGCTGGTTTATGATCAATTGCCGAGAATGCCTGGCAACCGCAGACCTTTTTCTTTCGCGCAGTCGATGGCAATGTCGTAACCTGCATCGGCATGACGCATGACGCCGGTTGCCGGATCATTCCATAAAACACGTTCCAAACGACGTGCTGCATCGTCCGTACCATCTGCGCAAATAACAACGCCCGAATGTTGCGAGAAGCCCATCCCGACCCCACCGCCATGGTGCAGCGAAACCCAAGTTGCCCCTGATGCGGTATTGAGAAGCGCGTTGAGGAGCGGCCAGTCGGAAACGGCGTCGGATCCATCTTTCATCGCTTCCGTCTCGCGATTGGGCGAGGCAACAGAGCCGGAGTCAAGATGGTCGCGACCGATCACGATCGGCGCTTTCAGCTCGCCATTTTTGACCATCTCGTTGAAAGCAAGCGCGAGGCGATGACGATCTCCCAGTCCAACCCAGCAGATACGTGCCGGAAGGCCTTGGAAGGCGATCCGCTCACGCGCCATATCGAGCCAGTTGTGAAGATGCTTATTATCGGGCAGAAGCTCCTTAACCTTGGCATCCGTCTTGTAGATATCCTCGGGATCCCCCGACAGGGCTGCCCAGCGGAACGGGCCGATGCCGCGGCAGAACAGCGGACGAATGTAAGCCGGGACGAATCCTGGAAACGCGAAGGCATTCTCCAGCCCTTCATCCTTGGCGACCTGGCGGATATTGTTGCCATAGTCCAAGGTTGGAACGCCAGCATTCCAGAAGTCGACCATCGCCTGCACATGCACCTTCATCGAGGCGCGTGCAGCTGCCTCGACTGCTTTGGGATCGCTCTCCTGCTTGGCGCGCCATTCACCGACCGTCCAGCCGGAGGGCAGATAGCCATGCACTGGATCATGTGCCGAGGTCTGGTCGGTGACAATATCGGGACGAACGCCGCGGCGCACGAGTTCCGGAAAGATGTCAGCGGCATTGCCGATCAGCCCGACAGACTTTGCCTCGCCTGCCTTTGTCCAGGTGTCGATCATGGCAAGTGCTTCATCCAGTGTATGCGCCTTTGCGTCGACATAGCGGGTCCGAAGGCGAAAATCGACACGGGTCTCGTCGCATTCGACCGCCAGGCAGCAAGCGCCGGCCATTACAGCAGCAAGTGGTTGCGCACCGCCCATGCCACCCAATCCGCCGGTCAGGATCCATTTGCCTTTGAGGTTTCCGTCATAGTGCTGGCGACCGGCCTCGACGAAGGTCTCGTACGTGCCCTGAACTATACCCTGCGTACCGATATAAATCCACGAACCGGCAGTCATCTGCCCATACATCGCAAGGCCCTTTTTATCGAGCTCGTTGAAATGCTCCCAGGTCGCCCAATGCGGAACGAGGTTCGAGTTTGCGATCAAGACGCGCGGTGCGTCCTTGTGCGTGCGGAACACGCCAACCGGTTTGCCCGATTGAACGAGAAGTGTTTCATCCTCGTTAAGATCCTTCAGTGTCGCGGCGATACGATCGAAGTCATCCCATGTGCGGGCGGCACGACCGATCCCGCCGTAAACGACAAGTTCATGCGGGCGCTCAGCTACATCAGGATCGAGATTGTTCATCAGCATCCGAAGCGGTGCTTCGGTCATCCAGCTCTTGGCATTCAGTTCGCTTCCCCGTGGGGCGCGAATCTCGCGTTCATTATGGCGCGGATCGGTCATTCGAGTTCTCCCTCTTTATTGCTTTAAGCTGTGCGCGGCATCTTCCATGCGCGTCAAAATTTCTTTCAAATGGAAGCGCAATCGGTCGGCTTTGCTCTTGTCGTAAGCAAATGGCGGCGCCTCCGTTTCAAGATGTGTTGATTGTGCCAGCTCCATCTGGATGGCATGAACCTGCTGTTGAGGCTGGCCATAATGACGGGTCGTCCAGCCGCCTTTGAACCTGCCGTTCAGTACACTCGTAAAGCCGGCGGCATCGCACGTCACGTTAACGGCAATCTGTTCGATCGATGGATCGCAGGTTTTGCCCATGTCAGTCCCGATATTGAAATCAGGAAGCACGCCTTCAAAAAGGAACGGGATTTTCGAGCGGATAGAATGGCAGTCATAGAGGATCGCGACGCCGTGAATCGCTTTGACACGCTCTAACTCCCGAAGCAGCGCTTCATGATAGGGGCGATGAAACTCTTGCAGCCGGTGAGCGATGTCTGTTTCAGTCGGCTCTTCACCAGTTTTCCAGATCGGAGCACCGTCAAAATCTGTCGTCGGCACAAGCCCTGTCGTATTCTGTCCCGGATAAAGGCTGGCCCCTGATGGATCGCGATTGGCGTCGATGACGTAGCGGTGAAACGTGGCTCTGACGGTTGTGGCGTCATTGAGCAGGCCATCGTAAAGCTCATGAATATGCCAATCGGTGTCCGCGAGGAGCCGTCCGTTTTCGTTCAGTCTTTGCGCAATTTCTTCTGGCACAAAAGTACCGGTGTGGGGCAGGCCCAGGATCACGGGCGAGGAGCCCTGCCTTACGTCAACGACATTCATTCAAGCCTCCAGCTTTGGAAGGATACCATCGGAAACGGAAGAGATAAGGTTTCCGGACGAAACGAGATCGCTCGCTATGGCAAGGTCCGGGGCCATGTATCGATCATCTTCGAGGCTTGGGATCGAGGCGCGCAACGTCGCCATTACTTTCTCAAGTTCCTCGCTTGTCTTCAGCGGGCCGCGCAGTTCGATACCCTGAATTGCGGTCAGTGCTTCAATGCCAAGGATGGTGAAGAGGTTTTGCGTCATAGCGAGCAGACGGCGTGCCCCATGGCATGCCATCGAGACATGATCCTCCTGATTGGCGGAGGTTGGTGTGGAATCGACCGATGCTGGGTGAGACATCTGCTTGTTTTCGCTCATCAGCGCAGCCGAAGTGACTTCCGCAATCATCAAGCCGGAGTTGAGGCCGGGCTTCTTCGACAAGAATGCCGGCAGCCCATATGAAAGCGAAGGGTCGACGAGCAGGGCGATTCGCCGCTGTGCAATCGCTCCGATTTCGCAGATGGCGAGTGCCGTTTGATCTGCGGCGAAAGCAACCGGTTCTGCGTGGAAATTGCCGCCGGAGACGACGGAGTTATCCGACAGAACGAGTGGATTGTCAGTTACGGCATTGGCTTCGATTTCCATCGTCCTTGCCACCTGGCGCAGAAGATCAAGGCAAGCGCCATCGACCTGAGGCTGGCAGCGGATGCAGTACGGATCCTGAACGCGCTCGTCGCCCTCGATATGGCTCACCCGGATCTCGGAGCCTTCCAGAAGCTGCCGTAGTGCGGCACCGGCATCGATCTGGCCTTGGTGGCCGCGAAGCGTGTGAATATCGGGGTGGAATGGAGCGGAAGAACCCATTGCCGCATCGGTCGACATCGCACCGGTGACCAACGCGGTTTGCGCTGCCCTGTGCGCTCTGAAGAGGCCGGCAAGCGCGAGCGCCGTCGAGGTTTGCGTTCCATTGATGAGGGCGAGCCCCTCTTTGGCTGCCAGAACGACGGGCTTCAGGCCAGCGGCTGCCAGCGCCTCGGCGCCGGGCTGTCGCTTGCCTTGGTAAAAGGCTTCTCCTTCTCCCATCATAACGGCGGCCATGTGCGCCAACGGCGCGAGATCTCCCGAAGCGCCAACAGACCCTTTTTCAGGAATGACTGGCGTAACGCCGCTTTCCAACATCGATTCGATGAGCCGAACAAGCTCAAGCCTGACGCCGGAAGCGCCGCGTCCCAGCGAGACGAGCTTCAAGGCCATGATCAGGCGAACGACATTTTCAGGCAGCGGCTCCCCGACGCCGCAGCAATGGGATAAAATCAGGTTGCGCTGCAGGGTTGCGAGATCTGCTGAATCGATCTTGATGGACGCTAATTTCCCAAAACCGGTATTGATCCCATAGACGGGCGCGTTTCCAGCCGCGATTTCCGCGATGCGTCGTGCGCCCTTTTCGATAGCCGCATCGAAAGAGCGGTCGAGCTTTGCCGATGCGCCATTCCAGTAAATGTCAGCCAAAACCGTCAGGCTCACCGTCCCCGGCTGCAGAACAACGCTCATGATAGGCTTTCTCCCTTAAAAATACGCGCATGCACCGGATTGAACCCGATGCGGTAGACCAGTTCTGCCGGGCGCTCGATATTCCAGATCGTAAAGTCTGCGGACTTGCCAGCCTCCAGCGTTCCGGTCTCATGTAAAAGGCCAAGCGCACGGGCCGCTTCCCGCGTTGCACCGGCAAGGCATTCCTCGACCGTGAGGCGGAAAAAGGTCGCAGCCATGTTCATCGTCAAAAGCAATGATGTCAGCGGCGATGTGCCTGGATTGCAATCCGTGGCAATGGCAATTTTTGCCCCCGCCTGACGCAAGGCGGCGATCGGCGGCAATCGGGTTTCCCTGATGGCATAAAAAGCGCCCGGAAGCAGAACAGCAACAGCGCCTGCAGCTGCCATTGCAGCGACACCCTCGTCATCGAGATATTCGAGATGATCTGCAGACAGCGCGCTAAAAGATGCCGCAAGTTTTGCTCCGCCCAAATTCGACAGTTGCTCTGCGTGAAGCTTCACCGGCAGACCGAGGGATTTCGCCTTTTCGAAAACGAGACGCATTTCCTCCACGGAGAAGGCGATGCCTTCGCAGAAGCCGTCGACAGCATCGATCAGCCCGGCTGAATGGCCCTGCTCCATCCCAGGGAGAATTACTTCGTTGATATAGTCGCCGTTGCGATTCTTATACTCGGCTGGCGTCGCATGTGCCGCAAGATAAGAGGTCACGACGCGAACGGGACGCATTTTCTCCAGCATACGCGCAACGCGCAGCATCTTGAGTTCCGAGTCGATCGAAAGGCCGTAGCCCGACTTTATTTCTATGGTTGAGATCCCTTCTGCGAGCAGGGTATCCAGCCGGGGCAGCGCCTCAGCCGCAAGCTCCTGTTCGCTGAGAGCTCTCGTGCCGCGAACGGAAGAAACGATCCCGCCCCCTGCCTTGGCGATCTCTTCATAGGTGGCGCCGTTCAAGCGCATCTCGAATTCCATGGCGCGATTGCCGCCGAAGACCAAATGAGTGTGGCAGTCGATCAGCGAGGGCATGACGACGCGCCCTTCACAATCGTGAACAGTCGAAAATTCCTTGGCGTCGAAAGGCATGGAGGCCTCTGGCCCAACATAAGCAAGACGACCATCGTCGACGACGATTGCCCCTGCCTCAATTGGATCAAGCCCGGGACGATCTTCTGCCAACGACAGTATGCGTGCATTTCGCCAGAGGCAGAGGCGCTTGGAACCGGGGGAGGCTGAATTTTCGCTTTCGCTCATTCCGATTTGCCTTTCATTCTCTCTCAACATGTATATACATATTTTTGACGTGACAAGGAAAATCTGCGCTCTTCGCAGCATGGCGAGGGCAGGATTGACGGGAGCCCAAGGGGATGTCGATGAGCACGACTTTATTTGCAGGTCAGGCACTGTTGCCGCATGGCTGGGAAAGCAATGTGCGCTTGACGATAGCGGATGGTGCAATTGCGAATGTAGAAGCCGGGGCATCGCCGGGCGCCGGCGATGAGCGCCACGCCGTCCTTGTTCCTGCGATGCCAAACATTCATAGTCACGCCTTCCAGCGTGCCATGGCTGGGCTCGCAGAAATTCGCGGGTCTGAGGGCGATAATTTTTGGAGCTGGCGGACAGTGATGTATCGCTTTGCTCTTTCAATGACCCCGGATCACGTCGAAGCCGTGGCGGCCCAGCTTTACATGGAAATGCTCGAAACCGGCTTTTCGCGTGTCGGCGAATTTCATTACCTCCATCATGATAAGGACGGTAAACCCTACGCAAATCCTGGTGAAATGGCCGAGCGTATTGCGGCAGCATGCACGGAGACTGGTCTGGGTCTGACTTTGCTGCCGGTTTTCTATGCTCATTCAGGTTTTGGTGGTTCTGCACCCATTGAAGGGCAGCGGCGTTTTATCAACGATCTCGACCAATTTTCGCGCCTTATGGAAAATTGCCGGACGATCGTCAAAGCTCTACCGGGCGCGCGTCTCGGTGTTGCTCCGCACAGCCTACGCGCAGTTACGCCAGATGAGCTTTCAGCGCTCCTATCCGTTGCCGAAGGCCCGATCCACATCCATATTGCGGAACAGGTCAAAGAAGTGGAAGATTGCGTAGCCTGGTCAGGCGCAAGACCGGTCGAGTGGCTTCTCGATCATGCGCCGGTAGATAAAAACTGGTGCTTGATCCATGCGACGCATTTGATTGAGCGTGAGGTCAAGGCGATGGCCAAAAGTGGTGCCGTTGCAGGTCTGTGCCCGATCACGGAAGCAAATTTGGGTGATGGAACATTCGAAGCGCCAGGCTACCTAGAGAACGGCGGAAATCTCGGTATCGGGTCGGATTCCAATGTGCTTATCNAAGTGGTGCCGTTGCAGGTCTGTGCCCGATCACGGAAGCAAATTTGGGTGATGGAACATTCGAAGCGCCAGGCTACCTAGAGAACGGCGGAAATCTCGGTATCGGGTCGGATTCCAATGTGCTTATCTCTGTAGCCGGCGAACTGCGACAGCTTGAATATTCGCAGCGCCTGGCGCGGCGCTCTCGTAACGTCATCGCCGCAAAGAATGGTTCTGTCGGCCGCCGGCTTTTCGATTGCGCCCTGTCCGGCGGCGGCATGGCGCTGCATGCGCCGAGCAATCTATCTGTCCGATCGCAGGCGGACATCGTTTCCCTCGATATCAAAGCAGCGCCCTATCTTACCGCAGACAATATTCTCGATCACTGGCTTTTTGCCGGCGGCCCATGTGTCGAAAGTGTTTGGGTGGCAGGGGTTAAGAGGGTGGAGGGCGGCCGGCATGTCAACCGCGAGGCTATTCACAAACGATTCCTGGCGGCAATGCAGGAATTATTGAACGGCTGACTATTCTTTTACGCTGATGCTATGCACCGCAAAGAAGACCTCATAAAAGTGACAGGCAGCCGTTGAGCGAAGCGACCCTCCATAAAAAAATCCTGACGGACATCGAGCAGCGGATCGTGTCCGGCGAGTGGCCGCCCGGCCATCGGCTTCCATTTGAGATCGACCTTGCCCAGCAATATGGTTGCTCTCGAATGACGATGAACAAAGTCATGGCGGAACTGGTCAGGGCCGGCTTGATCGAAAGACGAAAAAAGTCGGGAAGCTTCGTCACCCAGCCAAAGGCGCAATCTGCTGTTCTCGATATCCATGATATCAAGGATGAGGTTCAATCGCTCAGCCTTGCCTACCGCTACAAGCTTGTTTCACAGGTGCGTCGGAAAGCAAAGGCAAGCGACAAAGCACGACTCGGTCTTGCTGACGACGCCGATATTCTTGATATCACCGCTTTGCACTTTGCGGCCGAAACGCCATTCTGTCTCGAAGAACGGTTGATTAATCTCAGCTGTGTTCCGCAAGCCGCCGACTTCGATTTTAAAGATGTGGCCCCTGGCCCATTTCTTTTGGCGCAGGTGCCATGGACAAGCGCGCAACATCGCATTCAAGCTGTTTCAGCCGGTAAATCCGAAGCCAAGCTGCTCACCCTTGATCCCCGACAAGCCTGTCTTGTCATCGAGCGCCAGACCTGGGGGCAGGGCGGCCCCGTGACGCTCGTCCGCTTCACATATCCCGGGGAACGCCACATTCTGACGGCACGCTTTCAACCCACTGCCACGAGCGATTTACCTGCCTCATCTTAATGAATTGAGCGAGTTGTCGGACAACCTCACCTTCATATTTCTCGTAATATGCGCCCGGTCCCATATACAACTAGAATTCAGGAATTGTGCCGTTGCGGCTTTCCAATCGGTAACGGTGCCCAGGATAAACGATGCGCGCCAGCGAGATGACGTCGCGGCCGGACCAAGTGCGCCGACGGATCATTAAGCATGGTTCCGTCTTAAGCATCATCAGCAGCTTGCATTCCCATGGCTGCGGCATGATGGCCTCGACGACGTGCTCGGAGCCGCTTAACGGCGCCACCTCAGAAAGATAGGCATTCGGCGTCGTCAGCGAGAAATCCTGGGCGAGATAATCCGGGGCGCGCTCGGGATGAACATACCTGTCTTCGATCTGGACCGGTACGCCCTCTTCGTGATGCACGATCAGGGAATGAAACACATCCGCGCCGATTTCAACGCCGAGCGCGTCAGCAATATCAGGTGCTGCGGCCTTTTTTGCCAGCACAACAACTTTTGCCACATGTGCGTGGCCCCTGTCCGCAATCTCATCGGCAATGTTTCGAACCTCGAAGAGGGCCGATACACCTTTTCGTTCCGCAACGAATGAACCGACGCCTTGGACGCGTATCAGTTCGCCCTCATTCGCAAGCTCGCGCAAGGCCCGGTTGGCGGTCATTTTGCTCACGCCGAGCTCGATCACCAATTCGGTTTCGGACGGAACGCGGTGCTTCGGCGGCCATTCGCCGCTGTGGATCTTATCGAGAATGATTTGCTTGACGCCGACATAAAGAGGCGTAGCGTCATTGGCCACAAGGTCTTTCTTGATCAAGCCAGTACGCTTCATTGCCTATCCTCTGGGCATCACAGTCATTTGCTGCAAAAGTAAACTTCTTTCTTGCGCAATTCAAATTTTTTCTTATGGTACCATATACAACTTGGTGAGAGCCAAGCGGCAAGCCGGCGGCAAGATCGGTGACGAAAGTAATGCGAACCAAACTTCAGAGGACGAAGAAAAATGAATTTCCGTAGATCGATTTTGATTGGCTCAGCTCTGTTCGCTGCTTTTGCCATGCCGGCAGCCGCGAAAGATTGGAAGAGCGTCACCATTACCCTTGAAGGCGCTTACGCTCCTTGGAATTTGACGAATGCGGATGGCAGCCTCGGCGGCTTCGAGCCGGAGCTGGCCAAGGTTCTGTGCGAACGGGCAAAGCTCGAATGCAAGCTCGTTGCCTCGGACTGGGATGGCATGATCCCCGCGCTGAATGCCGGAAAGTTCGATGTCATCATGGACGCGCTTTCGATCACTGACGAAAGAAAGAAGATCATCGACTTCACGATCCCTTACGCTGCAACGCCGGCGGCTTTTGCAACGGCGAAGGACGGCCCGCTTGCCAAAGCAGCGGGAACTGGAGCGACGATCAAGATGACGCCTGGCCAGACGGGCGTGAAGGAAATCGAAGCGCTCAAGGAAGCATTCAAGGGTAAGACGATCGGCATTCAGGCTGCGACCGTCTACGCCAAATTCGTCTACGACAACTTCGGATCGATTGCCGAAATTCGCGAGTACAAGACCGGCGCCGACCGCGATCTTGATCTCCAGAACGGTCGCATCGACCTTGGTTTCGACGACGCTGTGTATTTTGCGAATGCCTTTGCTACCAACGATGCGCTTGCATTCACCGGCCCAGAGATCGCGGGCTCAATCTGGGGCGAGGGCGAAGGCCTTGGCATCCGCAAGGCCGACACGGACCTTCGCGACAAATTCAATGAGGCGATCAAGTCTACTCTCGCCGACGGGACCGTCAAGAACCTCTCGATGAAGTGGTTCAAGATGGACGTGACGCCGCAATAACAAACGCGGTCTCCTTCGTAGAGGATCTTCGGCTTGATGCCGAAGGTCCTTGCTCTTGTTCCGCGCGCCGTCGACGGGAGAAGGTCTTATGGCTAGTTTGACGTTGTTGGGCTTCGGTCCGACTGGATGGGGCGCTCTCCTTCTGGTCGCTACACTTTTGACGCTGGCGGTGACGGCTGCCGCGCTTTTGGTTGGTGCTGTTCTAGGAACGTTGGTTGCGGCGGCGAAGCTCTCCGGCAATCTGGTGCTTGTAACGCTCGGCAATTGCTACACGACCGTTTTCAGGGGTGTTCCTGAGCTGCTGATCATTTATCTGATTTACTTTGGCGGATCTTCTGCCGTGACCGCTTTGGGCCAGTGGCTGGGTTACGACGGCTTTCTCGGTCTGCCATCCTTCGCCGCAGGCGCACTCGCTGTCGGGATCATATCGGGCGCATATCAGGCGGAAGTCTACCGCGGTGCCTATCTCGCAATCTCGAAGGGGGAACTTGAAGCGGCATCGGCCATCGGCATGCATCGCTCTTTGAAGCTTCGCCGGATCATCATTCCACAGGTGCTGCGATTTGCGATTCCTGGGCTTGGCAACGTCTGGCAGTTAAGCCTCAAAGATTCAGCCCTTATTTCAGTGACAGGCCTTGCCGAACTGATGCGGACTAGCCAAGTCGCGGCGGGTTCCACCCGGCAGTATTTCCTGTTTTTTATTGTTGGCGGGCTTTTGTATCTTGTTTTGACTAGCCTTTCGGACCGTGTCTTCAATACCGCTGAGCGGCGCGCCAACAAAAGCATGCCGCATTCGTCGATGGGGAATGCGTGATGGATCTGGCTTTCCTTTACTCGACGATGATCACATTGTTGCAGGCCGTGCCGACGACATTGTTGCTCTTTTCTCTGTCAGTTTTCTTCGGCGGCCTTCTCGCCCTTGTCATCGTGACGATGCGCGTTAGCGGCAACCGCCTGCTGTCAGGCTTTGCAAAAGGCTACATTTTCATCTTTCGCGGTTCGCCTCTGCTGATCCAGATGTTTCTGATCTTCTATGGTCTTGGACAGTTCGGATTCATTCGCTACTCGTTTTTGTGGCCATTCCTGCGTGAGCCGATCGTCTGCGCTATTCTATCGCTGGCCCTTTGCACGGCCGGCTATTCAGCAGAAATTTTCCGAAGCGGCATTCGCGCTGTGCCTGCTAAGGAGATTGAAGCCGCCCGCGCGATCGGGATGTCTGGTTTTCTTCTCGTCAGGCGTATCATCGCGCCTGTCGCCTTTCGCCATGCCTTGCCTGCTTATTCCACCGAGATCGTCTTGATGATGAAATCGACGGCTTTGGCCAGCCTTGTCACGGTATGGGAAGTGACCGGAGTTGCGCAGCGTCTGATCCACCAGACATACCGGACGATGGAAGTCTTTCTTTGTGCGGCTTTGATCTATCTCGTCTTGAATTTTGTTATCCTGCAAGCCTTGGCATTGCTGGAATATTCGCTTTCGAAACATCGTCGCGCTGTTGCGCCGGCCGTGAAAGCGTAAAGAGGTTTTCCGATGTCAGATGACGTTCGCCTTTCAGTGCGTAATATCCGAAAGACGTTTGGCACGCATGAAGTCCTGCGGGGCATTTCACTCGACGCTCGCGACGGCGATGTGATCTCGCTGCTTGGTGCGTCGGGGTCGGGCAAATCGACCTTCCTGCGTTGCATCAACCTTCTGGAGACTGCCACGGAGGGGGAAATCTGGGTCGATGGCGAACAGATCCGGATGACCAAGAAGAAGGGGCGCAGCAACCCAGAAAGCCAAAAGCAGGTCGATCGCATTCGCTCTGAACTCGGCATGGTCTTCCAGAGCTTCAATCTGTGGTCGCATATGACGATCCTACAGAACATCATCGAGGGGCCTGTGCATGTGCTGAAGCGGCCCAAGACCGAATGCATTGCGGAAGCGGAGGCCCTTCTGGAAAAGGTAGGCATCGCGGATAAGCGGCATGCCTATCCCGCACATTTGTCCGGTGGCCAGCAACAGCGCGCCGCCATTGCAAGAGCACTGGCGATGAAGCCGAAGGTCATGCTCTTTGACGAGCCAACATCGGCGCTTGATCCGGAACTCGTCGGAGAGGTTTTGAGGGTCATGCGTGCCCTCGCGCAGGAAGGCATGACGATGTTGGTCGTCACGCACGAAATGAGCTTTGCCCGAAACGTGTCAAACCGCGTCATCTTCATGCGCGAAGGCTTGATCGAAAGCAGTGGCACTCCGGATGAGATGTTCTCCACCCACACATCTCCTCTCTTCAGGCAGTTTATTGGCCATTTTGGTAGCGGCCAATGACGGTTGTCCTTGGCAATGCAACGACCTGGCGGGAAATTGCGCGCATCGGCGCTGGAGAAAGCCCCACATTAAGTGATAAGGCGCTTGAGAGGGTCGAACACGCGCGTGAAGTGGTCGAAGCCATCATCGAACAAGGCATCCGCGCCTACGGCATCAACACCGGAGTTGGCGCTTTGTCCGATACGATCGTGGATCGTCCGTCACAAAGCAGGCTGTCGCGTAATATCATTCTCAGTCATGCCTGCGGCGTTGGAACTGCGCTCCAGGCACGAGAGGTGCGCGCCATTATAGCCGCGCAGATTACCAACTTCTGCCATGGTTATTCCGGGGTTCGCTCGGAGGTGGTCCGTCTTCTCACGACGTTGATTGCCCGGGACTGTATTCCGGAGGTCCCTGCAAAAGGGTCTGCCGGCTACCTTACACATAATGCGCATACGGCACTGGTCTTGATCGGCGAAGGCCATGCCTTCGTCGATGGACAGCGCAGAACCGGACGCGACGCATTAAATGCAATTGGAGTTTCACCAATCGTTCTTCAGGCAAAGGAAGGCCTTAGTCTGGTGAACGGTACGGCCTGTGCAACCGGCTTGAGTTCGATTGGTCTTTATCGCGTCGAACGGCTGCTGGACTGGGCCGACGCTGTGGCTGCCCTCACCCTGGAGGCCGTCGGCTGTCAGATGACCGCATTTGCCGAAGATGTGCTTGCCTTGCGACATTCTGCGGGAATCGCGAAGGTCGGGGAAAAGCTCAGAGCGAGACTTCAAGGCAGCGCATTGATTGCGGCGGCGTCTGGCCGGCGTACGCAGGATGCTCTTAGCTTGCGGGCTGTGCCTCATACGCACGGCGCGGCCTGGGATATCTTCGAACGTTGCGGAACGGTTGTCGATCAAGAGCTTGCTTCCGTTACTGATAATCCGGTGGTTTCCGGCACGAAAGACAATCCGGTCGTTTCATCGGAAGCGCATGCTGTCGCTCCAGCGCTCGCTCAGGCCGCCGATGCGCTCGCAATTGCTGTTTCACAGGTTGCGGCTATGAGCGAGCGGCGTATGGACCGTCTGGTGAATCCGCTGGTCAGCGGACTGCCGCCGTTTCTCGCCTCCGATGCGGGAAGCCAATCCGGCTTTATGATCGCGCAATATACCGCTGCCGCGTTGAGCAACGAGAACCGGCGGCTGGCAGCGCCAGCCTCGACCGATGGCGGCATTACTTCGGCATTACAAGAGGACTTTCTGGCGCACCCGACCGCCGCCGCGCTCAAGCTGCTGTCCATCATCGATAATGCAGAATCGATCTTGGCGATCGAGTTGATGGCTGCCGCCCAGGCGCATGACTATCTGGCTCATCAAGGCACACGGGCATCAGGCACCGACGTTCTCTATCAGATGGTGCGTCAGACGGTATCCACCTATCGTGACAATCGGCCACTTGCCGAGGATATAAAGATGCTATCAAAGCTGCTCGCGACTGATCGACCAGCAGATGCTGGGAAAAGTAACAATGACCATAGAATATGATGTTGCGATCGTCGGCCTTGGCGCCATGGGCAGTGCCGCTGCCGCATTTCTTGCTGCAAGAGGCGCGCGCGTTCTCGGTATCGAGACGCACTTTCCTGCACATGCGCTGAGCTCCTCGCATGGCGATAGCCGCTTGATCAGACTTGGTTACTTTGAAGACCCGTCTTATGTGCCGTTGCTTCAGAGAGCCTATCAAAATTGGCGCGCCTGGGAGGCTGCACTGAGGACCGACTTGCTTTTCGTCGCCGGCGTTTTGCAGATCGGCAAGGCAGACAGTAAGATTGTTAGCGGAACTGAGGCATCCTGCAAACTGCATGGATTGCCTTATGAGCGTCTTGACAAGACGGAAACGGAGAGACGCTTTCCTGCATTTAAGCTCGATGAGGGTGAGGTTGCCGTCCTTGACCCGCAAGGCGGCTATCTGAAGCCAGAAGCTGCGGTCATGGGCGCGTTGAAGATTGCTGCCGCACATGGCGCCGAATTACATTTTGGGGAACGTGTCACGGCATTGGAACCTGATGCTCGAGGCGTTTCGATCGTGTCGTCGACGGCGCGCTACCGCGCCAGAAAAATAATCGTTGCAACAGGAGCTTGGGTTGCCGACCTTGTTCCCGCACTGCGCCCATATGCCATGCCAATTAGGCAGGTGGTCGCGTGGTATCAGCCGCAGGATGGCTTCGTCGCGCAAGTCGGCCGGATGCCGTGTTTCCTGAGAGATGAGGGAAACGGTGGATCCTACTTCGGCTTTCCGGCACTTGGCGCTGATGGGGTTAAGATCGGCCGCCACGCGCATTTCATGGAGCCGATCGATCCGGAAAAGCCCAATCCACCCGTCAACGAGAAAGACAGAGCGCTTCTCGATGATTTTGCTGTCAGACGCCTTCTGGGGGTAGCCTCTCATCGTGTGCGAGAAACGACCTGCCGCTATACCATGCTTCCGTCTGAGGACTTTCTCATCGATTTCCTGCCGGGCCATGACAATGTCGTCATTTCATCTGCATGCTCCGGACACGGCTTCAAATTCATGAGCGTCGTTGGCGAAATCCTCGCTGATCTTGCACTCATCGGTGAGACCCAGCTTCCACGATCTTTATTTTCCTTCCACCGACATTTCGGCGCTTGAACAATCTCTCACATAGAAAAGCCCGCCTAACAAGACGGGCTCTCAAATCTACCGAGGTCAGCCTAAAGCGCCTGCCTCACGCAACAGCGGCATTTTATGCCTTGTCTACGATGCCCTTGACGGCATCCTTGACTTTACCTTTGGCCTGCTGAGCGTCGCCTTTTGCTTCCTGCGCGGCGCCGCGGGCTTCCATGTCAGGATTGTCGGTTGCTTTGCCGATGGCCTGCTTGGCCTTGCCGGTCAGTTCGTTTGCCTTGCCTGCGATCTTATCAGAAACTGAACTCATAATAGTACCTCCTTGGTGTATTATGACATGCGAATCATCGAGAGACTGTCCGGTCTATCGCCGGCTAACGCCTCCGATCAGCTTCGGCATGCCGATACACCAAGAAAGGCTCTAGCTGGCTTTTCGTTCCATGTAGCCAAAACTTTTAAGCTTCATTTATTCTCATCCGTCCGCGTCATCGAGCTCTTAGCCAATGAATTCGAGTAAAAACTTATCAATGCCAGGAAGAAAATCGGCCATTGCATCTACTATACGATGCAATTCGGCGCAGTGACTGCGCCGAATGGAAGATATTAGATTTTGTTCATAGGCGCTGCTGTGAAACAGCTCGCTCTCATTCAAAATTCTTCCCAGCTGTCTGCTTTGGTCGCCGATCCGCCGCTGACTGCCTTTCGGGGCGCAGGCGAGGGTGCCGGGGCGCGGGCTTGTGCCATAGGCTCGGCTGCTGCCGCGCGCATCGTCTTGGCCGTCGCCCTCAAAGCAGATCCGGGGCCCACAGCGCCAGCGACCTGGAACCTTGCAACAAGGCTTCGCAAGGTGTCCGACTCGCTGCGCAGCGACATGCTGGCGGCGGTTGTTTCTTCTACCATCGCCGCATTTTGCTGGGTGACCTGGTCCATCTGATTGACGGCGATGTTGACTTCCTTCAGGCCGGACGCCTGCTCGCTTGCCGACGTCGAAATCTGACGGATTAATCCGTTGATTTGCATGACTTGCTGAGCAATTTTATCCAGTGACTTCCCGGCTTCACCAACCAATGTCACGCCATCTTGAACCTGAGTGGCCGAGGCGTTGATTAGAGCCTTGATCTCTTTGGCTGCATTAGCCGAACGCTGTGCAAGCTCACGCACTTCTTGCGCGACGACAGCAAAGCCCTTGCCGGCTTCGCCAGCGCGCGCCGCTTCCACGCCTGCATTCAGAGCAAGCAGGTTGGTCTGGAAGGCAATCTCGTCGATCACGCCAATAATTCTGGAAATTTCCTGTGAGGATTGCTCGATACCGTGCATGGAGGCCACCGCCTTTTGAACGACGCCGCCTGATTTTTCTGCATCCGACACCGCAATTGAAACGGCATTCGCCGCAGCGCCCGCATTCTCGGCGCTTGCATTCACCTGCTCGGTCAGTTCGTTCAGGGCCGCAGCGGTTTCTTCAAGGCTGGCTGCCTGGGTTTCCGTCCGCTTTGCAAGATCGGCGGCGCTTTCAGAGATCTCTCCCGTTCCAGCTGCGATATTGACGACGCTGCCATTCACGGACGCGATCGCTTGTTCGAGGCTTTCGACGGCGTTGTTGAAGTCCCGCTTGATCGCTGCATATTCGCCAGGGAAATCGTCAAGGATGCGATAAGTCAGG
Organism: Oryzifoliimicrobium ureilyticum; assembly: GCF_037199735.1. Classification (NCBI taxonomy): domain Bacteria; kingdom Pseudomonadati; phylum Pseudomonadota; class Alphaproteobacteria; order Hyphomicrobiales; family Rhizobiaceae; genus Oryzifoliimicrobium; species Oryzifoliimicrobium ureilyticum. Next base: position 196,650 of record NZ_JBBBVQ010000007.1, on the reverse strand, counting down.
TTGCCCTGCGACAGCTGAGCCAAGCCTCCGCCGAGAGCGGAGACCACATGCTGCTGCACGACAGCCGATTGATTGCGTTCGGCTTCGCTTCGGCGCCGTTCGCCCTCGGCCGCATTGCGCTGTGCGTCGGCTTCGGCGGCAATCGAATGGCTGTCGGCTAGTCGGTGGCGGAAACCTTCCAGAGCTTTGGCCACCATGCCGATCTCGTCCTGACGTTCTTGGTTCGAGACATCATTGCCATAGTCACCCTTGGACATCCGCTCGACGTCGCCAACCAGACGATGCAGCGGACGCTGTGCCAAGCCGCGGACGGCGAGGAAAAGCGAGATCATCACCGCGCCCAGAACAATGACACCCCCCAGGATCATCATCTTTGTCTGCTCGGTGACCGGCGCACTGATCGCGGTGCTCGGGATATCGATGATCACGGCCCAGGTCGTATTGACGCCAGGAACGGCAAATGGATAGAGCAGACGGCTGAAGCCTTCGCCAGTGTCCGTCTTCAGGTTCTCCAGCAGAGCGCTCTTGCCTGTCGATAGAGCGGATTTGACGTCGTCAGCACCTTCAGCCTGATAAGGCTTCATGAGCTGGTCGTCTTTCGGCGCAACGAGCCATTGGCCGCCTTGTGCGACGAGAAGCACTCTTCCGGTTCCAAACGGCTTCAATGCCTTCAGCTTATCGGAGAGAGAACGAAGGGAGATGTCCACCCCGCTTACCCCGATCATCTTGCCTCCTGACATAACAGGATAAGCAATCGAGCTCATTGTTGTCGGGACATCGGTTCCCTCGGCAAGGTAGGGAGCCGTGATGGCGCCTTTGCCGCTTTTGGCAGCAAGCGCATACCATTCCGCGTCGTATTTGGCCGCGAATGTTGAGTATTGGATCGCACCGTTCCGGTCCTTCGACCAATAGGGTGTGAAGACTCCATCCGCATTCGCGCCGAGATTGGCCTGACCTTTGACTTCATCTTTTCGCCCGTCGATCGCGGCAGGCTCTTCGGCCATCCAGCTTCCGAATGCGAAAGGGTTCTGCTCGAGATTCGCTCTCAGAACATTGGTAATCCCTGCGCGGTCAAGCGACTTGCCTTCATGCGCACGACCAATGACACCCGCCATCGTGCGGGCTGCGCTAGCCAGTTCGCCGACGTCTCCGGCAATCTCGCGCGCAATAGCCTTAGCCTCCGCATTGGATTGCTCCATGGTCAGCGATTGGACCCGGTTGCGGGTTTGCGAGATGAGCACGAGGTTTGATAGAAACAGCACGAGCCCGATAGACAGGCCCGTTACAAGAAGCAGCTTAGCTGCGATCGAGCGAGAAAAGAAGGCAAACATCGACAAGCCTTGGGAAGGTAAGATCAGCACGCAAGGACATTCGTACTACGTCGTCATGGCGCAGCCAGGTGCAGCATGATGCACACCTCACAAGAACGAGTATCTTAGACATTTGAATATTATGTTAAGTAAAGATTGCTGGTTCGCGCGCGACCGGGCCCGTTTCCTAAGCGCCGGCCTCTCGGAACTGACCCTTCGTCGACGATCGTCAGGAGGCTGGGCGTCCTGACGTTCCCATGGTTAAACTGGCAAGTCTTGCTTTGTTGAGCCGTTGCCTTGAGCTCCAAGGCGCGCAACGACCTTGGCGGCGGGCTCGGGACGGCCGAAGGCATAGCCTTGCAGTACGTCTGCTCCTAGGGCGGTCAGCACATGGGCATGATCCAGTGTCTCTACGCCTTCTGCAACCACCTTCATGTTGAGAGCCTTGGCGATGTCAATGAGCGATCTTATCAGGCTACGCTGGGTCGGGTTTTCCAAGACGGGCAAAACGAGTTGGCGGTCGATCTTCACGCGGTCGGGGCGAAGCTCGAGAAGGCCCAGAAGCGATGCATGGCCTGATCCTAGATCATCGATTTCGATCTCGATGCCGCGACTTCTGATGCTGTTAATGTTTGCCCTGATCTGGTCGCTAAGCGTGTCAAGAAAGATGGTCTCGAGCAGTTCGAAGCTGAGCTGACCTTCCATGACGGGAACTGAATGAAGTGTGTCAGCAAGGTGCCGCGCTGCCAAACGCGATGCAGAAAGGTTGACCGAGATCCGGGGTACTTTGAGACCTATCAACGTCCAGCGCTGTATATCAAAGACAACACGTCTTAAAATCGCATCGTCGATCTCTTCTATCAGCCCGTTCGCCGACGCCAGCGGCAAGAAATCGCTTGGTAGGCGGATAGCCCCCGGGGTTTCCCACCGCGCGAGCGCCTCAAGCCCACAAATTGAGAAATCATCGGCGCGAACTTGTACCTGATAGTGAGGTACGATCTCGCCATGACCGATCGCGCGGCGCAGCTCTTTCAGCATAAGTTTTTCGCCATGAAGTCTGGCAGCCAATGCAGGCGTGAAGACCTCGTCCCTATTCCTGCTCTTATTCTTGGCCTCGTAGAGAGCAACGTCAGATGATGCTAAAAGGGAAGAAATCTTGTTTCCGTCGGCGCAAGCAATTCCGGTCGATATACCGATAGTATAAGCGTCACCGTTGATCATCATGGGTGTGGACAGTTTTTTTCGAACCTGCCGCATGATTTCTTGAGCCCGGTGCTCATCGCCATTGGGAATGAGAATAGCAAATTCGTCGCCACCAAGCCGTGCGGCGATCTCACCTCGCTTCAAGGCACTTGAGAGAATCGCGGCGACATTCTGGAGAACGATGTCGCCGCCCACGTGACCAAAGCGATCATTGACCTCCTTGAAGTGATCGACATCGATGTGACACAGCGCTGCGTGGCCTTTCGCTGCCCTCAACAGTGTTGAATAGACAGCATCGAATGCCCTTCGGTTCGGCAGACCGGTGAGATGATCTTCTTCCGCTGCTCGTTTTGCCTCTGCCCTGCTTCGCTCTGCCGTTTCACGCTCCTGAGCGAGCAACTCGTTTCGCTCGACGTCCTCCGTGATATCCCATTCCGCGCCGATGAAGCATTCTTCGCCCGCACCATCGACAAAGAACTTTGCGCGCGAGCGAATATGTCTGATCTCACCGCTCGACAGGACGATACGGAACTGTGCTGCATAATCGCTCTTGGTTGCAATCGCTCTCTCGAATATTTCGTTCGCGTTGTCGCGGTCGTCAGGATGAAGACTTTCCAACCACGCAATATCCAGTTGCGCTTTTCCTACGCCGTATAGCTCTCGCAGCCGCTCGTCCCAACGCGTCTGATTGCGTGCGATATTATGATGCCATAGGCCAATCCCGGAGGCATCCAGGGCGACTTCGAGCTGCAGTACAAGTTCATCGACCTGATTGTGAGCCCATTGCAGCTTGCTATCCATCTTCACTCCCCCCAACGGGAGATTATGCCGAGACTTGATTAGGAAAGGCTGAAAATACCGGCGTCACTGTATTACCTTCGAAAAGGCATCCGACCTCGTCAGGGTTTGCATCTGTGCCACTCAATCGACGCCACAGCCTGAGAAGACGATCCCAATGGCATGACTGGTTTTGCAGGGATCGCGCTGGTGGAGCGGGATATCTGCTGCGGCAGTGGTTCCCCATCATGATCAACTTGGCCTTCATCCCGCAGATTAACAGTTCATTAACCAAGAAAGTCCTTCGCGTCATGATTTTCGTGAGGTTTCGCGTTACCACCGTGGCTGGCAAGGAGTGAATGATGGGACAAAGTTATTCGGCGTATCTCAAGACGGCACTTACCGCCAAATCGGTGCGTCAGATTTATGCTATCGCAATTGCAATTTATGAAGATCCAAGCAGCTCCACCCAGCTTAAAAGCGCGAGCGCAAACTTGATCAAGAAAGTCGAGCAGATCATCGATCTGCCGATCGCGAGAGCTGCGTTTGTCGCCTCGATCTGGCGGGACTTCCGGCGTCTTCAATCCACGCTTCAGATAGAGGAAACAAGGTCAAACGCTGTTTCCGCCCGAAAATTAGAAAATTGCACTCACTATTTTCAATCCAATTAAACGCCGAAACACGCGAAGGCGTCCAGCCGGACGAATATGGTCTTGATGCTCGTGTTCAGGCATCGTCCGCTGGACTGCAGGCGTCGGCATAATTACGAAGAACGCGACTTATTGCTGTTCTCGCAAGAGCCTCGGCCGTGGGTGCGGTCCTGCCCTCCCGTACTTCTGGCCATGCCGCACCCAGGAACTGGCTTATAAGAGTTTCCGGAAGCGACTGGCTTCCGAGCCTAGCCATTAAGGACGCGACTGCGGCCTGGGCCTCGGACGTTGTCCAATAATATCGAACTCGGTCTGAATAGCTGTAGTGGCGTTGTAGTGCCTGTTCGGCTGCGGAACCAGGATAGTATTTGGCCCAATGGTCCGGTTGGCTAAGCATGAGCGCCTCCATCGTCGGCTTGAGGGAAAGCGGTTCGCCATCAAGTTCGGCGGCGATAGCGTCAAGGCCGTAGAGCGCCTCGCGCACCGCGAAGGTCAGCCCTGGGCCGACCTTCAGGATCGAGAAGCCGTCGCGGACCAACGCGCGAAGACCTGCTGGCGTTTGATAATCCGTCGAATGAGCCTCGAACACGAAACCAGGAAGCTCGTCAAGGCTCGCCGACAGGTCGCTGGCACTCTCGGGCTTGTAGGAAACCACGTTCTGATTGCCGAATTCAACGCCGGGCTGCACCACCAGCCCAACAGCGCGCTCGAAGGCCTTTTCTAGCCCCTTGGCAGCGAAGGCGCGCCGGTGAACATCAACCGTGGCCTTGGCCGATAGCGGGGACGTGATCTCAAGATGTTCGACTTCCTCAAGAGCGCCACCTGGAACCGGAACCTCGGTTCCAATCACATAGACCGGCTCTTTTATTGCTTCGGTCTCGGCAATGGCGGCGAGCCGGGCGGCGCGGCTTGCGGTCGCTTCGTCGTTGAGCGCTAACGGCTCGTTAGCGCAGCCCATGGAACAATCCAGATGAATTTTCTCAAAGCCGGCTGCCGCATAGGCTGCAACCATTACCTCTGCTTTTTTGAGCGCTTTTTCTGCCGAAAGATGCTTCCACGGATTTGGTCCGAGATGATCGCCTCCGAGGATCAGGCGGCGGGTATCATAGCCAATCTCGGCGGCAATTCCCTCAACAAAGATGCGGAAGGTGTGCGGCGTCATCCCCGTATAGCCGCCATCCTGATTGACCTGGTTGCAGGTCGCTTCGATCAGGACGTCTCTGTCCAACTCCTTTCCAAGCATGAGGGCTGCGCGAATGACCTGCGGATGTGCCGAGCACACAGAGGTGATTCCCATATGTCTGCCGGCCCGGTGAAGATTGGGGAGGGAGCGAAGCAAATTTGTCGGCATGGTTCACCTCCTAGGGCAGCGTGGCGGAAAAATCTGAAAACGATCAATAACGATCATAAACATGATTGACAATGATCCAATTATGGGAAAATCTTTGCCTGCATTGAACGCATTGATAGTTGGAGCCCTCCCTTTTCGCCATGAAACCAGACCGTGCTCAAGCCATCCGACAATTCCTGTTTTCGAACGGTTCCTCTGCGATTGCAGCGATCGCGCAGGCCGTTGGCGCGTCTATTCCGACGCTAAGGCGCGATCTTGCCGAGCTCGAGGAAATGGGTGTCGTCGTGCGAACCCACGGCGGCGCGCGACTGGCTGATCAGTTTGAGGTCGAAGTGGCTTTCGAACAGCGCGAAGCCGCAGCAATTCTTGCTAAGCGTGCTATTGGTGATCTCGCTTATGAGATGCTGCAGCCGGGAAGCTCGATCTTTCTCGACTCTGGTACGACCGTCCTCCAGCTCGCCCGCCGCATCCGCGTCAACCCTTTGCCGCTCAACGTCTTCACGAATTGCCTGCCCGCAGCGCAGATGCTGATCGATGTGGAAGGGGTGAAGGTGACCCTCCTCGGCGGTCAATTGCGCAAGGAAAATTCCTCTGTCGTCGGCCCCCTCGCTGAGGAGATGTTGGAGAGGCTCTGGTTTCGCCAGTTGTTCCTCGGTGCCGGCGCGATCGCCGAAGATGGGGCGATGAGTTCTGTCGACGAAAACGAGGCACGGCTCAACTCGGTCATGATCGCGCGTGCGGAGCAACGCATCCTGCTCGCTGACGCCAGCAAATTCGGTCAGCGTCTCACATATCGGGTCGCCTCAATCACCGATGTTCAGACGTTGATAACGGATGAGGGCTTGTCACCCGAATGGGCTGAACGCATTGCCGGGTTCGGGCTGCGTCTGCGTCGTGCCGAAATTCCGCAGGCGGCCGCTGCATGAGCCTGATCTTCGGCCTGGATTCAGGGGGCAGCAAGACGATCGCCGCGGTGGCCGATCTCGATGGTCGAGTCCTTGACTTCTGGCATGGTCCTGGCCTTGATCCAATGGCCGGCGAAGGCTGGATTGAAGAGCTTGGGAGGGTCGTCTCTGCTTTCGGCGACGGCCAAATATTTGCAGCTGCAGTGCTCGGGCTGTCTTGTCATGGCGAGATTGACGATATTTCAGCTCTTCAACAGAGCGTTGCGAGGTCTCATTTCGCGATCCCGCATCTCGTTCTGAACGATGTCGAGGTCGCCTGTGACGGTGCCTTCGCCGGTAGCGATGGCATACTGCTGCTTGCAGGAACGGGCAGCATGGCATGGGCAAAGCGGGGCGGTCTCAGCTCCAGGTATGGCGGGTGGGGCGAGGTCTTTGGCGATGAGGGGTCCGCCTTCTGGATCGGGCGCGAAGCACTTTCGCTGGCCACTCGCGTGTTGGATGGACGGCTAATCGATCTATCGGGCGAGGGTAGGGTGTTTGCTGACAGCATGCTGGAAGCCTGCGGTGTGTCGGCGGACGGCCTGATGGATTGGGCCTTTCATCGACCAGATCACCGCGCTGCCCATGCCGCGCTCGCCAGAACCGTTTCTGCACTGAGCAATCAAGGTAACGGACCGGCGAAAGGGCTTCTGAAGGCCGCAGCCGAACGGCTCGTGGAGCATGTCACGGCGGCCCGTCACGCGCTCGCCGATCCAAATCTTGCCTGGTCCTACGCGGGCGGCGTGTTTCGATCCTCTCTCATCTTGGCTGAGGCAGCGCGGCTTGCCGGCGCTCCTCTTAAGCCCAAGCTCCCACCGATTGGCGGTGCTCTATGGCGGGCAGCCGTGCATTCCGGACAACCTCTTACCGATCATTTTCTGAAGACGCTTGCCACACATCTCGAAGACCATTCACCGCAACAGGAGATAAAATAACATGAAACGTCGTATACTGTTGTCTGCCGCCGCAGTGCTGGGACTGGGCGCGGCCATTCTTCCATTCTCCGCATTTGCAGCCGAGCCACTGTCGGTTCTGCTGCCGCCCTGGGTCACGCTGCCCAAGGAAATGACCGATAAGTTCACCGCAAAAACCAAAGGCACGCTCGACGTGCAGACACTTGGCTGGGACGAAATCCGAACCAAGATCGTCACGTCGATGATGGCAAATACGGCGCCTGCTTCAGCGACGGAAATGGACTGGTCCTGGGTTGGCCAATTCGGTAGTGCTAACTGGTATGACGATCTCTCGGGCGTTTTGAGCGACGACCTCAAGAAGGATCTGCCGACGACATCGATCTTTACATTTGATGGCAAGCTGATCGGCGTGCCCTACAACAACGATTTTCGTATTCTCATCTACAACAAGGCGCATTTGGCAAAGGCCGGTATTTCTGCCGCCCCGAAGACACCAGACGAACTTCTGGCTGATGCAAAGGCCGTGAAGGAAAAGGCCGGCGTTCAGTATCCGATCGGTCTGCCGCTTTCGGCAACGGAGGGTTCGGCGACCGCCTGGTATCTGCTCACGAAAGCCTTTGGCGGCGATCTTTTCGACAAGGATATGAAGCCGCTGTTCACCGAAAAGGATAGCGGTGGCTACAAGGCGATGGCTTTCGAAGTGCAGGCGCTGAAAGACGGCTTGATCGATCCGGCATCTACATCGCTCAAGGATGTTGAAATCCAGGAACTCTTCAAGTCTGGCAAGATCACGTTCGACGTTGCCGGTTGGGCGGGCAACCTAGCCGTCTATTCCGACGCCACGAAGTCACAGGTGGCCGCAGATGCCGCTGCCGCCTTGATCCCCAACGTAAGTGGAAAATCCCGCACCATCGGCTTGCCCGGTGCACTCGGCGTTCCCGTCTCCGCCAAGGACAAGGAAGCGGCGCATGCATTTATCAACTGGATGCTCGATACAGAGACCATGGAGGACAATTACCTGAAGCTCGGCAATCTGCCGACGCGCTTGTCGGTTCTTCAAAAGCTGAACAAGGATGGCAAGCTTCAGCAGGGCGATATGCTGATCGCCCAGGCTGGCTTGGTTGAGCCGCTCTTTCCGTCAGGAACGCCCGGCTGGTATCCAGAATTTTCGGCAGCCGTTGCGACGAATTTAAATGCTGCGGCAAAGGGTCAGGTCTCGATCGACGATGCGCTAAAGGCAATTGCCGAGGCTGCGAAAGAGGCTCAACAGTAATGGCGCAAAGCTTCCAAAAGAAGCGCGCTTTCCTGAACAGGGAGGCGCGGCTCGGCCTCGGCCTCTCTCTTCCTATCATTTTGATCATGGGCGCCCTGGTAATCCTGCCCTTGATCTTCACCGTGATCGAGAGCTTCTATCGGGTCGAACCGATGAAGCCGGGTATGCCCTTTGTGGGCCTGCGCAACTATGCCAACCTGATGGTTGACGACAATGTACTGACAAGCTGGATGAACACCTTCATCTATGTTGTCATAGCCGTAGCCATCGAAACTCTTGGCGGTCTTGGTGCAGCGCTCGTGCTCAACAAGGCGAGGGTCGGACGCCGCTGGCTGCTCGCCGCCGTCATCCTACCCTGGTGCCTGCCACCTGTTGTGAACGCCATCATCTGGCTCTGGATTTACAATCCAAGCTACGGTCTACTGAATGGACTATTGAAGGCTGTCGGTCTGATTGCCGAGAATCACGTCTGGTTCAACGATCGAATGACGGGCCTCTTCCTGGTCGCCGTGGTTCATGCCTGGCGCATGCTGCCGCTGACGGCGATCATTCTTCTCGCGTCACTGCAGTCCATTCCGACCAATCTCTACGAAGCCGCTCGTTTGGACGGCGCATCGTCGTGGAAGCAATTCAAGATGATTACCCTGCCGTTGATTTCGAGCGGCCTTGCGATTGCCCTCAGCCAGTCTACCGTTTTTGCGTTCAACCTCTTCGATGAGGCCTGGATCCTTAACGGCAGTTCCATCGGCACGCGCAGCGTCATGGTGCAGGTCTATATGTCCGCCTTCCAGAACATGAAATTTTCGCTCGGTATGGCTCTGTCGATTTTGGCAATGATCGCGTCACTGATGGTGTCCGCCATCTATGTTTTGCGGGTCTATAAAGAGACGAGGTTCGATTGATGCGCCGCGTCGGATTCTATGTCGCGGCGACGGTGTTGCTGCTTTGGTCGCTTGGCCCCGTTTATTGGGCGCTTGCCACCTCGCTCACGCCGCCCAATGCGCTCGTCAGTGATCATCTGAGGCTTTGGCCGGAAAGCGTGACGTTCGAGCATTACGCCAAACTTTTCGGTGCCACCTCGACAAGCCAGGGGAATGAGGTTCAATCTGTTTGGCCGCAATTTTCGCGCGCCTTCCTCAACAGTGTCGTCACCTCGCTGGTAGCAACGCTCGCGACGGTGATCATCGCTGCATTTGGCGCTTGGGCTTTCGTAAGGCTGCGGTTTCCGGGCCGAGACTTCTTCTTTGTTCTCATCGTCGCAACGCTAGGTGTGCCAGCCTACACCGTCATGATCCCGCTTTACCGCATCATGATTGCCGCAGGCCTCGTTGATACCTACCTCGGGATCACGCTCATTTATGTTTCGGCCTTCTTGCCCCTGGCGCTATGGCTGATGCGGAGCGTCTACCAGTCGATGCCGCTATCACTCGAAGAAGCAGCTTGGCTCGATGGCGCCTCCAAGCTTTATACCTTGGTCAGGATCGTACTGCCGTTGGCCGGTCCGGGCCTCATGGCGACGGCTCTTCTCACGTTCCTCTCGGCCTGGGGCCAGTTCATGGTTCCGTTGGTCTTTTCGCCGACGCTCAGCACTAAGCCGCTGACCGTTCTCATCCCGGAATTCGTCACCCGCAATTATGTGGACTATGGCCTGATGAACGCTGCTGGCGTCATCGCCATCGTTCCTCCCGTGCTGTTGGTGATCTTCCTCAACCGGTTCCTCGTCCAGGGCCTGATGGCCGGCGCGAGCAAGTAAAGGATATTATCCCATGAACCTTACCGAAAAAGTCATCCGCGAACAGTTTCCCTTCTGGGATAAGGCCTTAGCGCAGCCGCTCCCAGAGGTGGAGGGAAAAACCATAATCGTAACAGGGTGCGGAACATCCTTTTATCTTGCGCAGACGGTCGCAGCTGCTTTCAACCACAATGGCCGGAATGCGATTGCGGTACCGGGCGCCGAATGGGCGCGCCGGATGGAAGATTATCTTGCTGATCGAAGCGATGTGACCGTGATCGGGCTCTCCCGCTCCGGCACGACGACCGAAACTATTCAGGCCATGGACGCTTCCCGCAAGGCCGGCCTACGAACCATCGCGATTTCCTGCGAAGCAGATACGCCAATTCTAAGGGCTGCAGATGTCGCGGTCTATTTGCCGACGCATAAGGAAGAAGGCATCGTCATGACGGTGTCGGCATCGTTGATGTTGATTGCCGGTCTTCGCATGGCGGGCACTGTGCTTGGATCCGTTGACGAGGCAAAGGCGGCGCTCGCAGCGGCGGAAGGATGCGTGCCATTGATCCGGGGCAGGACTCATTACGTCTATCTTGGAGGCGGCGCCCTTTACGGTATGGCGACCGAGGGCTGCCTGAAGCTTCAGGAGATGTCGATTACCTATAGCCAAGCGTTCCACCCTCTCGAATACCGCCATGGGCCTATCAGCCTGATTGATGACAAATCCGTAGTGGTCATTCTCTATTCGCAAGACACGGTGCAGGAAGAGGCATTGGTCGCGGAGGATGTCCGTAAAAAGGGTGCAAAAGTCATCGGTCTCGGCGGGCCAGGCGACCTTGAAATCTCTCTGTCGCAGACCGGTGCCGCACGCGCGCTGGAAGTGCTTCCCGCCTTGCAGATCATCGGCGAGCGCGTCGCAAACCAGAAAGGCGTCGATACGGCCGCCCCCCGCCATTTAAGCAAGGTTGTCATTCTCGGCTGAATTTTCGTTTCAACCTCGCCGGGCCTGACTGTTGGCCCGGCAAAACTCATATCGCAGGCCGGTGTCAGCATGGCGGCCGGCTGCCAATCCGCAAGAGGGCGTCATGGCACAAGTATCCCTGAACATGGTCGAAAAAGCCTATGGCACGGCCAAGGTCATGCACGGCGTCAGCTTTGACGTGGCGGATGGCGAGTTCGTGGCGCTGGTCGGACCGTCGGGCTGCGGAAAATCGACCTTACTCCGTATGGTGGCAGGTCTGGAGGAGATCAGCGAGGGAACCATCTCCATCGGTCGCAGGATCGTCAACGATGTCGAACCGAAGGACCGGGACCTTGCCATGGTATTCCAGAACTATGCGCTCTATCCGCATATGACGGTGCGCGACAACATGGCCTTTTCGATGAAGCTGCGCAACGCTCCCCAGTCAGAAACGGTTGCGCGGGTGAATGAGGCTGCCAGGATACTTGGCCTCAGCGAATATCTCGATCGCTTGCCAAAGCACCTGTCTGGCGGTCAGCGCCAGCGCGTTGCGATGGGGCGCGCGATCGTCCGCCAGCCGGCGGTTTTCCTGTTCGACGAGCCGCTCTCAAATCTTGATGCAGCGCTTCGCGTACAGATGCGCGCCGAAATTCGTGCACTTCACGATCGCCTTGGCTCAACCTCCATATTCGTCACACACGACCAAGTCGAAGCGATGACGATGGCGGACCGGATTGTCGTCTTGCGGGCCGGCAGGCTGGAACAGGCAGGCGCACCACTCGATCTCTACGATCGGCCTGCCAATGCTTTTGTCGCAGGTTTCATCGGCTCTCCGGCGATGAACCTCCTTACCGGCGAGGCTCGGGCGGGAAGAGTGCGAATTGGCAAATCGCTGGAGGTTGCTACCGCACCTCACATCTCCGGCCCTGTTCTTTGGGGCATTCGTCCGGAGCATTTGGATCTCGTATCCGAAGTATCGCCCGGCGTCATGTCCATGCGGGTAACCGCGGTTGAAAGCACTGGCCACGCCACATTCGTGATCGGCGACGCGAACGGCCTTCAGGTCACCGCGCTGTTCACAGACCGGCCCCATATTGTCCGCGGACAAACCATTTGCCTCAGAGCAAAAGCCGATAAGACCCATCTCTTCAGCGCGACTACAGGTGCCCGCATTGATGATTAGAAAGAGGTCATGCGGTTTTGCTAGACCGCGACCAGATGATCAGGGCCGACAGTACGATATTCACGAACCGGTGCGGCAAAGTTCGGCGGGCGGATAGGGCTCTTCAGTTCCTCAACGGCGGCCGTGAGCCTTTCGCGTCGACGGTCGGGGTCTGGCACGGGTACTGCGGACAATAACCGGCGTGTATAGGCGTGCTGAGGATTGCCGAATACTTCGGCTCTTGGACCGATCTCAACAATTTCGCCCAGATACATTACCGCGACACGGTGACTGACACGCTCCACCACAGCCATGTCGTGGCTGATGAAGAGAAAGGCCAGATCAAGACTTTGCTGCAGGTCGAGCAGAAGGTTAATGACCTGCGCCTTGATGGAAACGTCGAGAGCCGACACGCTTTCATCGGCGACGATCATCTTAGGTTTTAGGGCCAGGGCGCGGGCGATACAAATTCGCTGACGCTGGCCGCCGGAGAATTCGTGCGGGTACCGGCGCGCCATGTCAGGCGATAGCCCGACACGGATCAGCATATCGGCGACCATCGCCGCAGCCTCTTTCGAGGTTCCAAGGCGGTGCTCAAGAAAGGGCTCGGCAATCGCTTCGCCGACTCGAAGGCGTGGATTTAGCGAAGCGAACGGATCCTGAAAGATCATTTGCACAGTGCGGCGCATCGCCCTCAGCTCGGCCTTTCCAAGTCCGAGAACTTCGCGACCCTCCACCTTGACCGAGCCGCCGTCCGGCTCGATCAGGCGCATGATGGCGCGCCCCGTCGTCGACTTGCCACACCCGGATTCGCCGACGAGGGAAAGCGTTTCACCCCTGCGCAAATCAAAAGAAACATTTTCGACCGCATGGACCCTGCCGGTCAGCCGCCCGAGTGGCCCCGAAAAAATCTCGAACCGTTTCGTCAGGCCCGCAACTTCCAGAACAGGTCGTTCCGCCTGGACGGTTGTGGGTGTCTCGACAGGAGCCTTGGCCTCTCCCGTTGCCATATCCACGACAGGGAAGCGCAGGGGTTGACTGTAGCTTTGCATGGACCCCAGGACGGGAACGGCGGACAAAAGAGCACGGGTATAAGGATGTCGTCCCCGATGGAAGATATCGGCTGTGGCGCCAGTCTCAACCGCTTCGCCGCGATACATCACGACGGTGCGGTCAGATATCTCGGCAACGACGCCCATATCATGGGTGATGAACAGGACAGAGGTTTTCTCTTCTTCCTGCAGCATTTTGATAAGATCAAGGATTTGGCCCTGTATCGTTACGTCGAGTGCCGTCGTCGGTTCGTCGGCAATCAAGAGTTTGGGGCGTGAGGCAAGCGCCATGGCAATCATCACGCGCTGACGCATGCCGCCTGAAAAGCGGTGTGGATATTCGTCGAACCGCGCCGATGCCGAGGGGATTCGAACCTTCTCCAGAAGCCGGATCGTCTCGAGCCTGGCCTCGCGTTGCGACATTGGCCTATGGCAGCGCATGGCTTCCGAAATCTGGTCGCCGATCGTGAAAAGGGGATTGAGGCTCGTCATCGGATCCTGGAAGATCATCGCGATTTCGTTGCCGCGCACCTCGCGCATCTCGTTCTCGGACAGCGAAAGAAGGTTTCGTCCGCTGAGCAGGATCTCACCCTCGATGCGGCTGAATTCCGGCTGCAGGAGCCGCATGATCGACAGCGAGGTGACGCTTTTCCCCGATCCGCTTTCCCCTACGATCGCAACCGTCTCGCTCTGGCCCACCGAAAAGGAGAGATTGCGCACCACCGGCACCAAAGTCTTTCCATTGCGGAAGGACGTGGTCAGCGAGCGAACCGATAGAACCGGATCGCGCTCCACTTGTTCCAGTTTGCCCGTCTCGTTCATACCGTCCGTTCCTCTTTATCTAAACTCAGTCCGGCCAGCGCAGTGCGCCGTCGAAGCGGTGCCGGCTCAGATCTTCGAAGGGAGTTGCGATAATTTCGTTGGAGGCGCGCGCCTTGTCGAGTTCCTCTATCAGCCGCTCCGCAACGATACGTTCCTGACCTGGATGCAGGTTGCAGGGATCGAGGTAGAAATAATGATGTTCGACTTCATGATCGCGCACGATAATCGGTGGAGCACCGTTCCGTAGCCGCGCAGCCAGATCCCAGGCTGTAATGTGGGCTTCGGCAGGATGAATAATGACCCGCATGCGATCCAATGGATTGTTCGTTGGGTCAGGCTCGATCAGGGCCGTCACGCCTGGCCGCCCGTCCAGCGCCTTATGCCACAGCTCAAGATAGGACGTCTCCCGCTCTCGTACGGCGGCATGATCGCGCTTTTCCCAGGCCTCAAGAGCGGCCATCACGCCGTAAATACTTTCCTTGCCGACCTTCATTCCGCGTCCGATCCCCATGTTTTGGAGAAAGGCGTTGCGGACGAGGTCCTTGCGACCGGCGACGATCCCTGAGGTCGGCCCGCCGAGGAACTTGTGGCCGGAGTAAAGCACGATGTCTGCACCTTGAGACAGGAACAGTCGCAGATCATATTCGGACGCCGCGTCGACAATGACCGGCACACCCTTGGCATGGGCAATCTCGACAAATTCCTTCAGGTTGAGAAGGCCGTAATCCACAACATGGTGTGAAACGACATAGACGGCAGCGGCCGTCCGGTCCGTGATCGCATTTTCCATATGGTATCGATGGGTCGAGGTCGCCTGACCAACCACAACGACCTTGCCGCCTGCCAGACGGATCCCCTGATCCACCGGTGCGCCGTAGCTGACGATATGACCCATCTGAAGAACGACCTCATTGCGGGTCGAGGCGGTTTCCGGCAGCCGCTCAATGGCCAGAAGATCGGGTCCCGTGATGCAGCCGGCGACGGCCAGGCTGATGCCGGAGGAGCAAGAGGCGGTGACAAAACCAGCCTCGCCACCCGTCAGGCGTGCGATAACAGCACTTGCCTTGCGCTGCAGGTCATTGATCTCGACAAATTGCGGCAGGATATCTGCCATCGCCGTGACAGCTTCCGGCACGACGATGGACGCGCCGAGGCTCGTCATCGTGCCGGAAACGTTAATTACAGGCCTTAGCCCGAGCCGGATGCGTAGGTCTTCAGTCATCGTCGGTCTCCACAAAGCTGGACGGCAAGCCATGAACTAGATCGACAGCTATGCCATAATAATATAATAACGACCCCGATAGGCACGAGGAGCATTGGTTTGAGTGCAGAACGATCATCGGCAGCCCGCTTGGCGCAGGCAACGCTGGCGGAGGACAATGCGTTGCCTGCCGCGCGTCGCTCGCGTGTCAGCGGCATGGACCGCGCCCTGCAGATCCTTGATTACCTTTACGAACTCGGCTCTCCGGCAGGCGCCTATGCCATTGCTAAAGCGGTGAAAGCTCCGCTCTCCACTGTTTATGTCACCGTCGACGATCTCGTGGAAAAGAACATGCTGACGCGCACGGCTGACGGCGCGATCTGGCTTGGCCCGCGGCTCTATCATTATGGTCTCGCCTATGCTCGCTCGCTCGACTTCATGAGTGTTGCGACCCACGAAATGCACGACCTCTGCCGTCAAGCGGGTGAAACGGTACAGGTGTGCGGCCGTGACGGCGACCACATGCTGGTGCTGGCGATGGCTGATGGACCGAGCCATTATCAGGTTGCCTCGCGGGTAGGCACGCGTGTTCCATTGAACTGGACGGCATCGGGCCGCCTGTTGGTCGGCCATTTGCCGGCGGAGGAGCGTCTTGAACTTTTTGCGCGCTGTGCCCGCACTTCTCCAACCGGCCGTGCGGTTGTTGATCCACGGGAACTGTCTGACGCTGCTGGCAAGGCATTTTCCGAGCGTCTTTCGATTCAGGTGGCTGAATCCGATTACGCCGTCGCCTGCATCGCTTCCCCGATCTGCAATCGCGACGGTGCTTGCGTTGCCACGATATCGATCGTTCTTCCCGAGCAGAAGGTCATGTCCGATGAAGGGCGATACAGCGAACAGGTTCGTGCCAGCGCGGCGCGGATCGAAGCTCTGATGGGATGGCGCGATCGCTAAGGCCATTGTCAATCCTTCAATGAGACGATTGCCTCGATCTCGACGGTGATATTGCCGGGGAGTGAGCCGAAACCGACGGCCGAGCGCGCATGACGGCCGCCCTCTCCGAAGACCTCGATGAAAAGATCGGAACAGCCGTTGATGACTTGAGGATGATCCTCGAAATTCGGCACCGCATTGACCATTCCGAAGAGTTTCAGCACGCGTTTCACGCGCGAAAGGTCCCCCAGCGCTTCATGCATCACGGCAAGCAGATTGATGCCGACGAGCCGTGCGTGCTGATAAGCAGCCTCGATATCTACGGTGTCGCCAACTTTGCCGGCATGCAGCGTCCCGTCGGCCTCGCGCGGGCCTTGTCCGGATAGGTATAGAATATCGCCCTCGCGCACATGGGTCACGAAATTGGCGACGGGAGGCGGTGCCGCAGGAAGTTCGATGCCGAGCGTCGCGAGGCGCTCATAAGCTGAACTTTCTCCGGCGCTAGTTGCAGTTAAGGTCGTCAAGGTCGTCTCCTGTGAGGGCGATTAGGCGTATTATCAACGCCAGGAATAGCCGTGGCTGTGGCGAACAAGCTTGCGCGCACGAGGCACATAGCGGCTGGCTGTGATGGCCTCCGTGCCAATCACCGCATAGCGCGGCTCGAACAGGCGCTTGAGTATCGATACGTCGCCATTGGAGTCTGTTGCCTCAAGCTCGCCGTCCACAAGGTCGAAGAGCGTGAAGTCGGCGCGCGTACCGACGTTCAACCGGTCGCGTGTATCCAGCCGGATAACTGAGGCGGGCGCGTGCGTCACGGCATCGATCACCTTTTCGAAGGGCATGCCGACCGACAGCAGCTTGGACATGGTCGTGGCAAGGTCCCAGACCGGGAAATTCATGGAGTGATCGTGCAGGTCTGTGGAAATGGAGAAGGGCAGCAAACCGCGTGCGATGGCTGCTTCTGCCACCTTGAATGAGAAGGAAGCGCCGCCGTGGCCGATATCAAGTCGGATACCGTTTGCAGCACATCGTTCCGCCAATGCGAAAAGATCCTCATCCTCCAGAATACTTGATCCCGCCTTGCCGTTGAAGCAATGCGTGACCACGTCACCCGGACCTAGGATTTCCAGCACCTCGTCATAAAGGGCAGGTGGTTCACCCACGTGCACCATCATCGGCAACTTGAGGATCTTGGCGATTTTCTTGCCGAGCTTGACGGGGGTAACACCCCAGGAGCCGGTGATCACATGGCTGGCACGCACTTTGAGCCCGACGATGTGCTCACTGTTATCGGCGTAGCACTGCAGGATGCGGTCGAGATCGATGTCCTTGATGTCGCGCAGCTCCGGCACGCGGTTGCACGCGACGAGGCCAATCGATCCCAGGTTCAGGAATGCTTTGATGCGCTCGCGTGATGGCTCAATGATATATTGGCGAAAGCCATGGAAATTTGCCTCGCCGGCCGAACCCGCATCGACAAGCGTCGTGACACCGCGTTCGGCGCCGCAGTCTGACGGCCTGAGCGAGATATCCGTGCCGCCGTGCCAGATATGGACGTGAAGATCGACCCAGCCAGGCGAGATCCAGGAACCGCCGCCATCGATACGGCGCGCTCCTTCCGGCACTGGCAGCGATGGGCCTGTCGCTGCCACTCGTCCCTCGGCATCGATAAGTATGTCGATTTGGCCGGTGGCAGTGGCGTCTCCGAAGGCAATGGGCTTGACATTGGCGATGACCAAAGGTGTTCCGGCGGTTTGCGCATCCATTTAAAGGTCCTTTCGAAGTCGCGGATCGAGCATGTCCCTCAGGCCGTCGCCGACCATCTGCAGGGAAAGCACGGAGAGAATGATGGCCAGCCCCGGGAAGTAGGTCATCCAGTCAGCCTGGCCGATATATTGCCGGCCGCTGGCGATCATCGTGCCCCAAGTCGGAATATCGGGGCTGACACCGAGGCCCAGGAAGGAAAGTCCCGCTTCTGCCAACATGGCGCTCGCAAAGAGAAAGGTCGCCTGCACCAGGATTGGCGAAAGCAGATTACGCAGCACGTGCCTGACCATGATGTGGAACGTCGAGATGCCGAGTGCCTGCGCTGCCTCCACATAGGGAAGCTCGCGGATGACGAGCGTCGACGCCCGCACAATCCGGGCAAGACGCGGCGAATAGACGATCGACAGTGCTGCGATGACGGTGGCAAGCGAAGGACCGAGCGCGGCGACCAACGCAATAGCCAGCAGGATATCGGGAAACGCCATCATCGCATCGATCAATCGAGCGATCGGTGCATCGAGATGACGGAAGAAGCCGGCGAGCAAGCCCAGGCTGACGCCGATCAGTGCCGAAATCACCACGACGGATGCCCCGATAGTCAAAGAAAGCCGCCCGGCAAAGATCGTGCGGGATAGAACGTCGCGGCCGAATTCGTCGGTGCCGAACCAGTGGGTCCAGCTTGGTGGCTTGAGCCGGTTTACGATTGATAGCTTGGATGGCGAATAAGGCGCGATCAGCGGTGCCAAAAGAGCAACAAGTGCGAATACCACGAGAATTGTCAGTCCAATCGCAACCGTCTTGCGCGACAAAAGACCCATCAGCATTCGGCGGCCGGCATTATCGCCTGTCGGGGGCGTCAATGTGGTGTCGGTCATTAGTAGCGCACCCTTGGATCAACGAGGATGTAGAGCATGTCGATGGCGAAATTGATGAGGACATAAAGTCCGGCCACCACCAGAAGTGTTCCCTGAATCACTGGATAGTCCCGCCGCAGCACAGCGGAAACGACAAGGCTACCGACGCCTGGAAGGCCGAAGACGGTTTCGGTAACGACCGCGCCCGACACCAGCACTGCCGCGGTGAGACCGAGGACCGTTAGGATCGGAATCAGAGCGTTCTTGAGAGCATGCTTCAAGACCACCCGCCGCTCGCTCAGGCCCTTGGCTCGAGCCGTCCGGACGTAATCATCTCCGAGAACGTCGAGCATGGAGGCGCGCGTGAACCGCAGGATCAGCGCGGATGAAACGAGCCCGAGCGCAAGTGCCGGCAAGGTCAGATGATACATGCGCTCGAAGAAGCTGGAGCCCGGGCCACCGTAGCCTGAAACGGGGAAGATCTGCAGCCGCACTGCGAAGATCTGCATCAGGATCAGGCCCAACCAGAAGCTGGGGATGCTGGCGGCTAGCATCGCGAGCGTCGTTGCGGCCTGATCGATAAAGGAGCCGCGCCGATGGGCGGCATAGATACCGATCGGCAGCGCGATCAAACTCGCGATGACGAGCGAAAACAGGGTCAGAAAGAAGGTCGGCTCTGCCCGTTCGATCAGTGCGCTGGTCACGGGGATGTTGAGGAAAATCGACTGTCCCAGATCACCCTTCAGGAGCTGACCAAGATAGAACACATATTGTATCAGGATCGGCTGGTCGAGCCCGAGACGCGTGCGCAGCGCCGCCACATCTGCCGCTGTCGCATCTGGCCCAAGCATCACCGCCGCCGGATCGCCGGGCGTGATGCGAAGGATGACAAAGACGATGGTGACGACCAGAAACATCACCAGCACCATGCCGAACAGGCGGTTGAGGATATAGCGTATCATAGGGAGCTCGCCGTGGCCGGGGGCAGGCGGCACTGGGCCGCCGACCGGTCGAAGTTGCTGTCATTGCTTCTTGATAGAAGCGTTCCAGAAGTAGGGCCACGGAGCAGGGTCCACGCCATCAAGCGTTTTCGATTTGGCGGCGACGGCGTTGAAGTCGCCGATCTTGATCAGCGGTAGCTCGTCGTAGATTGACTTTTGAACGTTGGCCCATAGTTCAACGCGTTTCTTCGGATCGCTTTCAGCTGTGAAGGCATCAACCGCGGCCTTGCGTGCCGGCGTGTCCCACCAGCCGGGAGAACTGGTCGACAAGGCTCCGATCAAGGCCGGCTCTGGCAGGAAGGGGCTGTGCGTGATGTAGATGTCCCAGAGCTTTGGATCCGTACGCCTTTGCGTCAGCGTTGCCCAGTCCACCACCTGAAGATCCACGTTGAGGCCGGCGAGCTTCAGATACTCTGCCGCGACCTGTGCCATCTTGTAGTGGAATTCATATTGGCGGCTTGTCAGGATCCGCAGTGGCTCGCCCTTGTAGCCTGCCGCCTTCAACTCTTCAGCAGCCTCTTCAGGATTGGCGAGATTGTAGTTGCCCTCAACACCTGCTTCGGTATGCCAGCTGTAGCTTTTGGGATAGTAAGCACCGTCAAGCGCGTAAAAATCCTTGCTTCCGAAGGCGGCGGCCAGCATGTCCTCCATGCTCAGTGCCTTTGTAATAGTCTTCCGCACCGTCAAGTTGGATGCGATCCCCTCTTTGGTATTGAAGACAAAGACCGGATAACCGAAGGGTTTGAGCATCATTGCATCTGAGGCGCTCGACGCCTTGATGCGATCATAGCTCTCTACCGGGATCGAATCGACATATTGATATTGACCGGAAACGGCAGCTTCCACGCGGGTATTCGCATCGGGCACGGGCACGAAACGGATTTCGTCGAGATACTGATGCCGAGCGCCACCATAGCCATCGCTCTCGCCGCTGCGCGATTTATAGCCGTCAAAACGCGTGAGCTGAATATACTGGTCGGCCTTGCGTTCTTTCAGCATGTAAGGGCCCGTGCCGATGAACTCCTTCATCGGTTCATCCTGCTTTTCGGACGGGATGATGATGGCGGCGGAGTTGTTGAAGGCAAGCAAAGACAGCAAAGGCGCATAGGGCTGCTTTAGCGTGATCTTCACGCCGTCCGCGCCATTCTCCGCAATTTTGTCAATAAAAGCGGATGCCTGCTTGCCACGTGTGGCCACTTTCATCCAGCGATTGAGAGAGGCAACAACGTCCTTCGACGTCATGTCGCTGCCGTCATGAAACTTGATGCCGGTCCGAAGCTTGATATCGTAGGTCTTGCCGTCCGCGCTGATCGTCGGCAGATCCTGCGCAAGGAGTGGAGTTACGTTCCAAGTCTTATCGAAGGTGTAGAGCGTCTCGAAGATATGCTGAGTGACAATGCCGACGAGATCGGCAGTCGAAACCATGGGGTCCAGCGTCGGCGGCTCGCCAATAGTCGCAACGTTGATGACCCCGCCTTTTTCCTGTGCAGGAGCTGCGCCGGCAATCGCTATGATTGCGGTGGTGACCAGGAAAGCCAATTTCATTCGCATTAAGACACTCCCACGTTCTCGTTGTTCCATTATTATGTTATTTAGATTTTTATAAGAGAATAGCGGTGTGGGTGCGTCTGTCAATACGGAAGGACAAACTTCCGCGGGAAACTGCGCGCTGGCGAAGATTGCCCTTTTGGACAAACTGACGCCATCTGACGTATCCGTCCCGCCTTGAAGGATCCGGGATGAAGAATGTTGGCGCTTGAGGAAGATGGTTTAAGAGGTGATCTGAGAGGCTGCTCTTGGCTCTAAATCGTCGTAGTCTTCCGGCCATAGACCGAGTAAACGGGCGACAGTTCGGTGCGGCCTTTCACTACGATGCGATCGACTTCCCTTACGTTGAAAAGATGTGAGACCTGTCGCGCTGTCTCCTCGCCGATGAGCAGAGGAACTTCGTAATTTTTTGATGCGCCCTCCAGTCGGGACGCCAGATTGACGGCATCTCCGAGGCACGAATAGTCAAACCGTCGCATCGAACCCATATTGCCGACGACGCACTCACCGGTGTTGATGCCAACGCCCATCGCCAGATAATGTGCGGTGCGATCATTCGCCTTGGCTTCAGCCTCGAGTTCCCTGTTGAGCGACGCGATTGCTTGTTGCATCGCAAGGGCCGCCTCGACAGCGTGCTGTGCGTGTTTCGGATCATCCAAGGGGGCGTTCCAAAACGCCATAATGCAATCGCCCATGAATTTGTCGATGGTTCCTCCATGATCCATGACGACATCCGAAAGCGGCGTCAGAAGACGATTGATCAAAGTCGTAAGTTGTTCCGGATCATCCTTCAGAGTTTCGGCAATGGTTGTGAAGCCTCGGACATCGGAAAACAGGATGGTCAGAACGCGTCGTTCCCCACCAAGACGCAATTGAGCAGGATCGGACGAAAGCCGCTTCACGAGATCCGGCGAGAGATATTGGGAGAAGGCGCGCGTAATCTGTTTCTTGTTTCGCCGCTCCTCGGCATAGTCGAACGCTGCTTGTCCGATTGCAACGGAAGCAAAAGCAATCGATGCCGCGACAGGTGAGATGAAAATGTGCTCCAGCCTCACGGCAAGATAGCTGGCAGCGACGAAAACAATGCCCGCACCTAACGCTGCCCAAACCGTCCAGCCGCCAGTGCTGCGCAGAACCGTCACAGCAGCAAAGGCAATCGCAGCCAGAAGGCAGAGGACGGACGTGACCGTACTACCTCTTGCGATCGCCAGATTGTGACGCAAGTTGTCGAAGATGGTGGCCTGTATCTCAACGCCTGACACGAGTTTGCCCGTGTGGACTGTATAGGCAGTCGCGAATGCGTCTGCACCGCCTTTGTCAATCGACGGTGCATTCTGCAAGCTGAGGCCGACCAAAACGACACGGTCCTTGAAGATGCCCTTTGGCAAGAAATTTTGCGGGTCGAGAGCCTGATAATAGGAAACCGTTGGATAGGTTCTGGCCGGTCCGAAGGTTTGAACCAAGGCAGCTGTCGCGTTTCCATAGGCTTGATTGTCCGCAATCGATGCAAGTACGCGCGCAAAGCCATCGTCATACTTCGGGATGGTGCGGAATACGCCATCGCGGCTAAGATCGATCGAGGCAATGCCAGCCTTTGCGCCCGCCGCCGTAAAATCGGCAAGTGGCAAAGCGCGTATAGTCTGGTCTGCCTGCGGGGTGGGGATAGTGGTTTCGTCCCCTGCAAGAACCACATCTGACCTCACTGCGGCAGTCATTGCAGCGTCATTGCCTGGTGTCGATGGCTCCGCCATGATGATGTCAAGTCCGATCGCCTTCGCCCCGGACGCTCGCAACTGCTCAATCAAACGCGCATGCAGAGATCTTGGCCATGGCCATTGCACGTTCAGGGCAGACAACGACGGTTCGTCGATTGCAACGATGACGGGCGCATCATCCGGCAAATCTGGCAGGTTGATCGTCGAAATGAGATCGAAGCTTCGAAGCTCCAGCAGTTCCCAAGCGGGCAGTCTTGAGAGAGCGATGATCATGATGAAGACCGCAACGCAGACGATCAACAGTCTTAGATGCCGCGAACGCAGGAGCTTGTGGCTTTGCCGTAGCTCCGCAAGCTGGTGTGACGCCCTCAGCATTTCAGAAACGAACCTTCAGCGTTCCCTTGAAGACGCGTCCCCAGCCGTTGAAATCCGAGGAAACCTTGAACTTTTCATCCAGCAGATTGTAAGCTGCGGCTTCAAGCGCGAACCTCTTGTCGAGCGGCTCCCAGATAAGGCTTGCGTCGAGCGTCCAGTAATCATCCAGTTTCTGTCCGCCGACATCGCCATACCGCTTCCCGACGGAATTTGCGGCAACGGTAGCGCGGATGTTTGCTTCGTTCACCCATGTGAGAGCAACCTGTGCCGAATTCTTGGGAAGGAAGACGATGTCGCGGCCGAATGTGGCGCTGGCGGGATCCCTGTCATCAGAGGCCGTAAGAGCATACGTCGCGGAAAGACCGAAACCGTGGCTAAGCGCTACGTTTGTTGTGAAGGATACGCGGTCCGCCTCAGCCTTCCTTGACTCGAATGAAGAGCGGATGATGATGTCGTTGATCGATAGATCACGGAAGCGCTGGTGTTGATAATCGACTGTGGTAAAGAGCCAATCGTTCCATTCCGCATCCCATCGCGCCGAGAATGTATCTGAATAGCCTTCGACGCCGATACCAAATTCATTTGGCTGCATGCCGAGGATGCCGATCGGGCCAAGCGTGGGTGTTCCGGTGTCTGTCCCCTGTCGAATATACCCAACCCTGAGCCAGTGACCTGACACGGGTGACCAGCCGAGCCCAATGCGCGGCTCCAGCCGTGTAAAATCAGTGACATCGCCTTGCAGAAGCGTTCCGAAAAGGCCGTACTCGGCCTTGAGGTCTGGCGTTATCTCATGCAGCAGATCGACATAAGCGCGGCCATAGGTTTCATCGCCTTCGGTTGTTGTCGTTCCGACTGGGATTCCCACAATAGAAGAGGAGCTTATGCTCTTGTCGTGAATAATCCCGCCTTCGATGCCGTAGCGCCAAGTCAGGTCGTCGTCGCCGAGCGTATGATTGACGGCTGCGACATAGCTTTGCTGTCTGACATTGGCTTGCGCGCCAATTGCTGCTGGTAAAGCTACGGTCTGATCCAGGGTGGTATCCAGAGCGCTGTAGAAGACAGCTGCATTCACTACGTCCCGGTAGCCGAATGTATGGCTCCATCCAAGACCAGCGGTCGTGAACTTGTTGTCGAGACCGTAGATGACGCCAGCAAAGGGGACGACGCCCGGAACGGGAATATTGAAATCAAACTTGGAGTCAGAGTGATTGATATAGCCGACGACCCGATCATCCGGGCTGACGGTCGCCGTCAAATATGCGTTTCCGCCGAGAATTTTTGTATTTGAATCGACATCAAGCGCGCCAAGGCCTCGGTCAAACTCCCGGCTCGTATCCGGTGTTTTTTCCCACCGGAAGTTTGCATACCCACTGACGGGAACGGGCGTATTGGAAAAACCCTGAATTTCGGCCTCTCCGATCAATCCCGCCTTGCTGCCAACAAGCGTCGTGCCGACACCCAATGAGCCTTCCAGAAAGGGCTGCCGCAAAAGATTGGCTGAGCGCGAACGACCGGAAATCATGTGCGGATCGAACATCAGGCCCTGAATGAGCGAGGAGAAAGATGCGCTGTTCTGCCGATTGTTGATGACGCTGTCGCCATAAAGAAACGAGTTGGCGAGCGGATTGACGTTGCCGCGAAGAGACTGGTCGATGTAAGAGCTGCCGCTGAAAGGATCAAAGACCACATCGCCGTAATATTGCCCCCAGGCGTCGAGACCCTGCAGGCGAAAGGCATTATTAAGCGTCGAACCCGCATCCTGATTGGCGCCCAACGAGGTATAGTTACCGCCTCTTGCCCTCGTTCGGCGCAAATATTCTTGCGCATTGCGGATTGCGCCATCCGCATCGTAGCTGTCTATGGCCAGAGCGGTTCTGAAGGATGAGATCACTGGGTCGTTCTTGTCGAGCCGATCGGCATTGTCCAGTGCCTGGTTTGAAGGTTCGCGATCTTTGTTCTCGTAGTGGGCTGCCGCCAGCAGAAGCTGCGCCTGCGAATAGGCCGGGTTGGCAGTCGCTGCCGCAAGTAGGTCGTCTACTGCCTTTTCGGTCTGGTCAGTTTGCAGGTAATACCGTCCTCTGGCCAGGAGGGCTACGGCAAAAGCCGGGTCGGCCTCCAGCGCCTTATCAATCTCCTGTTTTGCTTCTTTGACCCTCGATTGATCGAGAAGAAACACAGCTAAATTGGCATGGCCGATCGGATCGTCGGGATCAAGTTCCACGGAGCGCCGTAGAGCTGCCTCCGCTTCTCGGGATGCACCTCTCTCGGCCTGGAGCAGACCAAGGTCGTTCCAGGACATGGCGTCACCCGGCGCGATTGCAATCGATCTGTTGAGATCGCTTAGAGCGCCGTTCAGATCACCTTGGAAGTCGCTTTTGTATCGGGCGCGCGCCTGAAGCGCATTGGGCTCGTCAGGATCGAGCGATAGGGATCGATCAATTGCCTCGCGCATCTGAACGCGATCATTGATGAGTTGCGCGAGCATGGAGCGCAAGGCGGGAAGCGTTGCATCGGACGGGTAGCGCGCTTCCGCGTCCTTGATCGTCTTAATGGCTGCCGGAATATCCTGAAGGAAACCGGAAGTGTAGGCCTTCATGACAGACGCATAGGGGCCAGTGACATGCGACGGCGGCTTCTCCTGGCGGTTTGGATCTGCAAGCGAGCGAGCATAATAGGCGCCATACGCCGCAATACTGCGTCGCCTCGAGTCCAGCCCGGCTTGAGCCTTTTGGAAGAGCTTTGCCGCCTCTCCATAATTTTTTCGAGCTCCCGCCACTAGAGCCTCAATCAACGCGATCCGCGCTTTTTGGCGTGAAGACAAAGGCCGGCTCAGCGCGATGCGGAGCGATTGTAGCGCGGCGTCTTTTCCGTCGAACGTCAGTTGAACTTCGGCAAGCGTGATCCAGTCTTCCGTTGACCGCGCCGTTTCAGGAAGCGCGCCAAGCCGTGCGCGTTCGCGGCGCATCTCTTGGATTGGCAAGGGGGAGGCGGGCATGAACGTAAAGCCGCTTCGCAACGTCAGATAAAAAAGCATCTGTTCGTGGTCATCGGGCGCAACGATGATCAGTTTGCGTGGTGCCTGGCCAATTGTTGCAACGGCCGCTTCTCCCTGCGCAACCTGCACGCTGCCATGCTCGTTCTTGAATTCGACATGGCCTTCCAGCACGATCAGAGAGGTTTGATCTCCTTTAACGGTCAAGGTCCAGTCGGTGCCGCGAATGGCAGCCGCGGCAGCTGGCGTCTCGACCGTCAGGCCGGAGCCTCCGCGCTGCGCGCGGGCCCACATGCTGCCGGATTGAAGGTTGAGGATGGTATCGCCGCTCGATGCCATCTGCTTGACCTGCAGAGAGGAATTCCTGCCGAGTCGGACTTGTGTGTGATCGGCAAAAAGAATGGCCAGTTGGCCGGTCGCGTTGGTGCGAAGCGTATCGCCGCCGAGAAGATCCTGATGAAGCTCGACGTTGCGCCAGTCGGACAAGTCGACGAAGCGCACCTCTTCACCAGACTTGCGGTCAATAACAGAGCCGGATGGCGATGAAATTCTCTGGATTGGATCGGCTTCTGCGGGCGTCGCCGATGTGACAGCCAACAGCAATAGCACGATGCCCCCGCATCTGTACTTCATGTCTCAAGTCCCCCAGTAGTAATCTCCTGAAGTTTGCTTGGCGCAATGTCAATATCAGAGTATTCGAATATGAAATTTTAGTAGAGGCGTGTATTGTCGGCTACACTTCTTGGGGGCACGGGGAAGGACAATGACGGATTTTAGTCAGTCAGACGAGCTGATGGTAAGCGAACCTACCAAAGCTGGCATCAACTCGGCCTATTTCGATCACATAAAAAAGATCAACGATGTCTTCTATGATCAGATAAAGCTTTCGGATCAAAAGGCTGCTTATATATTTACATTCATGCTCGCATTCCTCGTCAGCTCAAGCGAGGGAAGAGCGGTTTTCACTGTTAATCGTTACCTTGGTGCGACCGCTCAGGGAATGGTCCTTTCCGCCATTTTGGCGACGGCATCGATCCTTTGTATTCTTGCAGCAATCCTCGTTGTTCTACCGCGCCATGTCTCCAAATCAACGTCACTCTTCTGGGGCGCCTGGCCAAAATTGCGCCAGGGTTTTCTGGATGCGGCTTACAATGCGGATCGAGATTACCTGTTTTCGCAGTATGTCGATAACGCCGACATTCTCTCGGGGATCGCTAGAAGCAAATACCGATGTGTCGTCTTTGCTTTCCGAGCTCTCATGGTAACCGTAGTGTCGTATGTGCTGCTTCTTGTGCTGATATAGCTGCCTATGCATGACGTCTTCGCGCGCGCTTGGATATTCACAGATTATCCGCGCCTGCTAATTGCCGGGGCTGCGGCGCGGGCGTGGTTTCTTGGAAGGCTCTGCCGTTCTGCTTTTGTCGCTCGCACTTCTCGCAGCGAACCGTTCCAAGACGAGGCCGACCTTACCTGGAGAGAAGACATCGCCCAACAGCAAGTAGGCGGCGCCAAACAGCGCGCTGTCCTCGGTCTCTGTTGAAAGAACGATGGTAAGGTCGCGCGTCGCGAGCGGCAGGCAGCGCTGGTATACGAGTTCGCGAATGCCTGACAGCAATAGCTCGCCGCCTTGCGCCAGGGTTCCGCCGACGACGATAAGGCTTGGATTGATGATGCTGACGACGTCGGAAATCACTTCGCCAATCGTGCGTCCAGCGGCCCGCAACAACATAAGTGCTTCAGGAATCCGTTGTTGAGCGAGATTGATCACATCACGAGCGTTTTCAGCGGGAATGCCGAGTGCCGAAAGATCCCTGGCTACCGCCCAGCCTGCCGCACGCGCTTCGACGCAGCCGAACTTGCCGCAACGACAGAGCGGGGCGTCTTCAGATAGAAACTGAATGTGACCTATATCGCCGGCGGCTCCCTGGGCGCCACGAAACAACCGGCCACCGCTCATCATACCGCTGCCGATGCCGGTGCCGATTTTCACGAAAAGCATGTCTTCAGCGGGGGGAAAGCGCCGTTTATGTTCGAAGATCGTCATCAGGTTCACGTCGTTTTCGACGTAAACCGGCACTGAAAATCGTTGCGTCAAGCGTCCGATAATATCGAACTCGTCCCATCCGGTCAGAACCGAGGGCCCGACGACAAGGCCCCGCTTGAAATCGACGGGCGTTGGTAAACTAAGACTGATGCCAGTGAACAATCCATGGGTCTGCTGCGCCTGTCGTGCTAGCGCTTCAAATGCATCCTCCATCTGCTTGAGGATCGAATTCGGCCCTTGATCGACAGAAAAGGACAGGGTCGATTGCGCGATAATTGCCGGACCGAGATCCATTGCCGCAACGTGAATGTGGGTCTCACCGATGTTGGCGACCAATAAAAAGCCGCTCGCTGGGTCGACGGCCAATGTTCTCGTTGGCCGCCCGCCGCTCGGCAAGGTCTTTTCGGTTTCGCGCACCAGCTGGCTTTCCAGCAAGGCATTGAGGCGTTGGGTGACTGTGGCTCGCGACAGCCCGGAAAAGTTTAGTAGTTCTGCACGTGACGATGCTAATCCTGTCGCAATGAGCGACAAAATCTCTCCTGCGCCTTCGAGCGTCGATCGGGAATGAGTTTGCCTTCGACGTGCCATTGCAACTCCTATCGTTCCTCCGCTTTAGCGGCAACCGGAGAAGAGATAAAGCGACCTGCAGAAATAAAGTATTCGAGATAACTTATGTATTTTTTTAAACATAAGATTGCCAATCTCTGTTCGATGAAGATAAATGTGGAGCCTCTTCAACTATGGAGCGCTCTTGGCACATTATCTCATCGGTCTCGATTTCGGATCAGAATCGGCGCGCGGCGTCTTGATAGACGTGGGCACAGGGCAGCAGGTGGCCGAGCGTATCTGTGCTTATAAGCACGGTATCATAACGCAGTCGTTGCCGGACGGAACGTCGCTGCCACCGGCGTTTTTTCTGCAGGATCCCCATGATTATCTGCAAGCAGCTCGCGACATTCTGACAACGCTCGGCGAGGGGCGGATCGTCGATGGCATTGGCATTGGCTTTACGGCCAGTTCACCTCTTCCGGCACGATCTGACGGTGAGCCGCTGTCGCAATTCTATCCCAGCGAGCCGCATGCATACGTCAAGCTCTGGAAGCACAACGCACAGATCTATGCCGATCGGATCAACGCACAACCGTCCCCCTATTTCCAAAATTTCGGCGGGCGTGTATCGGGCGAATGGCTGCTTGCAAAGGCCGCTCAGATTGCTGATGAGGCACCTTCTGTCTGGGCTGAAACCGAGCGCTTTATCGAGGCCGGCGATTGGCTCGTCTGGCAGTTGACCGGCCAGGAGGCGCGGGGCCTGGGTTTTGCTGCCTATAAAGCACAGTTTTCCTCGGAAACAGGCTATCCGGAGGACGTCGTGCCGGGTCTTGTCCCCCGACTTTCGAGGCCATTGGCAGTCGGGTCGCGGGCAGGATCGCTCACGCAGTACTGGCGTGGGATGACTGGAATAGAAGGAGATGCTTCCGTTGCCGTCGCTGTCATCGACTCCCACGTAATGCTGGCCGCAGTTGGCGCTGTCTCGCAAGGCTGCTTCGTTGGCGCTCTTGGGACCTCGGCAGCTTATCTCTACCTCAGTGACGCCTATAAGCCCTTGCCGCCGGGCATTGAGGGCTTCGCCTTTAATGGCTCCATGCGCAATATCTGGTGCTATGAGGCAGGCCAGCCGAGTTTCGGCGATACGCTCGCTTGGTTCGTTCGCACATTTCCGCGAGGCGCCGACATGGCAAGCAGCTTTAAACGCTACAATGAAGACGCCGCGAGCCTTGGTCCCGCGGCAGGGCGCATGGTTGCGCTCGATTGGCTCGGCGGCAATCGGGTGCCATTTGCTGACGGTAATCTCTCAGGTCTTCTCGCTGGTCTCAGCCGGCAAACAACAGCCGCCGAAATTTACCAGGCTTTGATGGAAAGCCTCTGCTTTGGCGCACGCATGGTGTTCGATCTGTTTCCGCAAGGTGGACTTCAGCCTGAGCGCGTGCTTATGGCAAGCGGCTTGGTACGCACCAATCCTCTCTTGATCCAGATCATGACAGATGTCTTTGATCGTCCGATTGAAGTGCCGGAGATCGCCAATATTACGGCAGTCGGTGCCGCGATACATGGTGCGGTCGCCAGTGGCGTGGTCGTAGACTATGTCGAAGGCGCAGCCCGTTTCGGAGCGAGGAACCTTATGCGCTTTGAGCCACGACGGACCAGTTCTGATATCTATCAATCTGTCTATGCCGTCTATCGAGACTTGGCAGGCCAGCAAGACATCCATTCCGTCATGCATTCCCTCAAGGATCTTCCAGCAGTGTAATTTACGATCAGCCAAGGCTGTTTTGTATAAAAATACTCAAAATAACTGCCTAATTAATTTGACTTTATGCAAAATCGATGAGTTAATCATCCTGGCCTTTGAGGAGAGGCTTGCCGGACGGGCTCCAGCGCCTAGAGGCATTGCACATTCGGGAGGAATTCATGTCGTTTTATCGGATTCGCGCATACGCTCGTTCGCATGCGTATCGAGCTAGTGTCGGTGCTTGCGGTCTTATGCTTGGTTTGGCCATCGCACCCGGCATGGCTGGAGCGCAAGACGTCATCGTCGGTCTCGTCACCAAGACCGAAGTCAATCCCTTCTTCGTCAAGATGCGGCAGGCGGCTGAAGAGCGCGCCAAGGAGAAGGGCGTGAAATTGATCGCCCGAGCCGGTAAGTTCGACGGTGACAACGAGGGGCAAGTTGCAGCCATCGAGGCATTGATCAGTGCGGGTGCCAAAGGCATCCTTGTAACACCGAATAATTCGTCCGGCATGTTGAGCGTTATTAAGAAGGCTCGTGACGCTGGCGTTCTGGTCATTGCTCTCGATACGGCGACCGACCCGGCTGAAGCAGTCGATGCCACCTTCGCCACAGACAATTTTGAAGCCGGTGTGCAGCAAGGTGCTTACGCGCGCAAAGCAATGGGCGACAAAAAGGCTATCGTCGCCATGCTTGACGGTACGCCCGGAGGCACAGTCGATACGTTCCGCCACGATGGATACCTGAAAGGCTTTGGTCTCGAAGCGAATTCCCCCTCCATTGCAGGTTCGGCGATCACGAATGGCGCGCAGGACAAAGCCCAGATCGGTATGGAAAACCTCCTATCGAAGAATGGCGACATCAATGCTGTCTACACGATCAACGAGCCAGCAGCGGCTGGCGCCTATGCAGCGCTAAAGTCCTTCGGCAAGGAAGGCGACGTTATGCTGACTTCGATCGACGGCGGATGTGCAGGTGTACGCGACGTCAAGGCTGGCAAGATTGCCGCCACCGTCATGCAGTTCCCTTACAAAATGGCGTCCATGGGCGTCGATGCCGTTGTGGAGTACGCGTCGTCTGGGAAGAAACCAAGCGGGTTCGTGAATACCGGCTCTTATCTCATCAGCGATAAGCCCGTTCAGGGGCTGGAATCCAAGGATACCGCCTGGGGACTCAAGAACTGCTGGGGTGACTGAGATGCACCTCTAGCCCTAAAGCGCACCAAGCCGCGGGGCCGATGTCGACTATGGATCCGACTACCGAGAGAGGCGGTCGGATTCCTCTAACGGTCGTACCAGGAATGAGGGTTTCATGGAAAGAGCAGCCGTTTCCACTCCGGACAAGTCGACGAGTTTGAAGACCCGCCTCTTCAACGCGCCCTCGGTTGGGCCGCTGCTGGTTTTGATTGGCTTTTGCCTGATTTTCGCGATCACAAATGAACGTTTCTATGCAACGCATAATTTGTCGATCATCCTTCAGCAGACCGTCATCATCGGCGTTTTGGCCATTGGTCAAACCTTGGTCATTCTTACCGCCGGCATTGATTTGGCTGTTGGTGCAATCTGCGTTCTTGGCACCATCGTTGCCGGCAAATTGACAAACTTGGGCTATGACCCCGTTTTATCGATGGGTTTTGCTGTCCTGCTCTGCACCATATCGGGTTTGGTCGCCGGCAGTCTGGTCAGCGCGCTGAAACTGCCGCCGTTTATCGTGACGCTCGGTATTCTCGGGATTTTGACGGCGGCGCTGCGATTGATTTCGCAGGGCGGTGCATTTGCCGTGCAAGATCCGTTCCTGGCTTGGACCGGAAACACGATGAAGCTGGCGGGCTTCGTGACGACCTATGGCGTCCTCGTCATGTTCGCGCTCTATGGCATTGTCTGGTTTATGCTGAACGAGACGAAATGGGGCCGGCATGTCTATGCGATCGGCAACAACAAGGAGGCGGCACGCCTCGTCGGCATCCCTGTCAATCGTCATCTGGTGTCCGTCTATACGCTTGCAGGACTTGTCTATGGCATTGCCGCCTGGCTCGCCCTCGGTCGCATTCCAAATGCCGATCCAAATGCCATGCAGACCGCCAACCTCGATTCCATCACGGCCGTTGTCATTGGCGGGACAAGCCTGTTTGGCGGCCGCGGTGGATTGGTCGGTACGCTTATTGGAGCCTTGATCATTGGCGTTTTAAGAAATGGTCTCACTCTCGCCGGTATCGATCCGCTTTGGCAGGATCTGGTGACGGGCATTCTGGTCATCGTCGCCGTCGCCTTCGATCAGATGTCGCGGAGGAAAAGCTGATGTCGATGAATACCACCAACTTGGAAGGTCGTTCCTCAGCCGATCAGCCGCCGAGCATCGTCATGGAAGCGCGCAACCTTGTCAAAACTTACGGTCATGTCACGGCTCTTGACGGCGTCGATTTTGAACTGCGCGCCGGGGAGATCCTTGCTGTTGTCGGCGACAACGGTGCCGGCAAGAGCACGCTCATCAAGGCTCTTACTGGAGCAGTGCGGCCAACCAGTGGTGAGATCTTGGTGGACGGGGTCCCAGTGCAATTCAAAGGGCCACTGGAAGCGCGGCAGGCAGGTATAGAAACCGTCTACCAGGATCTCGCTGTCGCACCGGCCCTCGACATTGCTTCCAATCTTTTTCTTGGCCGCGAGTTACGGCGGTCGGGTCTCATGGGAACTCTGTTTCGCCGGCTCGACAAAAAGCGCATGCGCGAAGACGCGCAACGCGCGATGAGCGACCTGAAATTCCGGCTTCCTGCGATTAACAATGCCGTAGAATCCCTGTCGGGGGGACAGCGGCAAGGTGTCGCTGTTGCGCGTGCAGCTCTGTTCGCGCGCAAGCTGGTTATTATGGATGAGCCCACCGCTGCACTCGGCGTTCGGGAAACAGGCCAGGTGCTGGAGCTCATCCGCTCTATTCGCGATCGCGGTCTGGCGGTTGTTCTCATCAGCCACAACATGCCCAACGTCTTCGATATCGCAGACCGCATTCATATCATGCGGCTGGGTCGGCGCGCTGCTGTCGTCACACCTCAAAGTCACTCGATGAATGATGTGGTGGCGATCATGACCGGGGCCGCAAAGGCATGACCTTTTGTCCAGCTCGCCGAGGAGCGGACTGATCATCAATGGAGCTAATGAATGTATCGTCTCGACGAGAAGCTTTCCCGAATTCGTGCCGGTCAATATTCCCGCAGCGACTTCATCATTGCTGATGCCAAGGACGGGGACATGGGTCCCAGTATTACCTCGTGCGGGCCTAAGCGCGAGAAGGACGGCAGTTGGTCTCGTTATTATACGCGACCGGAATTCCTCGAAAACATCCGTGCGATCGTCGAACAGGACATCGTCGATATCATGCTGACGTCCGCTTCCAACATGGAGGCATTGATCGACATGGGCGTTTATCGAGACAGCGCGGTCAAACCCGCCATTCGCGCCAACGACACGACCGATGTGTGGGTGTGCCGTGGTGCCGGATATGTGCGGCATGCATCGCGACCGTTCCGCACTGCGTCTTTGTCGCGTGTCATGACAGGCACCGTTGATCCCGCACCAGGAAAGCCCGTCACCGGGACGGATCTGGGACTTTATTCGATTACATTCAACAATGATCTCGAACGTGATCATCAGGCGCTGGAAGAGTTTGGATCCTTCCGCGACGATGCCGCGCGAAACAACTTCAAATATTTCCTGGAGGTATTCAACCCGAACGTCGAAAGCGGGATCGACGGCGAAAAACTACCATTTTATATCAATGACATGATCATGCGATGCCTGGCAGGCGTCATGAAGGCAGATCGTCCTCAATTCCTGAAGATCCCCTTCAATGGAGCGAAAGCGCTTGATGAACTTGCGTCCTATGATCCAAGTGTTCTCGTGGGCGTGCTGGGAGGCGGTGCGGGGACAACCCGAGATTGCTTTGAGCTTTTGCATCAGGCGGAGCGGTTTGGCGCAAGAGTCGCTCTGTTTGGTCGCAAGATCAATCTTGCGGAAGATCCGCTCGCTATGGTTCGCTTCATGCGCGAAGTTGCATCTGGCACCATAGCGCCAGGCGAAGCCGTCAAGGCCTATCACGCGAGCCTTGAGAAAGGCGGTATAACGCCAATCAGGGAGCTATCGGCCGATAACGTCGTCACCGAAAATGTCCTGAAGCCGGAACAGAGCAAATGATATCCGAGCGCTTCGGAATTTTGACCGGTGGGAGCTGGGTGGTCGATTACAATCGTACCGTCAGCCATTGGCCGGGAGAGGATTCCCTTGCAGAACTCTTGGATGAAGAGCGCCATGGCGGCGGTCCGAGTTGCAATCTTGCCATCGACGTCAAGATACTTGACGCCAGGATTCCAATCGAGACGATTGGTCTTGTGGGAGACGATGATAACGGGCGGTACCTGCTAAGCCTGGCAAAGGGGGCCGGGCTCGACACGCGGCAGATGAAGGTAACGAATGCCGCTGCGACACAGTTTTGCGACGCGTTCGTGTCTCGCGCGTCCCACAGACGAACCCATATTTTTCATTCCGGTGTGGGGGCACTCTTGACGCCGGATCATTTCGATTTCTCCAGCACCCGAATGCGATATTTGCACCTCGGTCTACCAGGCGTGCATCCCCTTCTCGATCGTCCATGGCAAGACGAGCCAAATGGCTGGGTGGCAATCCTTAAGAAGGCACGTGCCGCTGGTCTTCAAACCAATCTCGAGCTTGCGAGCATCGCAAGCGAGTTGATGGCCGCGCTGGTCGCGCCCTGCCTTGACCATCTCGATTTTCTGATCGTCAACGATCGGGAGATTGGGGCCATCGCGGGCTTGGAGACGGTACGGTCTGATGAGACTGATCTCAAAGCTTGTCAGGCAGCCGCACATGTTGTGCTTGCAAGAGGCGCGATGCAAAAGGTTGTCGTTCATTGTCCGACTTTTGCCCTTGCGGTAAGCCGCGATGGGGAGAGCATTACCTTGCCATCAGTCGCCATTCCCGAAACTGAAATTCGCGGCGCAAACGGGGCAGGCGATGCCTTTGCCGCTGGTATGCTCTACGGTATACACGAAGACTGGAGCCTGAAGGCGTGTCTACGCCTTGCTCATGCCGCTGCCGCCGTCTCGTTGCGCAGCGTCACAACGACAGGCGCAATGGTGTCTTGGCAGGAATGCCTTGCCCTCGCTGATCAATGGGGATCCCGCGAGCTGTGACTGGATAATACGATGTTTGGTTTGATGTTAATGTTCGTAAACTCAAACCTTTGCTCGTCGCTTTGCACGTTCAGTAATGACTTCATTGATGAAGATTCGAAAGAATAGAATTATCAATTGCTTATCGCGAACTACGTCTTAAAGCGACGTGTCAAATTTCGGGCGCGAAAGGCCGCCCGACTTCATGGGCCTGCCGTTAAAGGCGAGTTAGTTCGCATTTTATTAAACATATACTGATTTCTTTTCCGCCTAAGCTGACCTGTTTTTCATCTTGACGCGTTGAATCGTCGTCAACAGCGGGAGACAAGACATGACGTCGATGGCAGCAGTTTTAGTAGTCGATGACGAAGCCTTGATCCGCATGGCTCTTGCGGATGCACTGTCTGAGGCCGGTTATGCGGTGATTGAGGCATCCACTGTCCTGGAGGCAGTGGCGGCTCTGGCGCTTCATGAGAATATCCGAACGGTTATCACCGATGTTGATATGCCGGGTCCTCTCCACGGCCTCGACCTTGCAAGGCTTGTGGCAAGTACCATGCCGTTGACCCAGATCGTCGTGGCCTCCGGCCATAATGTCCACGCAAAAGACTTGCCGCTAGGAGCAAGTTTCCTGCCCAAGCCCTACAACATCGATGCACTCGTACGCGATCTTCCGCGATTGAGGGAAAAGGAAGCCGAGGCATTCAGGGCGTCCAATGTTATCCGCCTGGAAAGATTTGTTAGACGATAGGGCTGGCATTGCTGCCAGCCTAAAATTTGCATCCTATGCCGCAAATCGTTCCGGGCGGAACGTCGCGAGCATGGGGTGACGCAGGCCCGTCGCCATCTCATAGGCCGTCAGTTCTCCGATGATCAGGCCTAGCGTCGCCCCGCTATGGCTGAACGCGACATGACAGTTTTTCACCGATGGCAAAACCCCAACAACCGGCTCGCCGTCGCCTGGGATGGGTTTCGGCCCAGCGCGATACCATTCCACTTGAAGTCTTGGATTGCCGTCCAGTATTTTGGAGGCCTCGGCGAGCAATCCGTCAACCGTCGACTGCTTGACGTGGTAGCTCCCATCGTCTCGCGTTTCGACTTCATCTGCTGCCCAGTCTGCATCAATAAAGAACGAGCCGCCCGGCGCTGGACGAACAGCAACCCGTGGTGTGTTCAAGACAGCTTCCAGAGGATGCTGCAGTGGCTTTGTCGCGACGAGCAGAGCGATCGGCGTCCCATCTTTGATCGGCTGGTTGAGCTCCCCGGCCATTTTCGGAACCGCCGCCCCAGTTGCGATCAATACGGCATCTACGGAGAAGCGTTCACCTTGAATGGTTTCAGCGCCAA
This sequence comes from Oryzifoliimicrobium ureilyticum, assembly GCF_037199735.1. Classification (NCBI taxonomy): domain Bacteria; kingdom Pseudomonadati; phylum Pseudomonadota; class Alphaproteobacteria; order Hyphomicrobiales; family Rhizobiaceae; genus Oryzifoliimicrobium; species Oryzifoliimicrobium ureilyticum. The sequence goes on along the minus strand of NZ_JBBBVQ010000007.1, from coordinate 159,259 downwards.
CCGCGCGTCCATTCTCAACGACAACCTTTGCGCTACCTTGATCGGTGACGAGCTTTCCTCCAGCCTTTTTGAACTCTTCCGCCAGGAATTTTACGAGCGATGGCAAATCAACCCATCCCTCGCCGGGATTGAAAATCGCGCCTTGTGGGGTCACCCTCGCAGGATTAAGGCCGGGTGTCACTGCCGCGATTTCCTTCGGTTCAAGATGTCGAGCATCATAACCGAGGGACACTTCATGTTGAAAAGCGGCTTCGATCTCATTGCTTGCGTCGTCCGCATCCCAAGTCAGGCCCCCCTTGAACGACAGCCACTCCACCGGGCCAAGACGGCTTGCAAGCGTGCGATACCGGTCGATACCGGCCATCCGCAACAGGTGATAGGGATTGGAGCGCATACGCGCAGAATTGAGCCACGAAAGTGATCGACCGGACGCGCCATTGGCCAGAGGTCCGTCATTGATCAACGTGACCGCAACGCCATGGCGTTGGAGGTGAACAGCGCTGGAAATCCCAAAAATGCCGCCGCCTATGATGACTGCCGAGGAAATTTTTGTCTCATTCATTGTCGTTCTTCCAAGTTTGGTTCTTCATAAAAAAGGAAATCAAAGGACTTCCGCCAGGAAGCGCTTGAGGCGTGGGCTCTGGGGAGAGTCAAAGATCGCATCAGGCGCGCCCGCCTCGACGACCCGGCCCTCATCCATGAAGATGACCTGATCGGCAACGCGTCGCGCAAAGCCCATTTCGTGCGTCACGACCACCATCGTCATGCCGCCCTCTCCAAGCTGAGCCATCAGGTTCAACACGCCTTTGACAAGCTCTGGGTCGAGCGCGCTGGTCACTTCATCAAAGAGGATCACTTCAGGATCCATCGCCAGCGCGCGGGCAATGGCGACACGTTGCTGCTGGCCGCCTGACAATCCGCCTGGTCGATGATGCTGACGGCTTGCCAGACCAACATCGGCAAGCCTTGCCTTGGCGATGCGCTCTGCCTCTGCCTTCGGCATGCCCTTGATCTTGATAAGAGAAAGCATGACGTTCTCGAGCGCGGTGTGATCCGGGAAGAGGTTGAAATGCTGGAAAACCATCCCGACGCGTCTGCGCAGCTTTTCCGGCTTCAGCGCGAGGATATCTTCCCGATCGAGCAGGAGCGTGCCGCCTTTGGGCTCCACGAGACGGTTCAGGCAGCGCAGTAGCGTGGATTTTCCAGAGCCCGACGGGCCAATGATGCAGGTCACGCTCCCCGGCTTGACAGTCAGATCCACGCCCTTGAGAACTTCAAGCTCCCCATAGGCCATATGCAGACCTTTCACCTCAAAGCTGCCGCCCTTGAATGCCGGACGACCTTTGTCTTTGGGCCGGTTTGCATCATCCAGTTCCGAGACCTCCTCGAGACCGCTCGTAATGGATGAGGGCCGCTTGCCAAGCCTTAGGCGATTATCGATGGCGTTGACCACATGCGTCAGGGGAACCGTGACAACGAGATAAAAGATGCCGGCGAGCAAAAGCGGTGAAAGATTGCCTGTCACAACGGCCTGATCCTGACCGACGCGGAAAATTTCGCGTTCGGTTGCCAAAAGCCCGAGGAAATAGACAAGGCTCGAATCTTTGACATTGCCGATAAACTGGTTGACGAGCGCCGGCAAAACGCGCCGCACACCCTGCGGTACGACGATCAGCCGCATGCCCTGACCATAACTCATGCTGAGGGCACGGCAGGCCTCCATCTGGCCGCGATCGATGCTCTGTATGCCCGAGCGAAAAATTTCGCCGATATAGGCGCCCGCAATGAGGCTAAGCGCCATGATGCCAAGAGGGTAGGGCGACGGTCCGAAGAGCTCCCGCCCAATGCGCGCGAAGCCTTGGCCGATCAGGAGGATGGTGACGATGGCGGGAAGGCCGCGGAAGATATCGGTATAGATGCGCGCTGGTATGCGCAGCCAGGGCGAGCGCGAGATTCCCATGATAGCGAGGATCATTCCGATGATAACGCCGAGCACGGTCGAAGCTGCCGCAAGGATGAGGGTGTTCTTCAGGCCGACTGTCAGCATGGTCGGCAAAACCTCGGCCATCGCGTTCCAGTCAAAAAAGCTTCGCCGCAGGTTCTCAAACCAGTTCATAAGTGACACTCTCTAGGAGTAAGGAGCACCGCCAGGTCTAGCGGTTGCGAAAGGGCCCCGGTCGCAGGGACCAGGGCCGACTACCTCATTTCTTGGGAAGATATGCCTCTGGCATCGGTGAACCTGGGAACCACTTCTCATAGAGCGTTTTCCACGTGCCGTCCTGCATCGCTTCATGAAGCCCCTTGTTCAAAGCTGTGCGCAAGGCGTCGTTGCCTTTGCGAACGACAAAGCCTGCGGGCGCGTCGAAGCTGGGGATGTTGATGGCGACCTTCAAGCTGGGATAGCGCGTCGTATAGTCCTTGGCCGCTTCGTAATCGAGGAAGTGAGCGTCGACCGTTCCATTGTTGAGAGCCGACACGGCAGAGTTGTTGTCGGGAAATTTGACGAGGTCCGTTTCCGGAAAGTTCTTCTGCGCGTAGATTTCCTGAAGCGTACCTTGTACGACGCCCAACCGTTTGCCTTTCAAGGCGGCGACATCGGTCAGCTTTGCATCTGCCGTCAACACGGAGAGATAACCGGCAAGATAGCCGTCCGAGAAGTCGACGGTCTGTCTGCGCTTTTCAGTGTTGCCGATTGCCGCGACGGCAACATCGAAACGTTCATTTGCGACGGAGGGCAAAAGTGCGGAAAATTCCTGGCCGGTGAAGACGACCTGATCCTTTTTGAAGCCCATACGCTCCGCGACGTTCAGGAACAGCTCGATATCAAAGCCGGTGAAGGTCCCGTCGGCCTTGGTGAAGGTGTAAGGCTTTGAATCGCCCATCGTACCAACGCTGATCACTTTGGGATCGATGAGATTATATGGATTATCTGCAGCAACTGCATTGGTGGCTATGCCGCCTGCAACGGTGGCGGCAACCACGAATGCGGCGGCACGGAAACGGGTCAGCAAGGCGTAAGATATCTGCGCGGGGTTCATTTCTTGTTCTCCATCTGGTGGCAAGTTTTTTGGGACAGGTCTTGAACGTAAGCCGTACCAGAAGGGATATTTTCCCTTCGCGACATCTTCGCCGCCCATCTCTCATCTTTGCAAAGAGACCGGTCTCAGATGTGATGAGACCGGTCTCTTTGCTGTAAACGAATTGATATATTCGCGTTGACCGGCCGTCAATATGTCTTGTAAAGCATTGTTTCATGGATGACGCAAAACCTCAGAAAGCAGCGGCCACGGTCGCCGATGTCGCTCGCGCCGCGGGTGTTTCGAAAGCAACTGCGGCCCGTGTGCTTGGGCGCTACGGGGTTGTCAGTGATGCCGTACGCGAAAGGGTCGAAGCGGTTGCCAAGGAGCTGGAATATCGGCCGAATGAGTTAGCCCGCAGCATGACCACAGGGCGCTCCGGCACGATTGGTGTTGTCGTCGGTGATATAGAGAACCCGTTTTTTAGTTCGGCGGTTCGGGGAATTTCTGATGTTGCGCGTGCTGCTGGCTTCAACGTCGTCCTCGCAAATTCCGGTGAGGACGTCGCCTTTGAACGTTCGGCGGTCAAGATGCTCGTCGCCAAGCGGGTCGATGGCCTCATCGTTTCGCCGGCAAGTGACAGCGATATCGAGCATCTGATAGAAATTCTGAAGACCGGTCGGCCGATAACGTTGCTCGACCGGGCAGTCAAGGAATTGCGCGTTGATATGGCCACGGCCGACGACAGGGCAGCAGCCAGCGCGGTCGCACAATTGCTCATCGATCGCGGCCATCGCAACATTGCCTATCTCACCGCCTGCGGCGTACCGGGGCAAGTCTATCGCGGTCCGGTGGATCTTTATACCGCCTCGGTGCGAGAGCGCGTGGAGGGCTTTATCGACGCCTGCAATCGCAATGCGGTTCAAGGGACGGTAAGGCTAGGTGCCGTCGGCGCCAAACAAACGCGAGCGATCGCAAAGGATTTGCTGGATGGCGACGCTGCCCCGTCGGCAATCATTGCATCTGATAGTTTGATCGCACTCGAACTCTTCAAAGCGGCGCGCGATATGAATATCGGAATTCCGGATCGGCTTGCGCTCGTCTGCTTTCATGACGCTGATTGGACCTCGGTCACCTCGCCTTCGGTCACTGTTGTGCAGCAGCCCGTCTATCAACTGGGAGAAGCCGCCGCTAAAATGTTGATCGAGCGGCTTAAGGGAAAAGCTGGGGCGCCGCGTCATCAGGTTTTACCGACCGCGTTGATCGAACGTGGCTCCACGGCTGGCCTCATTCCAGAGAAGATGTAAAGCCGCCGAATACGCCCTGAGAAAAGCAGAGAGGGTCTCCTTCGCGGTGGGCAGCGCGCAGAACATGCCCGATGAGGATTGTATGATCTCCGGCATCGTGACGAGCGGCAATTGAGCATTCAAACCGTGCGAGCGTCCCGTTGATGATAGGCACACCCTCTTCATTGCCGATCCAGGAAATCCCCTCAAATGCGCTGCCGCTTTTCGCAAAGCGTACGGCGATGGCTGCTTCTTCCTTCGCCAGGACATGAACAGCAAAATGCGTCGCTTCGGAGAAGAAGACATAGCGAGAAGAAGTCTTCGCGACAGACCAGAGGATGAGTGGTGGGTCGAGCGAAACGGATGTAAAGCTGTTGGCCGTCATCCCTAAAGGCCCATTCCCCGTTGCTGTGGTTACGACGGTCACGCCGGTTGCAAAGCGACCTAATGAGCGACGAAACTCATCACCCGTGTTGCCGTTAGGAACAAAGCTTTGCTCTCGTGTGACGGGCCCCGTCTGGAGCGGATTTTGCCTCATGCCACATCTCGGCCAATGGCGGCAGTGTAGAGTTCAAACCAGGCCTGACGATCGATCACGACCTTTGTTGCTTCCGAGATGGTCTTGATGCGCGAAAGGGAGTTGGTACCGAGCACGGGAAGGATCTTTGAAGGATGGGCGAGAAGCCATGCAACGGCGACCGCGCTTTTTTCAGCGCTTTGCGCGGTTGCAATCTTGTCCAATCGATCAGAAAGCGTGCGGTTGGTTGCATCAAAAAGACGTCCCCCACCGAGTGGCGACCACGCCATCGGCTTTACCTGCCGCTCCTGAAGGAATGCAAGATCGCCATTTGTGAAGCAATCGGCTGCCAGCAGGCTGATTTCAATCTGGTTGGTTACCAACCTTTGGCTCATCGCCGACTGTAGAAGGCTAAAGTCCCAGGGTCGGAAATTGGACACACCGACCGCTTTTGCCTTACCTGATGCGACAACCGCATCAAGAGCAGCGCCCGTCTCTTCCGGATCGATCATCGGGTCCGGCCTGTGGATCAAGAGGAGATCGACGTGGTCGGTTCCCATCTCGCGCAAAGAGGTCTCCAGCGATGCTTCGATGTGCCGACGGCTTGTGTCATAATGCTTGACGCGCGCGGCTGCATGGCGTCCAGCCGGTGCAACGATGCCGCACTTCGTCACGATCTCGATGCGATCACGCAAAGAGGGTGTCTCTTTCAGTGCGCCACCGAAGATCGCTTCGCCCGTGTATCCGCCATAAATGTCTGCGTGATCCATGGTTGTAATGCCTTGCTCGAGACAAGCTTCGACTTTCGCTCTCACATGGGCAGACGAAGTGTCGGCATCGTCGCCGAGACGCCATAAACCATAGACAAGGCGGCTAAATTCTACATTGGCGGAGAGGCGGATTCGTTCCATTAGTGACGTTTTCCCGTTCCAAGCGGTGTTGCAGGGGTTGAAGCAGGGACGCGGCCCCGGACATGTGGCAGGGAGCATGTCTTCATCTGCGGCAAGATTCTGGTTCCGAAATGCTCGGCCTCGTCCAGATGCGGATAGCCGGACAGAATGAAAGCGCGAATGCCCATCTTTTGATAATCTTCCAGTTTTGTCAGAACCTGATCGGTTGACCCGACAAGGGCCGCTCCGCATCCAGAGCGCGCGCGCCCGATCTCTGTCCATAAATGCGGTTCGACATAACCATATTGGTCGGCAAGTTCGCGCATGCGTGCCTGATGCGCAACGCCTAGAGAAATGCTGTCATGAGCGCGTTCACGGATCAGTTTTCCATATTCATCGTTCAGCTTTGAAACGAGATGCTCCGCGTAGTCGCGCGCTTCTTTTTCAGTGTCGCGAACAATCACATGTACCCGCAGCCCGTAGTCAAGCGTTCTGCCATGGGCTTCGGCTCTGGCATGAACCGCGCGCATGCGATCAGCAAGCTGCTCGCGCGTTTCCGGCCACATAAGATAAACGTCGCATTGCGCGCCGCACAGTTCGAGAGCGTCAGGGGAATAGCCGCCAAAGTAGAGAAGAGGACCACCGTTCTGCTGATACGGGCGCGCCGGTTCCGTTGAGACGCCCTTGAAGCGATAGATCTCGCCTTCATGATCGATGCTGTCCTGCGTCCATGCTTGGCGCAGGATCTGCACGACTTCATGGCTTCTGAGATAGCGATAAGCGCTATCCGCAACTTCGCCTGGAAAATCCGAACTGATGATATTCAGCGTTAGGCGGCCTTGCAGCATATGGTCGAGCGTCGCGACCGTGCGCGCCAGCATGATCGGCTGCATCTCGCCGCAACGTATAGCTGCCAGGAAGTTAATGTTCTGCGTGATAGGTGCGCAACTGGCGACAAAGCTCAAGGTGTCCTGGCCGACCTGATACGACGAAGGGCACAATATATTGCGGAAGCCGAGCTCTTCTGCCTTCCTGGTAATTGCTGAACAATGCGCCCAACTCGATCGCAGATCGTCTTCAGGCACCCCTAAATAGCGGTAATCGTCCGAGCAGAGCGCCGAAAACCATGAGACCTCGGCGGCATCCAGATCCGGAGAGGTAATCGGCACGACAGTCATCTTCTTCCTCCACGTTCTCGGATTGTCTAATGGGTAGCACTATGCGATACGTAGATCAATCGTGTATCAATTCGAGGGTGACGATACCGCATGAGGCATCTTCGAGGAAGCCTTCCGGCTTATCTTCAGATTGTCGAATTCCTGGTGAGAGAAATTTCTGCCGGCCGTTTGGGCGATGGCGAGAAGCTTCCGCCCGAGCGCGACATGGCAACTAACTTCGGGATCGCCGTTGGAACCCTGAGGAAGGCCTTGGCGGAGCTAGAAACGCGGGGACTTCTTCGTCGCATTCAGGGGTCTGGGAATTACATTCGCGCGATCAGCGATCCTCATAGTATTTATTCGATGTTCCGACTGGAGCTGATTGGCGGAGGCGGGCTGCCGACTGCTGATGTTCTCGATGTCGAAAGACTTGATAAGCCGAGCTTTCTGCCGCCATTTGGGCGTTCGGACCAAGCGCACAGGATCAGGCGATTACGACGGCTTTCAGGTCAGGCCGCAGCCTTGGAGGAAATCTGGCTCGATGGCAGCTTTATCGAGACAATTTCCCGGCAGGATCTCTCAGACTCCCTTTATCTTTTTTACAACACGCGTCTCAGATTGAGGATCATCAAGGCGGAAGATCAAATCGGCCAGGGCCAAGTTCCGGACTGGAGCCCCGCTTCCTTTGGACTTAAGCCGGGCGAAAAAGCTTGCTTGGTTAGCCGCAACAGCTACATGACGGAACAGCGGATTGCCGAAATTTCCTTCAGCTGGTTTGATCACAACGTCGCGCGCTACGTTTCACGATTGAAATAAGCGTCGTGGAAGATATTCGTGGAGGAAGGTTGTTGCCACAAATTGACATTATCAAGAATTCCATTGCTTTTGACCTATTGATAAGTCGTTACAAGAGGGCTCACGTCGGTGACCCCGGAAGTGACTATTAGAGCCGGTACTCTCAGGGCTGCAAGAAAAGGAGAAGGCATGGCCTCTGTAAGCCTGCAGAAGCTTGATAAGAGTTACGGCGCGCTTCACATCGTGAAAGAGATTGATCTCGATATAGCCGATGGTGAGTTTGTTGTTCTGGTCGGTCCATCCGGTTGCGGAAAATCGACGACCTTGCGCATGATTGCCGGTCTTGAGGAGATCAGCGGTGGTCAGGTACTGATTGGTGACAGGGTGGTCAATAAATTGCCGCCACGCGCCCGCGATATCGCGATGGTCTTTCAGGATTACGCGCTTTATCCGCATAAGACAGTCGGCGAAAACATGGCTTTCGGTCTCAAGGTTCGCGGTGTTGCCAAAGACGAGGCTGCGGCGCGCTTGCGCGAGGCTGCCGAGATGCTTGGTATTTCCCATCTGCTCGATCGGCGTCCCGGACAGTTGTCCGGTGGGCAGCGCCAGCGTGTGGCCATGGGGCGCGCATTGGTGCGGCGCCCACAGGTGTTCTTATTTGATGAGCCGCTCTCCAACCTCGATGCGAAATTGCGTGGCGAGGTCCGCACGGAGATCAAACGTCTGCACCAGACAATGGGCACTACCATCATCTATGTGACGCATGATCAGGTCGAAGCCATGACACTCGCCGACCGCATCGTCATCCTCCGTAACGGTGTCATCGAGCAGGTCGGTACACCCGATGAGGTCTACAATCATCCGCATAGCGTGTTTGTTGGCGGCTTCATCGGCTCACCGTCCATGAATTTCACAAAAGCCAGAGTGAGCGGCAACCGCATCATTCTGGATGAAGAAAATTCTCTTCCGCTTGCGACGGGGCGGCCGAGAAACACTGTGGTCAGCGAAGGGCAGGAGGTTCTTGTCGGTTTGCGTCCCGAACATTTTGCGCCTTTGCAGGAGGGAAGCGTCGAACTGACTGTGACGGTACAGATCGTCGAGCCGCTCGGCTCCGATACACTGATTCATTTTAAGCTTGGAAATTCTTCTGTCACCGCCAGAATGCCACCGGATTTTCGCGCGGCATCCGGCCAGAAGGTTACGATCGGGGTCAACCCCGCCAAGCTTCATCTTTTTGACATAGCATCAGAAAAGGTGCTGAAGTGAACAATGGGGGACGATGTCAACGACATCGTCGAAGTGGAGGGAAACATATGTTGAGACAAGCGGCCTTCGCCGTAGCCTTGTGCATGGCAGTGGGGGAACTTTCGTCGCCTGCGCTGGCCGATACGCAGCTGAAAATTTTTATTTCCGCGCAAAACCAGCCCGACGTCTGGCGAGAGGTGCTGGACCGCTATGAGGTGCAACATCCAGGTGTCAAGGTAACGATCGAAACGGGTGGAAATACCTCAGAACTTCAGGCGCAATATCTCAACACGGTAATGTCTGCAAAGGATCCGGGCCTGGATGTCCTACAGCTTGACGTCATTCGTCCAGCGCAGTTTGCCGCAGCGGGTTGGACGAGCGAGTTCGCCGGCAAGAATATGAGTTCGTATCTGCCCACATATGCCGAGGCAAATACGGTCGATGGCAAGATTGTCGCTTTGCCGGCTTTTGCCGATTCCATGTTTCTCTACTACCGCAAAGACTTACTCGATAAATACAAGATAGCCCCGCCCAAGACCTGGGATGAATTGAAGGCGGCGGCCAAGACCGTGCTTCAAGGAGAAGGCGGCGGCGACCTGCAGGGCCTTTCTTTTCAGGGCAAGGCGATCGAGGGAGCTGTCTGCACATTCCTCGTGCCCTATTGGAGCCAGGGAAAGAACCTCATCGAAAACGGCAAGCTGACCTTCGACAAAGATGCCGCGGCGAAGTCGCTCAGTCTTTGGAAGAGTTTCGTCGACGAGGGAATAGCCAAGAAGAACATTTCCGAAGTCGCGACAGACGATACGCGTAAAGAGTTTCAGGCGGGTAAAGTCCTCTTTGCGGTCAACTGGTCCTATGCTTGGGCACATTTCCAAGGTAAAGATTCGACCGTCGCCGGAAAGGTCGGCGTCGCGCGCTTGCCGGCCCTTGGCAATGGCTCTCAAGCAACGTGCCTAGGCGGCTGGGAGTTTGGCGTATCGGCCTTTTCGGCCAATCAGGAGGAAGCCAAGAAGCTTGCCGATTATCTGAGCAGTCAGGACGTGTCCAAGTTCATGGCGGTCAATGGAGCCTTGCTGCCGACTTATGCCGATCTTTACAAAGACCGTGATGTCTTGAAGGCTGCGCCGTGGTTTTCCGAGGCACTTCCGGTGGTGGAGACGGCCAAAAGTCGCCCTGTGACGCCGCGTTATAACGAGGTCAGCGAGATTATACGCACGACGGTCAACGGCGTTCTGGCAGGCGTGACGGCGCCCGACACGGCCGCAGACCAGATGCAGAGCCGGCTTCGCCGCATCTTTCGGTAAATCTTTTTTCTATAGGCATGAGGAAAGCAGGCCGCCGGCGAGGCCTGCTATCTCCTGGTGAAGATATAGAGACATTGATAATGGGAATATTGTGATTCAGGACGATCAGGTGGCGGTGGGTGTATCGCAGGTTAAGGGCAACCGAGATGAAGCCTTGGGAGGGTGGACGCGTTGGCTGGATCTCGGCGATCGCGCGCTTGCCGTCGTGCTGCTCGCGCCTGTTGCCATTCTTCTTGCCGTGCTGATCATCTATCCCGTCGGTCGCCTGATCTATTCGAGCTTTTTCGATCTTTCGCTGACATCCGGGCTACCCGCACAGTTCATCGGTTTCGACAATTACCGATCCATGCTTGACGACCCGACATTCTGGGAAGCAACGTGGAATACGATCTTGATCACGGTTGTCACAGTTCCTGGTGCCCTGCTGGTTGGTCTCGCCCTGGCGCTGCTTGCTAACCTGCCGTTCAGGCAAAAATGGCCGGTACGACTGTCCCTTCTTATTCCTTGGGCTTTACCGCTTTCCTTCGCGGGCCTGATCTTCGCTTGGTTCTTTCATTCGGAATACGGTGTCGTCAACGATATCCTGATGCGTCTTGGTTTTCAGGGCATCATCTGGTTCAACTCGCCCGAATGGGCACTTGCTGCCATTTGTCTGACGATCACGTGGAAAACATCGTCATTTATGGCGCTGATCATCCTGGCGGGCCTTCAGACCATTCCGAAATCGCTCTATGAGGCCGCAGATGTGGATGGAGCCGGGCGCATCAGGCAATTTTTTGAAATCACTTTGCCGCTATTGAAACCTTCGATCATTGTCGCACTGATCTTCCGCACCATTACGGCGCTCCAGACCTTTGACATTCCCTTCATGATGACGGGCGGCGGCCCTGGGACGTCCACAGCAACGCTTGCCATGTATATCCATCAAAATACTGTGTCGTTCCTTGATCTTGGCTATGGGTCCGCTCTCGCTGTCGTCATGTTTCTTCTGTCGATGGTGATTACCGCGCTTTACCTGCGCATCATCAGGACGCGGATCTGACCGATGAATCTCGAACGTTCCTCCAACTCGTACCGCTCTGTTTTTTCCGGCAAGCCGCTTCGCTTCATCGCGGCGAGTATTCTTTTGGTCAACGGGTTATTTCCTGCCATCTGGATCTTGTTTACGTCGCTTAAGACTGAGGCGGAATTGACGCTAAAGCCGATCAGTTGGCTTCCGCATTCTCCTACCATCGCAAATTACATCACGGCTTTTTCCGATCAGCCGTTGCATCTGTTTCTGTTCAACAGTTTTATGGTCTCGCTGCTATCGACCTGCCTGACATTGTTAATTTCCATTATGGCAGCTTACGCATTGGCACGGCTTCAGATCCCCTATCGTGGCTTGATCCTGGCTGCGATCATTGCCGTCTCGACCTTTCCGCTGGTGACATTGCTTGTCCCGTTGTTCGAAATCATGCGGGCGCTCAATCTTCTCAACACCTGGACTGCACTCATCTTGCCCTACACGATCCTTTCGCTACCGGTATGCACGCTGATCCTCGTGTCATTTTTCGAGGGAATCCCACGTGATCTGGAAAATGCCGCAATGATCGATGGTTGCACGCGCTTAGGCGCATTGTTCAAGATCGTCGTACCGCTCTGCGCGCCTGGCGTCTTCACGGCTGGGATCTTGTCCTTCGTCAATGCCTGGGACGAATTTCTGCTCGCCTTGTCGTTCAACTCCAATCCCGCACTCCGTACGCTGCCCGTCGGGATTCAGCTTTATCAGGGCGAGTTCGCCTTTCCCTGGCCTGTCATCTCTGCGGCGCTGGTCGTGGGCATTGTGCCCGTTGCCATCCTGATCGTCATCTTCCAGGAGCGTGTGGTTTCCGGCCTGACGAGCGGCGGCATTAAAGGATGATCATGCTTGAGGAACAGTCTGTCGTCTGTGATACGGCAAACGAGGTTAGAGATTGGGGTTCACGATCTGCGGGCGATTATGCAACAATCAGGCTGCAGGCCTTGCCGGACGGTTTCAAGGTCTACCTCGGCGGCCATCTCGTCCTCTCGCACAGCGCAGCTTCGCCCTGCTTTTTCGTCGGTATCGGCCAAGAGCGGATCGATATGTATCGCGGCAATTTCGACATCGAAGATTACGTTGTCGAGCGAAGCCCGCTAAGATACGCGCAAATCGAGAACAACAACGTCCTTCTTGCTGTTGCAGAAGGTCACGCACCGCGGCTTCGACTGATCGTGAACGCGGGGTCGATTGCCATTGAGCCAATGGACACAACGATCAATCGGCTTTGGCTGCGGATCGCTGCGGAAGCCGGTGAGCATGTCTGGGGTGGCGGCGAGCAAATGTCCTATTTCGACATGCGCGGCCGACGCTTTCCCCTTTGGACGTCCGAACCCGGTGTTGGACGTGACAAGTCGAGCGAGCTAACGTTCAAGGCAGATATTACGGCAAGAGCAGGCGGCGATTACTACCACACAAACTACCCGCAACCGACCTATATTTCCTCTCGGCATTATGCGCTGCATGTCGAGACCACCGCTTACAGCGTCTTCGATTTCCGCCGCAACGAGTTCCACGAGATTGAGATCTGGGCAATTCCGGAGAGGATCGAACTCTACGGAGCGGCCAGTTTCATTGAACTCGTCGAGACATTATCCGGTCGCTTCGGCCGGCAACCCGCCCTGCCAGACTGGGTCTATAATGGCGCAATTATCGGCCTCAAGGATGGCGTCAACTCGTTTACCCGTCTGGAAAAGATGCTTGACGCAGGCGTTGCCGTTTCCGGTTTATGGTGCGAGGATTGGGTGGGCCTTCGCCAAACGTCCTTTGGCGCGCGATTGTTTTGGGACTGGCAGGCAAATGAACTGCGTTACCCTCAGCTTCACCAACGAATTGACGAACTGAGATCAAAAGGAATTCGCTTTCTCGGTTACGTCAACCCCTACCTGTGCACGGACGGCAGTCTCTTTCCCGTTGCCGAGGCCGCCGGCTATCTCGCGACCAGCAGCGAGGGCGGCACCGCGCTTGTCGATTTCGGTGAATTCGACTGCGGTGTGATCGACTTCACAAATCCTGACGCTGCTGCATGGTTCGCTGACACCGTCATCGGCCGCAATATGTTGGATTACGGTTTGAGCGGCTGGATGGCCGATTTCGGGGAGTATCTGCCAGTCGATGTCGAACTGGCCAATGGGACCGATGCAAAACTCATGCATAATGCATGGCCAACGCTTTGGGCCGAGGTAAATGCCAGGGCAGTCGAAAGCCGAGGCAAGACCGGCGATGCTCTCTTCTTCATGCGAGCCGGTTTCACCGGTGTGCAAAAGCACTGTCCGCTCCTCTGGGCCGGCGATCAGTCAGTCGATTTCTCCCGACATGACGGGCTTGTGACCGTTATCTGCGGCGCACTAGCCTCCGGCCTGCTCGGCAATGCCTATCATCATTCCGACATTGGCGGCTATACGAGCCTTTTTGGCAATGTTCGCTCTGCAGAGCTAATGATGCGATGGGCGGAAATGGCCGCCTTTACTGCCGTCATGCGTACCCATGAAGGAAACAGGCCGCGCGAAAATCTGCAAGTCGACGAAGATCCTAGCGTCCTTGCTCACTTTGCGCGCATGACGCAGATCTATGTGCGCCTTGCACCCTACTTGAAAGCGCTTTCTGTAGAAGCTGCGGATCGGGGACTTCCAGTACAGCGTCCACTTTTCCTTCATCATGAAGACGATCAGCGGACCTATCAAATACAGGACAGCTATCTCTATGGTGCCGATCTGCTTGTTGCGCCAGTCTGGCAGGCAGGACAGACGACGCGTCGTGTCTATCTGCCAACTGGCACAGCATGGATCCACCTTTGGAGCGGTCGTCAATATGACGGTGGAACCGAGGTCGAGATCGATGCTCCATTCGGCGAGCCCGCTGTTTTCCGCCGAAACGACAGCGCTTTCGCATCGCTCTTCGATAGCCTTAGAGACATCGAGAGGTGAATCGTAGCCTCGCATAGTACAGCAACTGAACGACATTCGCTCGAACGGGCCCGATATCGTTTTCTAATTGCGAGTGTTTAAAAAAGGAGACCCACTTCCGTTTGACCTGAAGCATCATCATCAGGCGGATAAAAAGGGATAATGAAAAGTTTTTCGTCATAAAAACTGAGTGCGATTATATGCACGAACATGAAATGAAACTGAGGATGCGTAATAAATTTCGCTGCTGAGCTCAGATTCACGCAAAGATTGGCTTTTTCTCCTGCTTTAAATCTTTCTGGATGAGAAGCGACATGGCCGCTGGGAGCAGCGTCAAGGTAAGCACCGTGGCAACCGTAAGCCCGCCGATGATCGCAATCGCCATAGGCTTCCAGAAGATTTCACCGGCAATCGGGACCATGCCAAGAATGGCAGCACAGGCCGTCAACAAGATGGGTCTTGCGCGATGACGCGTTGCCGACAGGATCGCATTGCGCGCGTGCATTCCCGTTTGGATGTTTTGATCAATTTCTTGAATGAGCAAGACGGCATTGCGGATGATCATGCCGGACAGGGCAATGACGCCAAGCTGTGCTACGAAGCCCATGGGGGTACCTGCCGGCAACATAGCGCCCACGACACCGATCAATCCAAACGGCGCCATGCTCAGAGCAATCCCCATGCGTGAAAAGCTTTTCAACTGAATGATCAGCAGAAAGGCGATCACAAACAACATCATGGGTATAATGGCAATAATGGAAGAATTACCTTTTGCGGACTCTTCGGAAATCCCGCCTGCCGTGATGGAATAGCCCATAGGCAAATTCGATCTCAGCGTATTGAGCTCATCATCCAGCCTGGCTGCGACGCTGGCGGCTTGCGCGGGGTCTTGAACATCGGCCTGCACGGTAATCATCGGCTTGCCCTGACGTCGCCAGATAATGGGATCTTCCATACCGTTCTCGATGCTCGCGATCTGACGGACCGGAATATAGGATCCGTCCGCAGTCCGGAGCTGGATATTACCGATGTCGGCCACCGATTTGCGCTCGGTGTCATCTCCTTTGACGACCACATCGACCAGTCTGTCTTTGTCACGCACAGTCGTCACTGTTGAACCTGAGTAGATCGCAGCAACCTGGCTTGCGATCGACTCCGAGCTGATCCCCAGGGCTCGTGCCTGCACTTGGTTGACGTCGATGGTAACGGTTTTTTGCGGCTCGCCGGCAGTGAGATTGACATCGCGGGTTGAGCGATCCCGGCCGAGAATGTCCGCCACCTTTGCGGATAAAAGGCGAACTTGCTTGTAATCGGGACCGGCAACCCTGAACTTCAGAGGCCATCCCACGGGAGGGCCAAGCTCAAGAGGCGACACGCGCGAAATGATATCGGGAAAGCGCTCGGCAAGCACGGCCTCAATATGCCGGCGAACGGCTTCTCGTTTTTCAACGCTTTTGGCGACGACCACTGTCTCCGTGACGTTGTCATTGTCGAGCTGCAGGTCCATCGGCAGATAAAAGCGAATGGAGCCTGACCCGATATAGGTGATGAAATGATCGACATTCCGGTCGGACCTGAGGATCGCCTCGAGCTCTTTTGCGCGCCGGTCTGTGGCTTCTCTCGATGCATTTTGCGGCAAGGTAAGGCTGATCAAAAGCTCCGGCCGGTCTGAAGAGGGAAAGAACTGTTGTTGAAGTTGCCCGGCGCCGAGCAACGACAATCCCAAAGCAACCAGGGCAACGACAACCGTCAGTTTACGACGCTTCAGTATCCATTTTTGTATTCTATGAAAGGCAAACGTCGCCGACCCCACTCTGTGATGGCCTTTGGCAATCTTGACGGGAAGGATCCACGTTCCAAGGATCGGCGAAAACAGGACGGCGACGATCCAGGACGATATAAGTGCGATCAGCACGACCATAAATAACGAGAATGTGTATTCCCCCGCGCTCGAGGCTGCAAAGCCGATGGGCATAAAGCCTGCAATCATCACCAGCGTTCCCGTCAGCATCGGAAAGGCCGTCGTCTCATAGGCATGTGTTGCAGCAGAGTTGCGCGACTTGCCCTGCTCAAGGCAGGAGATCATGCTCTCTACCGTAATCATCGCGTCATCGACGAGAAGGCCAAGCGAAATGATCAAGGCGCCGAGAGAGATCCGTTGTAGTCCAATCCCGGCAATTTCCATACCGACAAAGGTGAGTGCAAGAACAAGCGGAATGGAAGCCGTAATCACAAGGCCAGCCCGCCAGCCGAGGGATAGGAAAGAAACGGCAAGCACGATGACGATCGCTTCGATCAGGGTTTTCATGAAGCCATTGACGGCGTCTTGAACGACGGTGGATTGGTCAGCGACTTTGGTCATGTCAATGCCATGAGGGAGTCGATCGGCAATCGTCTTCATTCGCTCGTCCAGAGATCGACCAAAGGCGAGTATGTTTCCGTCTTTCGCCATAGAGATGGCCAGACCAATAACATCCTTCCCATTCACCCTCACGGACGCGGCTGGTGGATCCATGGTTTTACGAGAAATGTCGGCGATGGAGTTCAAACGGATAAAGCGGTTCCCGAAATTCAGCGTAACGTCACGCAGCATGTCCTCGGAAGCGAAAGCACCGCTGACCCTCACGGACACCTTTTCCTCACCCGTTTCGATCGTCCCGATCGGACTGACGGCATTCTGCGCGCGTAATGCATCGATCGCGGCAGAGGGGTCGATTCCAAGACTTGCCAGACGGCTGGACGAAAAGGTAACGACGATCTGCTCGTCCTGCGCTCCCAGGATATTGACTTTGCCAATGTCAGGCAGATCGAGGATATCCTGACGGACAGCTTCTACCCGGTCTCTCAGTTCGCGCTGGGTAAATCCATCGCTTCTGAAAGCGTAGATGCTGCCGAACGTGTCGCCGAACTCGTCATCAAAGAATGGACCTTGCACGCCCTCGGGTAGGGTCGCCGAAATATCGGAAATCTTCTTGCGCACTGTGTACCAGATCCTATCGATCTGGTCGGGCGGCGTGTCGTCGCGCAGGTTGACCATGATGACGGCCTGACCGGGACGAGTATAGCTCTGGGTGTAATCGAGATGCGGAGTCTCCGCGAGCTTCTTTTCCAGCTTGTCGGTCAGAAGGTTCGCCGTGTCAGTAACGCTGGCACCCGGCCAACGCGCGCCGACCACCATGGTTTTTATGGTGAAAGGCGGGTCCTCGTTGCGGGACAGCTTTTGGTAGCTAAGACTGCCGGCAACAAAGGCGGCCAGCATCAGGAAAATGACAACAGGCTTTTGATCGATTGCCCATTGCGAAAGGTTGAACCGGATCTTTTGCTGAATCATTTTGACGTTCATAGGGTGCCGTCCTTCTCGAGGCTGACCTTCTCCCCGTTGCGCAGCTTGCTGACGCCAGCCGTTGCCACGATGTCTCCATCGGCAAGGCCGTCTGAGATGTACATGTTCTGGTCGGCGTAGCGCTCTATGGTCACGGGGCGTAGAGAAAGCGCCTGCTGAGCTGCCTCGAATACGAAGACGGCCTGCTTACCCGCATCGTTTGCCAAAGCAGAAGATGGAACTTTGAAAAGATGCTTTGGTGACAAAACGACCTTGCCAAGGACGGCTGCACCGAGCGGAAAGTCACTCGCGGTACCATCCAGTCCGACCTTGACGCGGTAGGTGCGCGTCGTCGCATCCGCCATCGGTGTGACTTCACGGACTTTTCCCATCGCTTTTTGGGAGGGGGCAGAGATGAGGTTTACCTCGACATCGCTGTCGGCGAGCTTTTGATCCAGCAATTGCTCAGGCACGTCAAAAACGGCATCTAGTTCGGTGTTTGTGCTGAGCGTCAGGATTGTCTGGCCCGCCGACACGGTTTGGCCAGTGTTGACTGCCACGCCGGAGACAATGCCATCACGTGGGGCTTTTACATCGGTATAGGAGAGGGTCTGTTCCGCATTGGCAAGGGCTGCCGTTGCAATCTCCTGCTTGGCTTTGGCCGCTTCCAGATTGGCGTCACCTTGCTCAACTTGAGCAAGAGAGATCGCGTTCTTTGAGAAGAGCTCCCAGTTGCGACCTGCAGTCAGATCGGCAATGTGGGCATCGGATGTTGCCGCATCGAGTTGTGCCTTGGCCGATGCCACGTTGTTGATCGACGGTGTCTTGTCGACGGAGGCGACAAGATCGCCTGCTTTGACCTCCGTGCCGGTATCAACGCGATAGGACAGTAGGCCATCGAGCCTAAAGCTCATCGGCGTTTCATACCGTGGTCGGATTTCTCCTGTTTGACTGAAGGTATCTCCGATCAGTTCGGATTTGACTGTGACAGTGCGAATGGGACGCGGCGGCTTTGGCGCAGCGGTCTGCTCATCCGAGCATGCGCTTACAATACCGGTAGCTAACGTCAGGCTGACTGCTAGAAAACGCCTTGTCTCTTTTGCTCGATATAGCGGCATGGAAACTCCACTTTGCTCCACGATCCTCCGACTTTGCATGGATCGCATGCACCGCTTGTCTCACCTTCCGGGCAGATGATGTGTTGAATGATGTTAAGTTTTGTGTCTGATCGAAGGGTTGTTGAGCATGGCTGCAACAAAACTTAACAATAAGCCCGCCGCAGAGCCGTCGCCGATATGGTAAAGCAAGGGCGCGCATGGTTTGGAATGGCGATCGCATGGATCAGAACGAACGTTTAGGGTTGGAAAGCCCTCGCATTCTTATTGTCGAGGACGACGTCCAGATTGCAGACATGCTTCGTGCAAGTCTTATCGAGCAGGGCATGCTCGTCGAAGTCGCCGGTGATGGGACGGCGATGGATGCCAAAATGCGTGCCATGGCCTTCAGCCTTGTGATCCTCGATGTCATGCTGCCGGGAGAAGACGGCTTTAGCATTTGCCGCAAGCTTCGCGCCTCCAGTGATCTGCCGATTTTGATGCTGACCTCGGTTGGTAGCGATGTCGACCGGATCGTCGGATTGGAACTTGGTGCGGATGATTATGTGACGAAGCCATTCGTGCTGAGAGAACTCATGGCGCGAGTCAAGGGACTGTTGCGGCGGGCGAAATCCGCGGCGGTCAAGAGCGATGCAGGACGCAAGCGCCAATTTCGCTTTGAGGGATGGCGGGTTGATCCGGTTCGACGCCAGGTACACGATCCAAGCAATGCCCGCGTTTCCATGACCACTCACGAATTTGACCTGCTTTTGGCCTTTTGTAACAATCCAGGGCGGGTACTGACGCGCGAGGAATTATTGACGGTCACTCATGCCGGTCTTGCCGGTCCCATCGAGCGGAGCGTCGATGTTCATATCAGTCGTCTAAGGCAGAAGATCGAAGCCGACCCCAAGGATCCTGTCTTGCTCAAAACAGTCCGTCTCGGCGGTTATTTGTTTGCTGCCGATGTGGAAGAGATCGATGGATAGGTCTTTGCTCAACGCCCCGAAAACTCTGCGCGGACAGATTATTCTCATCATTCTCGCGGCTCTTGTGATCGTCATCTTTGGCGGACGCGCCCTGGAGCGGTTTGTCCGTGATAGTTACGCAGTGCCCAATCTCGAAAATGCAGCCGAGCAGGTGAGGACGATCGCAAGTCTCCTGTGCAACGCCTCGTCCACCGAGCGTGATATCATCCTTTCAAATGCGCGTCGTGCAGGTCTGGATCTTCGCGTGGAGCCTCTTACAGCCTCCGAGGATTTTACCACGTCTCCTGAGATGCAGGGCTTGGCGGAGAAGACGGTCGACTTTTTGTTTCCTCCTGATGGAGATGAACCTCTTGGCGGCTGGCGCGCCTTTAAGGACGGTCATCGCGTCATCGCGGAAAGGATAGACGATGGCAGCATGCTCGTTTTCTTCGGATTTCCCGACGCGATCTTGACGACCACCTTCTTCGCTCAGAGCTTCTATTATGTGGTGGCTGTCATCACCCTCATCAGCTTCTTTTTCGTTTTTGCCATTCGTGCTGTGACCGAACCGATCAAGAAGATATCGCACGCCGCTATGCAGGCTAATATCAATGACAGCGGGCAGATCTTCGCGGAAGAAGGTTCAGTCGAGATACGTTCGCTCGCTCATGCGCTTAACGGGATGCGTCACCGAATAAAGACGATGGTCGAGGCGCGCACCCGCATGCTGCGCGGCATCAGCCACGATGTTCGCACGCCTTTGACCCGGCTTCGGCTCCGCGCGGAGCGGATGGAGAATGACGCTGTTAAGGATGCTCTGCTCGCCGATATCGATCATATTGACAAACTCCTGACCGAAAGTCTGAATTATCTGCGCGACGACTATGCGATGGAGGCCGTTGAGCGGGTCGATCTCGGCAGCCTTTTGCAAACTGCCTGCAACGATTTCGCGGATGTGGGATACGATGTTTCCTATCAGGGTCCCAACAAGTTGACGGCGGAGTGTCGCCCAACCTCTATAACACGCGCCGTGACCAATCTCTGCGCCAATGCGGTGAAATTCGCATCGCATGTTGAGGTTGGACTTTCGCAAGAAGGGGACGACTATGTGATTGCCGTCATTGATGATGGCCCGGGCATTCCGGACCATCTTCTCGATAAGGTTTTTGAACCCTTCTTCAAGGTTGACGCCTCGCGTCGCGATAAAGATGCCGGTTTTGGCCTCGGGCTTTCGATCGTTGCCGAAATCGCTCATCTGCATCATGGGAGCATCACGCTTGCCAAGCGTCAGCCTCACGGGCTTATCGCTGAACTGAGAATACCCGTGTCAACCTTGGGGAGTTCTTCTTATTAGCGTTTTCGATCCCGATGACCGTCTTGCTCAATTTGATTTCCTGCAAGAGCGACAGATAGGCATCGTTCGATGAACCTGCAGTGGCCGATGCTTGTGGTCAGAGTGCCGGCAGGAAAGTCAGGGTCAAGGCGGCCAAACCGGAAAGCGCTAGAATAGAGAGTGTTCCTGCCGCCAGCACGCGGCCTCCTGAAGCCAGCACCGTCCTCAGATTGACAGAAAGTCCAAGTGCAGCCATCGAGATGGTCGTCAGGAAAGTCGATAGGGACCGCATTGGATCGAGCGCGCCCTGAGGAATCCACCCCGCAGAACGAACCAACATTAGCACGACGAAACCCGCAATGAACCATGGGATAACGGCGGCGCCCTTCCAGGCTTTGTTCAACCGCTGCTCTTTGCGGCGCGTGAAGCCGAGCACCATCACAACTGGCCCTAGCATTAGTACGCGCATCAGTTTGACGATCGTCCCGATCTGCGCGCTCATAGCCCCCACCGGCAGCGTGGCAGCAAGCACCTGAGGAACGGCGTAGACTGTCATCCCAGCGACGATGCCATATTGCCATTGGCTGAGGTGGAACAGCGCGAAAGCAACTGGCAGGAGAAGGACCACGACAATTCCGAGGGCTGCGGTGAACGCAATTGACGCAGCGACTTCATCGGAATCGGCGTCAATGACCGGCGCTGCCGCAACGATCGCGGAGTTTCCGCAGATCGAGTTGCCACAAGCGACGAGAAGCGCCAATCGACTTGGTAAGCCCACGGCGCAGCCGATCGTATAGCTGACGATCAGCGATATCATGACGACGCCGGCTACTGTCGCGAACATGGCCGCACCGGTACTGGCAATGCTGCTGAGGCTGATCGAAGCCCCAAGAAGCACGATGGCAAGCTCTAAAAGGTATTTGGAGGCGAATTTTACGCCATGAAGAAAGTTGTTCGACAGGCCGCAGAAAGTATGAACGAGCGTGCCGAGGATGATCGAAACAACCAGTCCGTCCAGAAGAACTGATCCGATGAGAGCACGCTGGATCTTTTCTGTAGCCAGAGCACTGGCGGTGATGACGATGGATAAGATGAGACCGGGTAAGATGTCTTTTGCTTTTGAGATCGCTGACATGACGTAAAACCTTGCTGTGATGCGTAAGTCATGCCACTTCCGAATCTCAGCTTCTATCGAATAGTGTTGCACGTTTCATTCGAGAAAATAGGATGGTTATCCTGAGACGTTCGAGCAGGTTTCACTTTGTGGCGGTCGCGGAAAGGGCATCTGAAAGCGCGCAGCTGAAGTTTTGAACTTCCCGCCCTCTGCGGGCGGCGCTTCAATTAGGCTGCTGGAGGCCTCAATGTCCGTCTTGTCGAGTTTGCAGGGCGACGCATCGAACTCACCAGCGACGGCAGGTTGATCTTCAAGCAAGCGAAGGAGACTGTTTCACGTTCCAAATCTGCTGAAGCGGTTCTGTGCGCTCTCCGTGATCTGAAGAGAGGCTCTATCGACATCCACGCTATCCAGGCGATCGGACGCGCAAAAGTTGATCGAGATTTTGAACGACAGGGAGATGACGCGCGGTTAGCCATCTGTTGATCGGATTTAACGATGTACGGAACCGTATGAAGGCGTTTCGCCCTTGTGCAAAGGGCTTGATCCTCATTAGGTTGCTTCGCGAAAGGCATGGCCATCTGGTCTGTCGAGGGAGGGGCGGCTCTGTCGTATGCGAATATCGGAAGGCTGTATGCGGATTTGATATTATACAAGCATGTGGCCTTGAGGTATCTGCCTACTAGAACTGCCAGAAAGGCGAGGAAATGAGCGACAATTCCAATTCCAACACTACAGGCAAGCTGCGTTCGAGAGCCTGGTTTGACAATCCGGCAAACGCCGACATGACGGCGCTTTATCTTGAGCGCTATATGAATTTCGGCATCAGCCAGGAAGAGCTTCAGTCAGACCGACCGATTATCGGCATTGCGCAGACCGGCTCCGATCTGTCTCCGTGCAATCGCCACCATGTCGAGCTCGCTCATCGGTTGCGCGAAGGCATCCGCGAAGCGGGTGGTATCGCGATCGAGTTCCCTGTTCATCCGATCCAGGAAACCGGTAAGCGCCCGACGGCTGGCCTTGATCGTAACCTTGCCTATCTCGGCCTTGTCGAAGTGCTCTACGGCTATCCGCTTGACGGCGTTGTGCTGACCATCGGCTGCGACAAGACGACGCCTGCCTGTCTTATGGCGGCGGCCACCGTCAACATTCCCGCTATCGCGCTATCCGTCGGACCTATGCTGAACGGCTGGTTCCGCGGCGAGCGCACCGGCTCAGGCACGATCGTCTGGAAGGCGCGCGAGCTTATGGCCAAGGGTGAAATCGACTATCAGGGCTTCGTAAAGCTCGTTGCCTCGTCTGCACCGTCCACCGGCTATTGCAACACCATGGGCACGGCAACGACGATGAATTCGCTCGCTGAAGCCTTGGGCATGCAGCTTCCCGGCTCTGCAGCCATACCGGCACCCTATCGCGATCGCCAGGAAGTGGCATATCGAACCGGTCTTCGCATCGTCGACATGGTTCGCGAAGACTTGAAGCCATCCGATATTCTGACGCGTGAAGCCTTCATCAATGCCGTACGTGTGAATTCTGCCATCGGCGGATCGACGAACGCGCCGATCCACCTCAATGCGCTTGCCCGTCATATCGGCGTCGAGCTGACAATCGACGATTGGCAGAAATACGGCGAAGAGATCCCGCTT
The DNA here is from genome assembly GCF_037199735.1 of Oryzifoliimicrobium ureilyticum. Lineage (NCBI taxonomy): Bacteria > Pseudomonadati > Pseudomonadota > Alphaproteobacteria > Hyphomicrobiales > Rhizobiaceae > Oryzifoliimicrobium > Oryzifoliimicrobium ureilyticum. Next base: position 135,605 of record NZ_JBBBVQ010000007.1, on the reverse strand, counting down.
CTCGTTAACCTGCAGCCGGCCGGTGAATATCTCGGCGAAGATTATTACCATGCTGGCGGTGTTCCCGCCGTCGTCAACCAGCTGATGAAGCAAGGCCTCATTCATGAGGACGCGCTGACAGTCAACGGCAAGACGATCGGCGAAAATTGCCGCGACGCGGTGATCGAAGACGAGAAGGTAATTCGGCCCTACGAGCAGCCGCTCAAGGAGCATGCCGGCTTCCGTGTACTGCGCGGCAATCTCTTTACGTCTGCCATCATGAAGACGAGCGTGATTTCGCCGGAGTTCCGTGAACGTTATCTTTCCAATCCGAACGACCCCGAAGCCTTCGAAGGCCGTGCCGTCGTGTTCGATGGACCGGAAGATTACCACAAGCGAATTGACGATCCTTCCTTGGAAATCGATGCGCACACCGTTCTCTTCATGCGCGGTGCTGGCCCCATCGGCTATCCGGGCGCTGCGGAAGTCGTCAACATGCGCGCGCCGGACTACCTGCTAAAGCAGGGCGTTCGCTCGCTCGCTTGCATCGGTGACGGGCGTCAGTCGGGCACTTCGGGCAGCCCTTCGATCCTCAATGCCTCTCCGGAAGCTGCTGCTGGCGGCGGTCTTGCTCTTTTAAGGACCGGCGATCGTGTTCGCATCGACGTGGGTCGCGGCACCGCAGATATCCTCATTTCGGATGAGGAATTGGCGGAGCGGCGCAAGGCTCTCGAAGCGCAGGGCGGCTACCCATATCCGGATCATCAGACGCCATGGCAGGAAATCCAGCGAGGCGTTGTCGGTCAGATGGAAACCGGCGCTGTTCTGGAGCCTGCCGTGAAGTATCAGCGTATTGCGCAGACGAAGGGTCTGCCGCGCGATAACCACTAGTAACAGTCTCGAGCCGGCCAAGCCGCTGCTCGAGCCTATCGGACAAGATTATGCACCTATAAAACGGCGGCCGGTCATTCGGTCGCCGTTGTTCGTTGGGGCCGAACTCTCTGAAGCCCCTGCTGCCTTCCGAGGTTCTGGATAAAGGCTTATCTTTTCTGCTTGAGTGACGACAATTTCACGTGTCATGCATGAAGCATCGTTGTTGGTGTCGGGGGAAAGATTGCTTATGAGCAAGTTAGCAGTGGTGACTGGAGCAAGTACTGGTATTGGCCGCGTGCTTGCCAAGGCTCTCTCAAGGTCAGGCTTCGCCGTCGCCTTTAGTTATCGCTCTCACGAGGATGCGGCTGTCACGCTCGTAAACGAGATCGAAGAGGCAGGTGGACGCTCGATAGGCATAGACTGCGATGTCGCCGATCGTGCACAGGTTGTCGATTTCTTCGACCACGTATCGGCTTGGCATGGCGCTCCACCCGCAGTGCTTGTCAACAACGCCGGCGTCCAGACGTGGTCGCCGCTACTTGATCTCGATGAAGCTTCCTGGGACAAAGTGATCGCAACCAATCTCAAAGGATGTTTTCTCAACACCCAATGCGCCGCAAAACTTATGGTCGCGGCAGGGCAGGGGGGAGCCATCATCAATATCGGTTCAGGCTGCAACAAGATCGCCTTCCCGAACCTTGTGGATTATACCGCGTCAAAAGGAGGGATAGAACAACTGACGAAAGTCTCGGCAGTGGAACTCGGCCCATATGGGATCACCGTGAACTGCATCGCGCCAGGTGCGATCATGACGGACCGTACTGCCGAAGAATCGCCGGATTATCCTGAGACATGGTCGAAGCTCACCCCGCTTGGCCGCGTTGGCAGGCCAGAGGATATTGCCGGTCCCGTGATTTTCCTCACAACACCGGCTGCATCCTTCATCACCGGCCAAACGATTGGGGTCGATGGCGGATTGTTCTCCAAGCCAGCCTGGCCCTATTAGCTCTTGATTGAGCTTATTCCGCAGCGAGCGCCAGGGGTTTTTCAATTTCGCGAACGAGGCTTTCGCGGGAAATCTCACGCACAGTTTTTGCACCCGTCAGTGTCATTGCCACCCGCATTTCCTTCGTCATGATGTCGAGAAGATTTTCGACGCCTTTTCTTCCTGCTGTCGCGAGGGCATAGATGAAGGCGCGTCCGATCAGGACGCCATCGGCGCCTTGTGCAATCATACGCACGACATCCAGCCCAGAGCGAATGCCGGAATCGGCGAGGATCGTTAGCTCGCCTTTCACTGCTTCTGCGATCATCGGTGTCGCGCGCGCCGAAGACAAAACGCCGTCGAGCTGGCGGCCGCCATGATTGGAAACAACGATGCCGTCAGCGCCGAAACGAACCGCATCGCGGGCGTCTTCGGGGTCGAGAATGCCCTTGATGATCATGGGACCTTTCCAGAATTCCCGGATCCATTCCAGATCACCCCAGCCGATCGACGGATCGAAATTGGCTCCCAACCAACCGATATAGTCGCCAAGCGCCGTCTTCTGGCCGCGATAGGCGGAGATATTCCCGAGATCATGTGGGCGTCCCATCAATCCCACATCATAAGCCCAGGCCGGATGGGTGACGGCCTGCACCATTCGGCGTGCTGCCGCGTTAGGTCCGGACATGCCAGAGTGGGCGTCGCGATACCGCGCGCCGGGGACCGGCATATCGACAGTGAAGACCAAGGTTCTAATGCCTGCGGCCCATGCCCGTTCTAGGGCATTCTTCATAAAGCCGCGGTCCTTCAGCACATAAAGCTGAAACCAAATGGGACGCGATACCTGTGACTGTACTTCTTCTATCGGGCAGACTGAGACGGTCGACAGCGTGAAAGGCAATTTCTTCGATGCCGCTGCTTGAGCCGCCTGTACTTCGCCGCGGCGGGCGAACATGCCTGTGAGCCCCACGGGGGCGAGGGCAACCGGCATCGAAAGCTCCTCGCCAAACAATGTCGTCGAGATATCGACATTGCCGACGCTTTTTAAGATGCGTTGCCGGAGTGCGAGATCGGAGAGATCGCCGACATTGCGACGCAGCGTATGTTCGGCATAAGCGCCGCCGTCGATGTAGTGAAACAGAAAGGGCGGGAGCCGTCGCTTTGCCGCCTCGCGATAATCGGTTGAGGATGAGATGATCATGAAGACGGTTCCCTATTAAGACTGGATAAGGTCAGTGCGGCGCGACGCTGTCTTGCGGCATCTTCTTCGATAGGCCGTAAGCTGAGTTCGACAAAGGCCAGATGCTCAACGGCCTCGCGCCTTGCCGTATCGGCATCGCCACGGATAATGGCTTCCGCAATGGCTTTATGCTGTTGGTCTAAGCCTGTTGCCGTATCCGGCAGATCGTAAAGCCGTGACAGGCTCTGCGAAATGCAGGCCTGCAGAAGATGAAAAAGGCCAGCCATGATCTGCTGAAGAACCGCATTATGAGAGGCTTCGGCAATCGCCATGTGAAATTCGGCATCTGCGCCCGGGTCTATCGCGACAGGTGTCGAGGTAGCTCCAAGCACGGCTTGCAGTGCCGACGTGATGCGCCGTCGATCGTTCTGGGTTGCTCGCAGTGCTGCATAGTAGGCGGCGTCGGCATCCAGCGACTTGCGAATTTCAATGACATCTTGCCAAAAGCCAGGTTCTGTTTCGGCCAAGCTCGAAAGCGTCGATAGCCTGCCGGCGAACGGCTTATCTTGCAGTTCCGAAACGAAAGTTCCGCCACCCTGACGAGCCTTGAGAACGCCACGGCTGGAGAGCTGCTGAATTGCTTCGCGCAGCCGTGAACGCGAGACGCCGAAATCTGCGGCAAGCTGCCGTTCTGGCGGAAGTCTGTCGCCCGCCTTCAAAGCCATCTGCTCTATCAGCGCCTCAATTTCCTGGCTAACGCTTCGCATTAAATGGTCGGACCAATTCGGTAGGAATACAAGGTAGACACTATATTTCGCATAGATGAGGGCGTCTCACAAGATCAGTGGTAGGACCAATGGGAGTTTGTTGGTATTACTCCTCGGTGGCGGGAACGGCTTCCTTCAACTGACGTTAGGAATGAAGAAAGGGAGCTTCTCATGTCTAACGTTTCACGTAGTGGCGGAACCGATTTCAACAATGCGACATCTTCCACTCATTTCGGAAGATCGGTTGAAAGTCAGGCGCAGATCAAGGATGCGACCTTGTCGGCGTCGGACGGCGGCGAAGTTCTGAATATTTATCAACTCTCCCCTGTCGCCGAGACCAAGGATCCCCGCTGGGACAACGCGCCTGCCCACGGGACCGTTACTGTCGCCGCGCGAACACCGGGCGACGCGCGGATTGTAGCGGCAAGTCGCGAGTTGGATTTCATGGAAGTTGACGCTGCACCGGCTGAAGATGTCACAACATCCAATGCCAGTGCGTTTCGTGACGAAAAGCTTTACACTGTCATTGAGGTGCAGCATGGCGTCGCCGGCCTACAGCGCGGCGTGATCGACGGCGAAATCTCAACCGAAACTATAAAGCCTGTCCAGGAGTAAGGCCGCCGCGAAAGGCAGCGGGACTATCGCATCCGGCAACGTGCAGTCTGCGCGATGAGGTCGTGTTGCTGTGCGGTGTCACCGACCGCGAAAGATAGATAAGCGTGCATCTTGTAGGACCGGCACGCTGCCTTTGTTCAAAATAAATACCGCTTTGATGGCGGATGTTGTAGTCTCCGTCTCCTATAGACAGAGAGCAGCCAGCCTATGCCAAAGATACTGAATCCCTCATCCGTTCGCGCTCCCTTCGGACACTACAGTCACGGGCTCTTGGTGTCGCCTGGAGCCTCATTGCTCGTGACGTCCGGACAACTGGGAATCGGGGCAGATGAGGTTGTCCCTGATGATGTCGAAGGACAAGCAGACCTGTGCTTCAAGGCGATCGACGCTATTTTGGCTGAAGGCGGAATGAGCTTTGCTGACGTCATTCGCGTCAACGGATTTGTTACGCGGCGCGAGGATTTTCCCATTTATATGGCGGTGCGGGACCGCTACACGATGGATCCTAAACCCGTTTCGACACTCATCATCGTCAATGGCTTCACGCGGCCAGAGTTTCTGGTTGAGGTGGAAGTTACTGCCGCAAAGATCCTTTAGTCACCTAGTGGCCCTGTCATACATGCGCGTCAGCCGCCGATCCGAGCCGCTTATTATTGATGCAGCATAGCGAGCGTCAAAAACGCTCCATCGTATGCCTGACCTTCTCCACAAATTTGCCTCTGGTTTCGGCCGTGCAGTTGTTCATGTCGTAATGCGCGAGAAAATGGACTGGTCTGCGCGGATCGATCTGTGCGCGCAGAACCCGCTTGACGATCTTCTTCGGCGGGTTGCCGGCGACGAACGCGCGAAAAGGGGTTGCGCCGTAAGTCAGAACAGCACCTAGTTTTCGGATATGGCGGAGTTTGGATTGAACTTTCCCATCCACCAAGTCGAAGGAAACGCCGGGCAGCCAGACGCGGTCGAAATATCCCTTCAGGATAGCCGGAAAGCCGAAGTTCCAGATTGGCGTAACCAACACCAGCCCCTCGGCCTGCTTCAGCCTTTCGACGTAAGGCCTCACGAGCGCGGTATTCTCTGGATAGTCGTGATAAACCATGCGGTCATGGCACGACAGGACCGGGTCGAATCCTTCCGCATACAGGTCACAAGCATCCACTTCGTGGCCGGCGCGTCTGAGCGCGGCTGTTGTCTCATGATAAAGCGCTTTGCCGAAACTTTCCTCCACTGGATGTGAGTGCAAGACGAGAACCCTCACGACATCTCCATCACATTCGTCAGACCTTTGAAGAGAAAGTTCTTGCCAGCTGTGAAGTCGAAATCAGGATTTTCCCAGGCGATCATCTTGCCGGGATTAAGAAGCCCCTTCGGATCGGTCTCCTGTTTGAAGGCGAGCTGAACCCTGTCCGTTTGCTTCATTCCGCCTTCCTCCAGGGTGTAGCGGTGCGGATTGAAGATCGGGCATCCGTGGTCTTCATGGATCCGAATGATCTCCTCGAGCCGCTCTTTCGTCGTATAGCGGACAAGCGGTAGCCCCGAGCACTGAACTTGGCCGTCGAAACGCATGAACTCGAGATGGCCGATGACTTCGTCACCAAATTTGCGGACCATCGCATTGACCTTGGCAACGTGATCAGGGGCCGGGTATTGGACCTGCAGATACGTGAAGTTCGGATCGACCTTCAAGGCCCGCAGCGTCGTGTGGTTCCATGCCAGTTCATAGGCATGTGGAATGCCGCGCATGCTCTCGATTTTGTCGGACCGAAAGATGATTTCACCCTTGTGCGCCCGCGCAAAGGCCACAAAGGGCTCCATGGCATGCGGCGCGACCATCAGCACCACAACCGATTGACCCTCACGGATATATGGTTTGTGTCGCGTGAAGTAGCTGTGTGGGATGGGCGCGGCGATTGGCGCGAGCTCTTTCACCAGAATGCCGCTCGATCGTGCCAAGGCATCGGAAAAGCGAACACCATCCATGAAGTCGTCATACCCCACGAGCACATCGACCCAGTCATAGGCCGGAGCGAGCGGCATTTCTACTTCGGTGATGATGCCGTTCGTGCCATAGGCATGGCTGACCTTCTGAAGATCCCAGCCTGTAAGGTCGAGGGTTCTCGGCTCAGCCTCCATAGTCACGATCCGCAATCTGAGGATATTGCCGATATCGCGAAGGCCGCCCCAGTTAATGGAGCCGACGCCGCCGGAGCCTCCGGCGATGAAGCCGCCAATGGTCGCTGTTTGCGCGGTCGACGGATGAAAGCGAAGTTCCTGACCAGAATGCGCTTTAGTCTGCTTGTCGAGTTGCGCAATCACGACGCCAGGCTCGCAGATCACACGACCGGGGTGGATTTCCTTGACCTTGTCCATGCCTGCAAGGTTGAGAACGATGCCGCCGGACAGTGGCATCGCTTGTCCGTAATTGCCAGTTCCTGCACCGCGCGGCGTTACGGGGATACCGGCTGCGTACGCGACTTTAAGCGTGCGGATGACCTCCTCTTCGGTCTTTGGCGTCACCACCAGATCGGCTGTTACATTCTCGAGCTGCTTCTTCAAAATCGGCGAGTACCAGTAGAAGTCTTTGCTTTTCTGTCGGACCAGTGCGGGATTGTCCTCGATGGCAATCCCTTCCAGGTCCTGCTTGATTTTTTGATAATCGATCACATCATGCTCCTGTAAGGCTATCGAGTTCCCGGTAGTCAGGAAGACTTGCTTCAACGATTTTGCCGCGACGCAGGACTGTCCTGTCTGACTGCGGGCGCGACAGAAACTCGCTCCAGCGGCGCGCGCTGAACAAGACAAGATCCGCGGGTTGGCCTTGTTGGATCCTGCCGATATCCGTTCGACCCAAAATGTCTGCGGCGGATGTTGTCACAACGCGTGCAGCATCGGTGAGCGGATGGTCTAGATGGATGATCCTGACGGCTTCGCGAAAGACTTCGACAGGATCGAGATCGCCGAAGGCGTAAAATGGATCGCGCGTATTATCCGAGGCGACGGCGGTTGTAACGCCCGCCGCCGTGAGTTCCTTGAAAAGCGTAACGCCGCGCCAGCGCGGTGTTCTGTCAGCGTAACGATCTTGCAAGTACATATTGCACATCGGCAGAGAGATGACGGATATGCCCGCTCTTGCCACCAGGTCTATCGTTTGCTTGGCGCGCTCCTCGTCCTGACGCGCAAGCGAGCAGCAATGACCCGCCGTAACCTTGCCTGCAAACTTGTGGCGCAGAACCGTTTCAGCCACGGCACGCAAAGTTTCGGCGTCAGGATCATCGGTCTCATCGATGTGCAAATCGACATCAAGCCCGTGTTCTTCTGCCGTCTTAAACAGTTTTTCAAGTTGCGCTGTCAGCTGCGGTCCCATCTTCGGTACGCCGCCTAGCAAACCATTGCTTGTCTTGAGCACATGGATGAGGTCTGAAAAGTAGGGCGCGTCGTCCATGGCATCGAGCGGGAAGAGGGCGACTGCCTGTAGCGCGAGCCTGTCCTTCCAGGCCTCACGCAATGACGTGAAAACCTCAAACGAGATCCGATGCTGCGGGGCAAGAGAGTCTATATGCGTTCGAATGAGGCCTGTGCCGTGGGCATAGGCACAGCGCAGTGAAAACTCCATACGCTTGTGCACGTCCTGCGCGGACCAGTTTTCCCGTCGATCCTTATCAACTGTTTCGAGGGCGCCTTGAAATGTCCCGTCGGGATTGGCGTTTCTCTGCCAGATATGGCCTTTATCGAGATGCGTGTGCGCATCGACGAAGCAAGGCCACACCATGCCCTGCTGGAGATCGGCCTTTGCATAATCGGAAGGCGCCTGCCCCTTTGGCAGAACGGCCTTGATCACTCCGTCCTCGATCAAAAGATCAGCTTCCGAGAGGCCGTCCTTGCTCGATAGTTGATGACCGGCGATCGCGACCGAAGGAATGGTCGTGTTGACGAGCGCAAAGCGGTTCTGATCAGGTGGCAAGATAGAAAATCGAGACATTAATTCTCCCGTTTCAGGCTGCTTTCATGCCAGCGATGGAGGCTGAGCCAAGCGATGAATGAGGTGGTCGCGAAGATCACGACGCCCAGCATCGACAACATGATAAGCGCCGCGAAAAGCCGGGGAATATTCAACCTGTATTGTGCTTCGAGAAGCCGGAAAGCCAGCCCGGATCCGGCGCCCGCCGAGCCTGCTGCAAATTCTGCGACGACAGCTGCGATCAAAGCAAGTCCGCCGCCAATCCTCAGTCCAGTCATGAAATAAGGCTGCGCAGCAGGAAGCTTAAGATAGACAAGTGTTTGCCAGCGTGACGCGCCGTATAGTTCGAAGAGATTGATCAGATTATGATCAACGCTCTTCAAGCCCTGCACCATGTTTGACAGGATGGGGAAGAATGCAACCAGGAAAGCGCAGATCAAGAGTGCGGCCTGTGTTGAGGGCGCATAAATCAGGATGAGCGGCGAAATTGCCACGATGGGCGTCACCTGCAGGATGACTGCGATTGGATAAAAGGCAATCTCGATCCATCGGGACTGAACCAGGAAGATGGCAAATCCCACGCCGCCGACTAGAGCCAAAAGGAGTGAGATCATAGTAATTTTGGTCGTCACCCATAGTGCAGGTGCAAGCGTACCCCAATCTTTGATGAAAGCTTCTGCCACGGCAAACGGTCCGGGCAGGATATAGGGCGGCACGCCGGACACCTTGACGTAGAGCCCCCAGATCAAAATGAGGGCGGCCATCATCAGGATGGGCATTGAGATCCGCAAGGCGAGTTCACGCGATTGTTTTGCCGAGAAAGAAAAGCCTGACGTGTTCTTGGGGGTCGGCCCGCTCATGAGTGTCCGTCCGTTTCTGAACCCATTGCTTCCAGCAAGGCTCTAGATACTTTCTCGCAGGCCTGCCGATAATCCTCGGAAGTCCGATAATGAGTATTGCGTTCCACCGAGGTCAGCAGCGGAAACTCGCTGTGAACACGCCCGGGCCTTGCCTTCATCACCACGATGCGGTTGGAAAGGTAGGCGGATTCGAATACCGAATGAGTCACGAAGACGATGGTAATGCCTGTGTTACGCCAAAGCTTCAGAACGTCGTCGTTCAGCTTCTGGCGTGTGATCTCATCGAGCGCTGCAAAGGGCTCGTCCATCAGAAGAAGCTTGGGTTTTGTGACAAGCGCCCGCGCGATCGAAACGCGCATTTTCATGCCGCCGGATAGCTCGCGTGGATAAGCTTTGGCAAAATCCTGCAAATCAACGGTTTCGAGTGCCGCTTCGATATCCTCGCGCACTGCCGACTTTGGTCTGCCTGCCAGCCTTAATGGCAGGTAGACATTATCGAACACCCGCTTCCACGGCATCAGGGTTGGCTCTTGAAACACAAAGCCGATATCGCCTTGGGGTTTCCCATTGGCACCAATACGCGAGCTTGGCCAGTCGATCGACCCCGAGGTCGGATCGCCAAGACCAGCGATGATGCGCAAAGCCGTAGACTTGCCGCAGCCTGAAGGGCCAAGAAGGCTTATAAATTCGCCTTTTTCAATGTTCAGGGACATCTCGGATAAGGCGGTCGTGCCATTGGAGAAGCGCTTCGACACTGACTGCATCGTGACGAGCGGTCTCGGTCTACCCTCCTTTGGCGGTGTGCGCTGTCCCTCTTGGGATATCACGGCTTGGATCATGCTAGGCTTGTCCCTCCTACTGGCGGTTCAGCCAATTACTTCCTGAGATTAAGGCCTACCCCTTTGCAGACGAAATTTGCGGTGAACGCCTTTTTATAGTCGGTCTCGGGCTTGAAAACCTTGATCGCAACCATCTCGTCGAAGAACTTCTTATAATGAGCGTCGGTCATGCAGCCGATGCCCTTGTCGAGGGCCTCGCCGGACTCGATGATCCCATATTCCTTCATTCGTGCAATCGAATAGGCGATCTGGGCATCCGTCATTTCCGGATTGTCTTTTTTGATCAGCTCGTTTGCCTTGCTGTTGTCGCCGTAGAGATAGTTGTACCAGCCTTCAATTGATGCATCGACGAAGCGCTGCACCACGTCGGGTTTCGTATCCACCATCGTTTGCGTGGTTGTGATCATGGTCGAATAGGGCGCATAGCCGTTATCTGCCAGCAGGAAAACCTTGGGCTTCCAACCCGCCTGCCTTTCGATTTCATAAGGCTCCGAGGTGACATAACCTTGTTGAGCCGATTGCTTGTCGGCAATGAAAGGCGCAGGGTTGAAGTTATACGGCTTATATTGCTCATCGCTGAAGCCTGGAAAATTGGCCTTCATCCATTCAAAATAGGTAATATAGCCGTCCTTGCTGAGAAAGAGTGTCTTCAGCTTTGCAAGGTCGCCGAATTTTTCGACCCCCGCATCAGGATGAGCGATGAGGACCTGCGGATCCTTCTGGAAGATGGCGGCCACATCGATGAGCGGAATGCCCTGTTCCACTGCGGAAATTTCGCCTTGTGGACCGCCCATGTAGAAATCGATCTTGCCAGCGATCAAGAGGGAAGTATTGGCCGCGTTCGGGCCACCCTGGACAATGGTGACGTCAAGGCCATGCTTTGCGTAGGTCCCGTCTGCGACGGCTTGGTAAAAGCCACCATGTTCTGCCTGCGCCAACCAATTCGTACCATAGGTAACCTTATCAAGTGCGCTGGCCGGCGTGTTGAGCGCCAAGACGCTGGTCAAAGCTATGCTGGCGAGAGCGGCTGCCTTTCCTAAAAGTCCAGTCATTATATGCTGTTCCCCTACAAAGGGCCGCCCGATGCGGCACAATTTTCAGACATTTGATCGGTTGCTTCGCTCGTTGAAAAGCATCAAAATTCGTCCACATCGATGCCTTTTAGGCATCTATCTCTTCGCGCGATCAACAAAGGCGTTTGTCGATGCTGCATTCCAGAAAACTGCTCTACATCAATGAGATTGCCCGGTGCGGCTCGATCCGCAAGGCAGCGGCGCGCCTCAACGTCGCGTCCTCAGCGATCAACAGGCAGATCCTCGCCCTAGAAGAGGAGATCGGTGCGCCTCTCTTCGAGCGTCTTCCACGAGGTCTACGCCTGACCGCGGCCGGCGAACTTTGTATCGAACATATCAGGGAAGTACTGAAGAATTACGACCGCCTTGAAGGGCGCATCCGTAACCTGAAAATGCAGCAAGCCGGAAAAGTCAGGCTAGTCACAACCGTGGGACTTGCGTCAGGACCGCTCGCGCAGATTATCACGCAGTTCCAGGCCGAGCATCCGCGTGTCTACTTTCATGTGCGCAGCGATGCGGGAACGACGACGGCCAATCCGGTCCTCACCGGCGAGGTCGACATCGGGCTTGGCTTCAACATACCGGTGACGCCGGGCATTCGAGCACTCGGCAGTTTCGATATCCCGATCGGTGTCGTCCTGCCGCCCGGCCATCGCCTGGCCGCCGCTGGTCCAATCAGCCTTGCCGATGTCGTTCAAGAGCGGCTGGTTCTAGCGCAGACGGGCACGAGCCTGCGCGACGTCATCAATCTGGCGCTCTCGCGGCTAGATACGCATGTCGAGCCGGTTCTTGAGACAAATGCGTCTGAGATGCTGAAGAAGCTTGTAAAAAGCGGCGCCGGAATCACCCTGCTCAACCCGCTTGATGTTATTACCGAGTGCCGCTCTGGTGAGCTGGTGTTCAGGCCACTTGCGGCCCCTCATGCCCGCTCTCAGCCTATGAAGCTCTTCGCAAGATCGCGGTCACCGCTTGACGCGGTCACGAGTTTGTTTGTCGAATATCTTTCGACGGAGCTTTTAAAACTCGTCCAGGAGTTGGAGAGCAAGGGGCATATTCGCCGAGACGCAGCGGGACATCCCTGAGCTATCGCATATAGAGATTTTCCAAATCGTAGGTCTTTAGATCCAGCAACATCTCGATAAAGCCTTTCGCTTGATGTCGGCAAATGGCTTCACCTTTTTCCGCCGTCGCCGCGGATGCGTCACCCACAACGCCGTTCGGATTGAGGTCATGTGCGATCCAGGCCAGCGAATGAGGTGGTAATGGCTGAAGATAGTGCGACTGTTCGCGCATGGCTTCCGCATGCGAGCGGAAGTTTTGGGCTTTTTCCATGCGAACCAGATCGGGCCGGAATTTCAGCATCAGCGACGTTTCGACGTCGCCGCCGTGAATGCCATATCGGAGTTCATGGTCAGTGACGAGGCCTGGCGGATGACCGAAACGACCCCACTGCGTGGAAACGACAGCCATTTGGTGACGAACGCGGAGCTCTCGTGCGACGATGCTCATAATGTCCACATTGCCGCCGTGCGAGTTGACGATCACCATCTTGCGAAGGCCGGTCTCGTGAACCTTTGCGCCGATCGCGGTCCATACCTGGATGAGAAGTTCTGCCCCGAGAGAAAGAGTGCCAGGGCCGTAGATATGTTCGTTCGCCTTGCCGATTTCCTGCATTGGCAGCACCAAGATGTCGAGATCATCCGGCTTCTGTCGCCGAACCTCTTCCAGCATCCCCTTGGCTATGGCGACATCGGTCGCGACAGGCAGATGCGGGCCGTGTTGCTCCGTCGATGCTATGGGAAGAACGGCAATTGTCTTGTCCGGCGAGAGTGCCTTAAAGTCCTCGGTCGTCAGTTCATTCCAGTAAAATGCTGTCATGCCTACCTCCTAAGAGCAAACGGGACAATCCGACGGGATCTTCGCTATGCCATCCGGTCGTTCACCCGCCATCTCTGCGGCACATGGGTTCCCCGACCTAAATCCGTGTTGACGCTCAGCGCGGCAGAAACACGCCTCGCCGGATTGAGTAAGACAATTCACGCGCATCCGGGAAGCATCGATTTGCGCCAGTAGCGGTGCCTTTTTGCGTGCGGTGGAATGATGGTCGATCGACGCTATCGGGAAACGACGTGACAGCTGATAAAAAATGCTAAGCAGCGGTTTCGGTGACTTGAGAGCCGATGCCGCCTAACTCTAAGGCACTTTTAGCTCTGACTGGCATGCTGCTCTTCGTTTGACGCATAGCTGCTTCGCAAACATATGCCTACTGGCTGAGCATTTGTTCTGTTACATATTTGTCCATCGAAGCAGCGTACCTCCTCCCATGTTGCTTCGATGATAGCAGGCAAATCACTCCTCCTCCCAGATTTGTCTGCATGAACAGCCGCTTATCCTCCTCCCAAGCTGCTGTTCGACATTTCGAAGAGCCTGTCGCACCTCCTCCCGCGACGGGCTCTTTCGTTATGTGCGGTTTTGTGGACGAAGATCCGTGGGGCGGACCAGGCAGCGAAAATCACAAAGGTAGCGCCAGTTGTAACAATGCGTTTTCCTGTTTCTGCTCAAGGGATGAAAGCGTCACGCCCAGCAACCGGATCCCCTTGCTCACGGGAAAAACCGGCGTCAAAAGTTGAGCGACGATGTCTTCGAGTTCGCCAATCGTTGAAAGTTGCAGCAGCGTTGTTTTGCTGCGGGTTATTTGCTGAAAGTCGCTGTATTTTACCTTCAAAGTCACTGTTTTTGCACCAATGGCATTGGCTTCGCAGTAACTCCATACTTTCTCGATCAGCGGCTGAAGGGCTTCGCGCGCGGGCTCGTAATGATGGATATCGTCAGCGAAGGTATCCTCCGAACCGACAGATTTGCGCACGCGGTTCGGCTTGACCTCTCTCTCATCGATCCCGCGCGCAATCCCGTAAAAATATCCGCCTGATTTCCCAAAATTTGCAATGAGGAACGTTAGATCCTTTTCCCTGAGGTCCGCCCCCGTTTCTATTCCCAAGCGGGCCATCTTCTCTGCTGTTGCGGGCCCTACGCCATGGAATTTCTTCACCGGCAACCGCTCAACGAAGATTGGTCCGTTTTTCGGCGTGATGACGAAAAGTCCATCAGGCTTACGCTGATCGCTCGCCATTTTTGCGAGAAACTTGTTGTAACTCACCCCTGCAGATGCGGTGAGGCCCGTGGCGGCTTTGATTTCGGCGCGAATTCTTTCGGCGATCTCGGTCGCCAATTCGATCCCGAGCAGATTTTCGGTGACATCAAGATAGGCCTCATCGAGCGAGAGCGGCTCGATCATCGGCGTATATTTGGCAAAGATCTGACGGATTTGTTGAGAGACGGATTTGTAGACGTCGAAACGCGGTTTGACGAAGATCAGATCAGGGCAGCGACGCTTTGCGGTGACTGACGGCATGGCAGAGCGCACGCCGAAGACGCGTGCTTCATAGCTGGCCGCCGCAACGACGCCTCGCGCCGAAGAGCCGCCAACGGCGACAGGCTTTCCGCGAAGATCAGGGTTGTCGCGCTGTTCCACGGAGGCATAGAAAGCATCCATGTCCACATGAATGATCTTGCGAACCTTGTGCCCCTCGACTGCCGTTTCTTCGTTCATGATGCCGCCTCGCCAAACGCGGTTGCGCATCCGCTTCATTCAACCTTCTCATCATGCCCGCCGAACGCTATGCGGGTTCAAAGAATGCCGATAAGAACAAATAAAGAACGAAGATGCAGTGAGCAAGGTGAAAAGACGTCTGCCAGTTATAAGTCTCTGATTTCTTCCAGCTCGATCAATGTCCCGAAAAAGTCCTTCGGGTGGAGGAAAAGAACAGGATTGCCATGCGCTCCGATCTTCGGCTTACCATCGCCGAGGACACGTGCCCCTGACGCTTCGAGGAATCGACGCGCCGCCTCGATGTCTGCGACTTCATAGCAGATATGGTGCATGCCGCCGTTCGGAGTCTTTTCCAGGAAAGATGCGATAGGAGAACTATCACCCAGCGGTTCCAACAACTCAACTTTGGTATTTTCCAGTTCGACAAAGGCAACCGTCACGCCATGATCTGGCAAGGACTGAAATGCAGATATTTTCGCGCCGAGGCAGGCTCGATAACGTTCTACGGCTTCCTGCAAATCCGGAACGGCAAGCGCGATGTGATTGACTCTTCCCAGCATGAATTTCCTTTTAATCGTTCCGACGGCGGCCTTCAACGAGATCGAGCACCACTTGTGCTGCATCCATCACATTGGTGCCAGGCCCGAAGATCGCCGCGACACCGTTCTCGCGGAGAAAATCATAATCCTGCCTCGGAATAACGCCGCCACAGACCACGATGATTTCTCGCTTCGAGGCTTCTCTTAATTCTTTCACAAGCTGCGGCAAAAGCGTCTTATGGCCTGCGGCGAGTGAGGAAACGCCAACGACATCGACGCCATCGCGGGCGGCCATGGCGGCCGCCTCCTTTGGCGTCTGGAAAAGTGGGCCTGCCACGACGTCAAAGCCAAGGTCGCCAAAGGCCGAAGCAATGACTTTGGCCCCCCGGTCATGGCCGTCCTGGCCGAGCTTTGCAATCATGATCTTTGCCTTGCGGCCAAGGCCACCGGCTGCTTTGGCAAGGCGCTCCTTCAAGATCAGGAATTCTGGTTCGTCGCGGTAAGCATCGGCATAGACCTCGCCAATGACCGTCGGTGTTGCATCATGGTCGCCAAAGACCGACCGTAGGCAATCGGAAATTTCGCCGACTGTGGCGCGTGCTCTAGCCGCCTCGACGGATAGCGCGAGGAGATTGCCGCTCCCATTCGTCGCAGCATCGCGAAGTGCCTTGAGCGATACTTCCACGGCGCTCGCATCGCGTCGGCGCTTGGTCTCTTCAAGACGCTTGATCTGCGCTGTTCGAACCGCCGAATTGTCGATTTCGAGAATATCGATCGGGTCTTCGTTTTCGAGCCGGTAGCGATTGACACCAACAATGACTGCATCGCCCTTATCGACAGCTGCCTGCCGGCGTGTAGCGGCTTCTTCGATCAACCATTTCGGAAGGCCCGCAGCAACAGCCTTTGTCATGCCGCCCAATGCTTCCACCTCTTCGATCAGCGCCCATGCTTTCTCGGCAAGCGCGCTGGTCAGGCTTTCGACATAATAGGAGCCCGCCAGGGGATCGACGACATTTGTGACGCCCGTCTCATACTGCAAGATGAGCTGGGTATTGCGTGCAATTCGCGCGGAAAAATCGGTCGGCAGAGCAATAGCCTCATCAAAGGCGTTGGTGTGGAGAGACTGCGTGCCACCAAGCACAGCAGACATTGCCTCGAACGCCGTACGGATGATGTTGTTGTACGGATCCTGCTCGGCAAGAGAAACGCCCGAGGTCTGGCAGTGAGTGCGCAACATGAGCGACGATGGTTTCTTGGGCTCGAATTCGGACATGATACGCGACCATAAAAGCCGTGCGGCCCGCAGCTTGGCCGCCTCCATGAAGAAATTCATGCCGATGGCGAAGAAGAAGGAAAGACGGCCGGCGAACTCGTCGACCGACAAGCCCTTAGCCAGTGCGGCGCGGACATATTCGCGGCCATCGGCAAGGGTAAAAGCCAGTTCCTGCACCAGCGTCGCGCCAGCCTCCTGCATATGATAGCCGGAGATGGAGATGGAATTGAACTTCGGCATCTCCCGCGCCGTAAATTCGATAATGTCGGCGACGATCCGCATGGATGGCTCCGGCGGATAGATATAGGTGTTGCGGACCATGAATTCCTTGAGGATGTCGTTCTGGATGGTTCCAGACAGGGCGTCTCGCGGTACGCCTTGTTCCTCACCCGCGACAATGAAGCTTGCCAGAACCGGAATGACCGCGCCGTTCATCGTCATCGAGACGGACATTTCACCGAGCGGAATGCCATCAAAGAGGATCTTCATGTCGTCGACACTGTCAATGGCAACGCCAGCTTTGCCGACGTCACCTTCCACGCGCGGATGATCGCTGTCATAACCGCGATGCGTCGCCAGGTCGAATGCGACCGAGAGGCCCTTTTGACCGGCGGCGAGATTGCGCCGGTAGAATGCGTTGGATTCTTCGGCAGTCGAAAAGCCCGCATATTGCCGGATTGTCCAGGGCCTGCCGGCATACATCGTCGCCCGTGGCCCTCGCACGAAAGGCGCAAAGCCCGGCAGATTGTCGAGATGTTCGAGGCCCTCCAGGTCCTCTGCGGTGTAAAGTGGCTGAACGTCAATCCCCTCGGGCGTCTGCCAAACGAGCTTTTCCGGAGAGGTTCGCAGTTCGCTTTCGGCAAGGCTTCGCCAGTCGGCAATCGTCTTCTTCGTCATGATGCCACTCCTCCCGATTCAATTTCGCCTATCGGTACAGCATCCTTCTGAAAATCGGAATCGAATATCGGGCCGTCTGAGCAGGAACGAAAAATGCCTGCCGGCCCTATCTTAGGAGATATGCATGAAAAGCTGGCAGGTCTTGACGTGCTATTCGACGCTCACTCAAATTCCAATATCAATTCGTCAACGGCAAGGCTTGCTCCTGTCGTTGCGGCGATACGCTTGACAGTGCCGCGCCGCTCTGCCTTCAAGAGGTTTTCCATCTTCATCGCTTCGACCGTCGCAAGCGGCTGGCCGGCCTCTACCACGTCGCCTTGCGAGACGAGAACGGACGTAAGTAGCCCCGGCATCGGGCAAAGCAACATTTTAGACGTGTCGGGAGGCAGCTTTTTGGGCATCAAGCGTGCCAGAGCGGCAACATGCGGCTCGCGAACGGTTGCGGTGATGTCGATACCGCGCATCCGCAGCCGAACTGTCGTTCCGGTAAGCTCCACTTTGACGCCAATGATATCGCCATCGACCGAGAAGGCGGCATGGGTCATGCCGGGTCGCCAATTGCTTGAGACCCGAAGCACGAATTTTTCGGAGACCGTCACCGTTAAAGTCTCGTCCTCCGCTTTCGATGCGACCAGGACGGCATGCTCTTGATCGGCAAAGCGGACAACCCACTGACTGCCAACGATGCGCCGGTGATTGCCAATCGTGCCGGAAATTGCGGCCGCCCGTGTTTGAAGCCTCTGGTTAATGACGGCTGCAATAACCGACAGCTGCCGCGCGGTCGTCTCATCCGGCAAAACGCCATGGAAGCCATCGGGAAACTCTTCGGCAATGAAAGCTGTTGTCAAGTCGCCCGCACGAAAGCGTGGATGCGCCATGACGGACGCCAGGAAGGGCAGATTGTTTCCGACACCTTCGACCTCGAAGTTGTCGAGCGCTGACGCCATGGCAGAGATAGCTGTCGCGCGATCGCGTCCCCAGCTGCACAATTTCGCGATCATCGGATCGTAGTAGATCGAGATTTCGCCGCCTTCATAGACGCCGGTGTCGTTACGAATGATCGTTCCGTCCGGGTGCGTTCCCTCCTGCGGAGGTCGGTAGCGGGTCAAGCGACCGGTCGAGGGCAGAAAGTTTCGGTAAGGATCTTCGGCATAAAGGCGGCTTTCCATCGCCCAGCCATTCAACTTTATGTCGTCCTGTCCAAACGACAGCCTTTCCCCATTCGCGACGCGGATCATCTGCTCGACAAGGTCGAGGCCCGTGACGAGTTCGGTCACGGGATGTTCGACCTGGAGTCGCGTGTTCATCTCCAGAAAGTAGAAGTTCCGCTTGCCGTCGACTATAAATTCCACGGTGCCGGCCGAAGTGTAACCCACGGCTTTGGCAAGGGCGACAGCCTGTTCGCCCATGGCTTTTCGCGTCTTAGCATCGAGGAAAGGGGAGGGAGCTTCTTCGATGACTTTCTGGTTCCGCCTTTGGATCGAACATTCCCGTTCACCCAGATAAACGACGTTTCCATGCTGATCGCCGAGAACCTGGATCTCGATATGTCGGGGCTGATCGACGAATTTCTCGATGAAAATGCGATCGTCGCCGAACGAGCTTTTAGCCTCGTTTCTGGATGCTCGAAAGCCTTCGCGCGCTTCTTCGTCGTTCCATGCAATACGCATGCCCTTGCCGCCGCCGCCAGCCGAAGCCTTGATCATAACGGGATAGCCGATCGAAGCTGAAATCGTGACGGCTTCTTCCGCATCCTCGATTAGCCCCATATGCCCGGGAACTGTCGAGACCCCCGCCTCCGCGGCAAGCTTTTTTGAGGTAATCTTGTCGCCCATCGCTTCGATTGCACCGGTCGGTGGTCCGAGGAAGGCAACGCCTGCGTCCTGGAGCGCTTTGGCAAAGACTGGATTTTCGGAAAGAAAGCCGTAACCCGGATGCACGGCGTCGGCTCCCGTCTGCCGGATGGCATTAAGGATTGCATTAATGACGAGGTAAGACTGCGAGGACGGTGCCGGGCCGATCGCAACGGCTTCATCAGCCATTTTAACATGCAAGGCATCCTTGTCGGCCTCGGAAAAAACGGCAACGGTGGCAATACCCATACGTCGCGCGGTTTTGATGACCCGACAGGCAATCTCGCCGCGGTTAGCGATCAGCAGCTTCTTAATTGCCACGGTTTAAATCTCCAGCACGTCTTCAAAGGCTTCGGGAAATGTCTGGCGTGCCACCTTCTCATTGATGACAAGCATGGCTTCGTAGGACTGCGGATCAAAATCCTTATCGAGGGCAACGACTTCGCGGCCAAACAACAAGTTCAATCTTGCCGCGTCGAGATTGCCGCGCTCGAAAGGCTCGGGGCCGAAATAATGCCAAAGCGCGTGCAGGAACGCGGCATCGATGAGATGTTCCTGCGTGCCCGGGCGGGCGCGGCGCGGCAGCGCCTTGATTGGCGTCACACCCCTTGGATTAGCGCGCCGGATGGTGAATTGGACGCCCGTGCCCGGCATGCCGGAAGGAAAGCCACGGTGCTTGGTCATGTCAGGAAGATTGGCCATGGTCTCGTTCTCTACGCATCAAAGCGGGATTGTGTCGTGTTTTTTCCAATGCGTCGTCACCTGCTTGCGCCTCAGGGACGCGAAAGCGCGTGCAATCCTACGACGGGACGAATGAGGCATGATCACCTCATCGATGAAGCCGCGCTCGGCCGCGATGAAGGGATTGGCGAAACGCTCTTCATATTCTCGGGTCCGGGCCGCAATCTTTTCAGGATCGTTCAATTCCGAGCGGTAGAGAATCTCGGTGGCCCCCTTGGCGCCCATCACGGCAATCTCTGCCGTCGGCCAGGCATAGTTGATGTCGGCTCCGATATGCTTTGAAGCCATCACGTCATAGGCGCCCCCATAGGCTTTGCGGGTAATCAGCGTGACCATGGGCACGGTGGCTTGCGAATAGGCAAACAAAAGCTTTGCTCCGTGCTTGATGACGCCGCCGTACTCCTGCGCAACACCCGGTAAAAATCCGGGCACATCGACCAGCGTCAGAAGAGGAATGCTAAAGGCATCGCAGAACCGCACGAACCGCGCGGCCTTGCGCGATGAATCGATGTCCAGGCATCCAGCCAGTACCATAGGCTGATTGGCGACCACACCGACGGTTTGGCCCTCAAGGCGAATAAACCCTGTGATGATGTTTTTCGCGAAGGCCTCCTGCTGCTCCAGGAAATCGCCTTCATCGGCAATCGCGAAGATAAGCTCCTTCATGTCGTAGGGTTTGTTGGAGGAGGATGGAACAAGCGTATCGAGTTTCATCTCGACCCGGGCCGGATCGTCGAAAAAAGGACGGGTAGGGGGAGCATCGCGATTGCTCAGCGGCAGGAAATCGAAGAGGCGCCGCACAGCCTCGAGTGCTTCCACATCATTGTCGAAAGCGGCGTCGGCAACCGAAGATTTTTGCGTGTGAGTACGCGCCCCGCCGAGCTCTTCCGCGCTGACGATCTCGTTTGTCACGGTTTTGACCACGTCCGGACCGGTCACGAACATATAGGAGGTATCGCGCACCATATAGATGAAGTCGGTCATAGCAGGCGAATAGACGGCGCCGCCGGCGCAAGGACCCATGATGACGGAGATCTGCGGGATGACGCCCGAGACTTCGGCATTGCGCCGGAAAACCTCGGCATAGCCACCGAGAGATGCCACGCCTTCCTGAATACGTGCGCCGCCTGAATCATTCAGGCCGACTAGTGGTGCGCCGTTTCTTGCCGCCATGTCCATGATCTTGCAGATCTTCTGCGCATGCGTTTCGGAAAGTGATCCGCCGAACACCGTGAAGTCTTGGGAGAAAACATAGACCTGGCGCCCGTTTATGGTGCCCCAGCCGGTGACAACACCATCGCCAGCGATCTTCTGGCCCTCCATGCCGAAGTCGGTGCAGCGATGCGTAACGTACATATCATATTCTTCGAAGGAACCCGGATCGAGCAGAACGTCAAGCCGCTCCCGGGCGGTCAATTTACCCTTGGCGTGCTGCGCGGCTATTCGCCCTTCGCCGCCGCCAAGCCTAGCCTGTGCCCGGCGCTCTTCCAATCCAGCTGGCATGCAACCTCCCTCATCTTCGCCTATCTCGGTCCTGACGGTCTTTCGGCGGCTAACGCCTGGCATCAGATTAAGTATGAACCCGAGATCGTCCCGCTCGATGCAAGGCACCGCGCGGTCACACTTTCTCATCTAAGAGAGTTGCGTGGCGAAGAAAACCGAAAAGAGCAGGCAGCGGCGCGGAAATGGCCGCGTGCCTGCTGCTTTTGGAGAGGCATGTCTTAAGCGGCAGCGCGTTGATGAAACTGTGCATCCGCTCTTGAAGGACCCCAGGAACGCAGCGCTACTGGTAGACCAAGATGGTCCTGAAGGAGATCGGCAAGATTAGCAGGCTTTATTTTCTGGACGCTCTCATCAAAGATGCAATGCGCCATGTCGGAGATCTGATCAAGGCATGTGACACCAACATAGGCGTTTACCTTGACGCTGCTATCGGCTTGTTCTGCCAGATCCTGGCCGATGACTTTTCGCATCAAAGAAAGATCGAGCGGTGCAGTGCGCAAGCTCCCCTGCCAAGGATTAGGGATGTTTGTTTCGTCTCGCAGGGCAAGCCAGGGCATCTCCTTTCCTGCTTTGCTTTCGTGCAGCAGAGGCCCTGCGCCATGGCGCGTTGCATAGGCGCGCGTCATATAGAACGCTTCGATCGTGAAAATGCCTGCTTCACGCGCAACTGCGGCAATATTTGCAAGTCCGGTGCGTGAGCGCGTGACATGCGGCATCACGCCCCACTTCATGTCGAGCTGTAGGCCTTGCGCGCCTTCGAAGATAATGGCATCGGCATCGCTCAGGTCAGCATCCTGCATCAGGCGTACCGAGCTTCTGAAGCGTTGGCAGTCAATGCAGAAAGCTTCAATTACCGCGGGAGCTCCACTGAGAACCTTGCCGAGCGCCGAGCCGTCGGCGGTAATGCCAAGCTCCATGAGACGTTGCGGCATCCATTCGCCGACGATGGTCTCGACCTTATGAGCGAGCTCATCTGACCAGAGGTCTTCAGCCGTTAGAACTGGACCTCGCTCAGAGCGCTCTATCGTTTCGCCAAAGCCAAGGCCGGTCGAGCCATGACGTCCCGCGTCTCTGGCGAGCTCCAATGCCTGATTGATCGCCATATCCCAAGGCGTGGTCACGAGCGCGCGCGCATCAATGCTGATGGATGGGGCATTAAGGCCGCTGGCCGCAAGTTGAGCCAGTTCGCGATGCAGCATCATCGGATGAGCGACGAAGAACTGTGACAAATGCGTGCCCGCCCCCGCAAAAGCACCTGCACCGACGTGGTGGAAGACATGCCGGCCATATGTGCGGCAAACGACGCTATGGCCGGCTTGTGCCCCGCCATTGGCGCGCACGACAGTGGCTTTCTTTCCTCTTTGCAAAAGCTGGGATGCGATGGCGTCAACTGCCAGCCCCTTGCCTTCGTCGCCCCAGTTTGCGCCAATCACCGCATAAGTCGTGCTCATTTGAAATACCTCCCGTCATCCTCCGGATCGTCTGTTCCCTTTTTTCGGGTGATACCGAAGAGCGACATCAGGTCGATGTGTTTCTCCCTCGTTTGGCGGCGACCACCTCTCAGGGCGTTTTCGATTACGTCGGTTGTGTCACCGCCCCAGCTGCGTGCGACCTTCGAGGGATCCGCGCCCTGGCTGACTTCGATAACCGAAATCACCGTTTCGGCAAGGCGGCGCACATCCGAGAGTTCGATCACGCGCTCCGGCAAAATCCTGTTCCAGCTCGTCAGAACTGACTTGGGATCTTGCGCGCAAAAACCCTCATTGGTCAGAACGATGTGAAAGACTTCCCAATGGCGCATCGCAAGTTCAACGCAGTCGCGCCCGGATAGATCTTGTTCGACACGAAGTCCAAGAACCCTTTGGATTTCCTGGCGGCTCATGCCGTCATGAACAGGCTCGTCTCCGATGGTGAAGAGGAAACCTTTTCGATTTTCAATTTCCGCGGCATCCGTGCTCGTCTTGAGCGCGGCGAAGAGATGTGCTGCGCAGTAGCTTTCACCGCCGTTACCGCCCCCTCCGCCTTCAAGCCATAAACTTGCAGCCTGTTCAGCGACACGTATGTCGGCTTCGAACTGTGTGGCCTGCAGAGGGGCGGCATCTGTCTTTGCATCGCCTACCGCCATGATCATGATATGCGGGTCGCTGATCGGCTTACGCGCATAAATCTCCCTTGCTAGCTTGTTGAGCCCATCGCGCATCAGCTGCTCGGCGATGATGCCCATCGAGCCCGTCACATCGGAAGCCAGAATAATAGGGGTCGGGTGCGGGTTGTCGGTACTTGCGCGGCTTTCACGCACGCGAATGCGGGCAGGATTGAATGCATCCTGCATTCCCCTCGCCGTGAAGATTTCATCTCTATGTTTGCCGTGGACATTGCGGCTGACATAGCTTTCCCAATCGTCACTTCTCCAGCGTCCATTTCCCATGATCTTTACTCCTGTTTGGTACATAATGATTGTAATTCACAATTTGCAAATTACAAATTAAAAATTCGAGTTTTGGGTGCCTGATATTGTTTGCCTTTTAGCAGCCGCACATATTGTCTGCGTGGGAGCTGAATGCATGAAAAGGCCAGACTTTTGCCGTTAAGCGATGACAGATGGGCAATGATCGGCCAAACAAAGATGTGGCGAGCTAGTGGGAAGGAGACTGAGGATGAAGGCAAAGACCGACATCCAATGGCAGGAACGGGTCACACAAAACACACAAGCATCTGAAACCTCATACGAAACCTTGTCGATCCTCACTGTGGACGTCGTTGTCCTGACGCTGGACGAGTGGCGCTTGAAGGTACTGCTTCATCAGCGGCCGAATGAGCCGTTTGCCGGAGCCTGGGCGCTGCCGGGGGGCTTCGTCCATCTCAACGAGGACGACGATACATCGGCGGCAATCGAACGTGTTCTAGCGCACAAGGTCGGTGTCGGCGGCATTTATATGGAACAACTCAAAACGTATAGCGGGATGGGGCGCGATCCTCGCGGCTGGTCCCTTTCCGTCGCCCATATCGCTTTGGTACCGCGCAAAGATCTCCATCTGCCCGACAGTCCAGCTGTCGCGCTAATCGATGTTGATGACTTGCCTGAACTTGCCTTTGATCATGTCGAGATCATCAAGGATGCGCTCGGCAGATTGAGGAGCAAGGGTGCTTACTCGACACTTCCGGCCAATTTCCTCGATCGCGAATTTACCCTGTCCGATCTTCAGGCTGCCTATGAAAGCGTGCTTGGTGAAAAGCTGGATACCAGTGCTTTTCGCCGCAAGGTGAGCGACCTGGAGTTCCTCGAAAAGACAGGCGAGACCCGCGGCGGATCGAGCAAGCGGCCGGCTCGGCTTTATCGGCTTCATGATCCCTTCCGATTGTTCGACCGGACATTAGGTCGCAGCAACAGTTGATTTGTCAGCGCCGTCCTTTCGAGCGCGTGGCAAGCACATTGCGGATCGAAAAGCTGGAATGAATTCGCAATACGCCCGGTAAAGCGGAGAGAATCTCCTTGTGGATCCTCTCGAACTCGCCGGCATTCTCCACCTCGACCTTCAGAAGATAATCGGATCCCCCCGTCATCAAAAAGCACTCCTTGATCTCGGGGTGACGCCGGACAGCCGCCTCGAAACGGTTGAGGTATTCTTCCGTTTGCCGCTCCAGCGTAATGTTGATGATGACGGCAATCGAGCCCTCGGACTGACGGCTATCGAGGAGGACCGTATAGCCACGGATGACGCCACCTTCCTCAAGTAGCCTGATCCGTCGCAGGCATGCCGAAGGCGATAGGCCGACCTCTGCAGCGAGAGCCGCGTTGCTCATTCGCGCGTTGAGCCTCAAAAGCTTCAGAAGATTACGGTCGATTGCATCAAGAGAGTCCAGCGGAAAGTTCCAAAAATTCGAACAAATGATCGTAAGAAACCAATTATCTGAATATCCTTCTGCTGAATAGGAGGAAATTCATCGATTCTTTCAATATGCTGATACGAATAAAAATGGGGCAGCTCGATGGATGATTTTAATAGCAAGTTTAGTCTGCTGGCATCTGCCGAGCCCACCGGCGCTTGTGGCTATCTGACCGTCGATCTGAGTGCGCTGCGTCGTAACTATGCGAAGATGGCAAGTCTTGTCGCGCCTGGCTCAGCTGCGGCGGTCGTCAAAGCCGACGCCTATGGTCTCGGGGCAGGGCCGGTCTCAAATGCTTTTTACGACGCCGGTTGCCGGCACTTCTTCGTCGCGCAATTTCAGGAAGCCATGGCGCTACGACCGCAGCTCGCCGATGATGGGCAGATCTTCGTTCTGAATGGATTGCAGCCTGGAAACGAGGAGCTTGCGGCCATCCATCATATCGTGCCTGTCCTCAACTCGTTCGACCAAGTCCGGCGCTGGTCGCAGATGGCCGGAAAGCTCCGCACGCGTCTTCCTGCGGTGTTGCAGTTCGATAGCGGCATGTCGCGGCTTGGCTTCCCTCCCGAGGATCGCCGTGAGCTTCGTTCTCTTCTGCAGTCGGATCAGGGCCTCGATATCTTGTTCATGATGAGCCATCTTGCTTCCGCCGATGAACCTGAGCATGCGCAAAATGCAGACCAGCTTGCAGCGGTAAAGAGCATCTGCCAAGAATTTCCTGACCTGCGCATATCTTTCGCCAATTCGGCCGGCGTCTTTCTTGGCGATAATTATCACGGGTTTTTAGCGCGCCCGGGCCTCGCGCTCTACGGCGGCGCGCCCGTTGGCGGCGCAGCCAATCCCATGCAGCCGGTGATCCGTCTTGACATTTCTGTCATCCAGACCCGCACGGTGAACGCCGGTGCGCGTGTCGGCTATGGTGCTGCGTATGTTGCAAGTGGGGAGAGGCGGCTTGCGACACTTGCTGCCGGATACGCTGACGGGTTGCTGCGAAGCTTGAGTGACCGAGGCGCCGTTTTCTATCAAGGCGTCAGACTTCCAATTGTCGGCCGTGTCTCTATGGACAGCATGACGGTCGACGTTACCGATCTGCCCGACAATACACTTTCTCTTGGGAGCCTCGTTGAGATGATCGGTCCGCATCAGACACTCGAGGATGTAGCGGCGGCTGCCGGTACAATCGCCTATGAGCTCTTGACGAGCCTCGGCCAGCGCTATCATCGTCGCTATATTTGATCGAAATCACTTCAGTAGGGCATCATGAAAATCATTGTTCTTGGCGCAGGCGTCATTGGTGTCACCACGGCTTATCAACTTGCAAAGGCAGGTCACGAGGTCACTGTCATCGACAGGCAGAGCGGCCCAGCGCTGGAAACGAGCTTTGCCAACGCCGGTGAAGTTTCCTTTGGCTATTGCTCGCCATGGGCAGCCCCCGGAATTCCGATGAAAGCGCTGAAGTGGCTCTTCATGCAGCACGCGCCACTGATCCTACGCCCAAAAGTCGATGGTGCGATGTTGTCATGGCTCATCAAGATGCTGAGCAACTGCACAGAGGGCAGGTACGCACTGAACAAGAGCCGCATGTTACGGCTCGCAGATTACAGCCGCATCGCCCTTGCTGACGTCCGTCGCGAGACGAACATCGACTATGATCAGCGGATGCGCGGCACGCTTCAGTTGTTTCGCACACAGCAGCAGGTAGACGCTTCTGCAAAGGATGTGAAGGCGCTTGCTGCCGATGGTATCCCCTACGAAGTCCTGGATCGCGAAGGATGCATTCGAGCAGAACCTGCTCTTTCTCACGTTCGCGAGAAGATCGTTGGCGGTCTTTTGACGCCGAAAGATGAGACGGGTGACTGTTTCAAGTTTACAAATGCGCTGGCCACCAAAGCTCAAGAGATGGGGGTCGACTTTCGCTACGCCACGAGCGTGAGCACGCTTAAGGTGGAAGGAGGGGCTGTGCGCGGTGTGGTGACGGATAGGGGCGTCTTTGATGCCAATGCCGTCGTCGTGGCATTTGGCAGCTATTCGCCCTTGCTCTTGCGCCAGGTTGGCATCAAGCTGCCGGTCTATCCCGTCAAAGGCTATTCCTTGACCATTCCCATCACTGAGCCGTCGCGCGCGCCGGAATCCACGGTCATGGACGAAACCTACAAGATCGCGATAACGCGGCTCGGCGATCGTATTCGTGTGGGCGGTATGGCCGAGATTTCCGGCTATACGAACGATCTTGGCCTCGCACGGCGGCGCACGCTGGAACATTCTGTCGCGGATCTTTTTCCCGGCGGCGACGTCACCAGGGCAACGTTCTGGTCTGGTCTTCGACCAATGACGCCGGACGGCACACCGGTCATTGGATCGACGCCTGTTGGTGGCCTCTTCCTCAACACTGGACATGGAACGCTCGGCTGGACCATGAGTTGCGGATCGGCGCGGATCATCGCCGATCTCGTCAGTGGACGCAAGCCTGAGATCGATGCGGTAGATCTTGGGGTGGCTCGCTACAGCTAGAGACCGCGACATCGCGGCTCATTCTCCAAACTGCGCCGTGATGTAATCAATATGATGCTTCTAATGTGCTCTGTCGCTAGCACGGGAGCGCGTAATCCAGCACTCAGCTTGTAATGGGAGCATGCGGACCCTATATCACCCGTACACTCCGACAAATTGGCATGAGGGGTTCGGCGTCCGCGCTATTCGCGGTCGTTATCGCATGCTTGCGAGTTGCATCCACGCCGCCTCCGCTTTTGCGGAAAAGGAAATCTTTTGAACAAACCAACAAAACGCGACCCGTGCGCCAATGAAGCGCCGCGCGTCCAAATTCAGCCCGTGGTGCGGGATGCTTCTGATTGGAAGCCTTATCCCTGCCTGCTGACCAAAGCTGAAATTCAAGAACTTATTGCCGATCAGCTCGGCTGATCCAAACATCAACGACCTATGAAGGAGATGTCCATGCAGGTTCTCGTCAGAGACAACAATGTCGATCAAGCCTTGCGCGCTCTTAAGAAGAAATTGCAGCGCGAAGGTGTATTCCGGGAAATGAAGGCGCGTCAGGCCTACGAGAAGCCTTCGGAAAGACGCGTTCGTGAAAAGGCGCAGGCCGTTGCTCGCCATCGCAAAGCTGCCCGCAAGAAGATGCAGCGTGAAGGCTTGCTCCCCTGCGCTAAGAAGCATGCTGGTGCAGCCCGCTAAATCTGGTTGCAGCGGCGTTACCTGGCATAGTCCGTATGCACCGCATGCGGCCTGCGTTCTGGAAAGGACACATCATGGAAGAATTGTTCAGTTTAACGGTGTCTGACGAGCGTCTTGAGGATTGTCGGGACGTCATAGAGCCTGATCTTCAGGATCTCATCCGTAGCGCGACGGCCTCTGGCTTCAGCTCCGAGGAAGTCCTGATTGCCATCAGCGAATTGGTGGCGGAAGACTTTGCCCTCGTGGTAAAAACGCCCAGCGTTCATTGAAGTGACCTGTCAGCAATGAATATGCAGCAGGTCTGTCTTTAGAGAGTTTTTGAGATCGGCCGCAGCGATGCGGCCTTCTTTATGCCTTGAGCCAATCAGTCTGTGGGGAAATGGCGGTCGTGTTTGGCGGGAATATTCCCGTTGTTTTCCGCCCGGTCTCGATGAAGCGCCGCGCGCGCCAACAGCATCAATGTGACCGGTGTCGTTACGGTGATGAAGATGCCGATGAGGATCTCGTGCAAGACCACACGTGATGAGGTTGCCGAGAAGAAGATCATCGATGCAATCAACACGCCGCCAACCCCCAAACTCGTACCAAGCGTGGGAGAATGAAGACGTTCGTAAAAGCTCGGAAAGCGCAAAAACCCGATCGCGCCGATCAAGGTAAAGGCGCCGCCGATCAGCAAAAAGAAAGCAACCATGAGTGCTGCCCAGTCCGGGAGCTCGCCTGCGGTTTCAATCATTCGATCACCTCTCCGCGCATCAGGAATTTCGCCAGTGCCACGGTACTGACGAAACCGAGCATGCCGATGATAAGCGCAGCCTCGAAGTAGACGATGCGCGCGGTCTCGATGCCGAATGTCAAAAGAAGAATCATGGCGGAGGCGTAGAGGCAGTCGAGCGCGACAATCCGATCTTGCGCTCTCGGACCGTGAAACAGGCGAATTGATGCAATGGCCATCGCGATGACGATCATCAGCTGTGCAGCAAAGATCGCGATGGATAAGATGAGAATACTCATGCGAAAATCTCCAGCAGCAGTGCCTCGTACCGGTTCTTGACGATCTCTCGCCATTTGGCTTCGTCATCGAGGTCAAGCACGTGAAGCAGGACGCTGTTGTCGTTCGAGTCATATTCCAGCCACGCAGAGCCGGGAGTGCTCGTCAGGATTACCGCAAGCAAAGCGAGCGAGAAGGGGCTTTCTAGCTCGAGCGGCACTTTCAAGAAGCCTGGATTGTGCTTCGGCCGTCCGCTGCGCAAGATGATCCAGGCAACCGCAAGATTGGATTTGATGATATCATAGAAGACGATGATCACGAGCTTTGGCAGCAGATGCCAGTTGCGCATGGTGGGGGTAGCGGGTCTGAGCGCCGCCATACCCCACGACGCACCGACTGCAACCAAACTGCCCAAAATAAGATGGCCCAAGGTAAAGCCATTCAGTAGCAGCCACATGATCAACAGCGATATGGTCAACAAGGGATGCGGGAACATTACTGGCTCCCTCCCGACGCGCTATCTTGCGCATTCGGTACCACGAGTGCCTTCTCGACAGCGTCAATATAGGCTTTGGGATCGCCCAGCGTATGTATCGTCGTGTCCATGTAGCGCATTGCAGGCCCTGCCCAGACGGTGAGGGCCAGGGTGAGAGAAAGCAAGAAAAGCACCGGAACGATCTCGATAACGAGCACGCGGGGCACCGTACCCTCGATTGACGTCCAGAAGGTTCGAATGCCGACACGCGTCATGGCAATCAAGGATGCAACGCCTGAAAGAATGACGAGGATGATCAAGATCCACATTTCGGATGTTGGCGGCACGCCGATCGCCCCTGTCCCCATCATGGCCGAAAGCATGGCAAACTTGGCGATGAAGCCGGAAAGCGGCGGAAGGCCTGCCAACAGAATGCCGCAGGCGGCAAAGCAAATGCCGAGGATCGCCATGGTCGCCGGCATGGCGATCCCTTCGGCTTCGATCGCCTCGTATTCTTCCGCATCACCATAAGCTTCCATCGTGACGGCCAAAACCGAAGCGCCGGCGTCTTGTCCGCGCTCGACAAGTTCGATCAGCATGAAGAAAGCGCTGATCGTCAGTGTGGAGCTGACGAGATAAAGAAGTGCTCCAGCGGAAACCGCACCGTCTTTAATGCCAAGCACCATCAGCAAGGTCCCGGAGGAAATCAGAACCGAGAAACCCGCCAGACGGCCAAGTGCCTGAGAGGCCAGCACTCCGATAATGCCGAATATCAGCGTCGCCATGCCGCCATAAAGCAGCACCGGTGAGCCGAATCCCGCGGAAGGACCGTCCACAAACAACAGGGCGACAAGGCGCATGATGACATAAATGCCGAGCTTGCTGAGAATGGCAAAGACCCCAGCAACGGGAGCCGATGCGGCGCTGTACGCCGTTGGCAGCCAGAAACACAGTGGCCACATGCCCGCTTTGATCAGGAAGGCGATGCCGAGGACACCCGCGCCCGCTTCCATCAGCATTAGCCGTTCCCTGTCCATGGTGCTGATCCGCGCTGCCAAATCTGCCATGTTCAGCGTTCCAGCTGTCCCGTAAATCAAGCTCACACCAATCAGGAACAGCAGCGCCGCGGCAAGATTGACCGCGATGTAGTGCAATCCTGCCTTCACGCGCAAAGGCCCAGATCCGTGCAGAAGGAGTCCGTACGAAGCAGCAAGCATGACCTCGAAGAACACGAAGAGATTGAAAAGATCGCCCGTCAGAAAAGCGCCATTGACCCCCATCAGCAGCAGCTGAAACATAGAATGGAAGTGCGTGCCGGCTGCGTGCCAAGCCGCCATCGCGTAAACAAGCGCGGCTAGCGCGACGACCGAGGTGAGCAGCATCATCATCGCCGATAGCCCGTCCAGAACAAGGACGATGCCAAAGGGCTCCTTCCAGTTGCCGAGGAGATAAGCGCCGCTGAAATTGTTCGGGCCGCTTTCGATCCTGAAGAGCACATAGGCGATATAGGCCATGAGCAGCGTGGACATCAGGCTAATCATGGCTTTCGTCGTGCGTTTGCGTTCGTCGATCAGAAGGAGAACGGCAGAGGCAAACAGCGGCAGAAGGATAGGCGCAATGATGAGATGGTGGGACCAATGGATCATTTGCGATCACCTCTGCCGTCGACATGATCATTGCCCGTCAATCCGCGTGACGCGAGAAGAACGACCAGGAACAGAGCTGTCGTCGCAAAACCGATGACGATTGCCGTGAGTACGAGCGCTTGTGGTACGGGATCTGCAAGGGCTCCGACATGCGTGCCGTCTTCCAAAATCGGAGGCACATTCGTTTTGACGCCGCCGACGCCGAAGATGAACAGATTAACCGCGTAGGACAGCAATGAAAGCCCAATGACGACCTGATAGGTGCGCGGCCGCAAAAGCAGCCAAACGCCGCAGCTCGTCATGACACCGATCGCGATCGCAAGAACGATTTCCATCAGGCCTCCTCATACTTTTCGGCCGCAATCATGCGCAGCCGGTTGATGCGGATGGACTGATGCGCCAAGGCGACGAGAATGAGCACAGTCGAGCCGATCACGAGCATGAACACGCCAAGATCGAAGAGAAGTGCAGTCGCAGCTGGCACTTTGCCGATCAACGGCACGCTGATGTAGCTAAAATGCGATGTCAGGAATGGATAGCCAAGCACAAAGGCACCGACACCGGTCGCAATGGCCGTCAGGAGCCCCATCCCCATCCACCGCAGCGGCAGAACGCGAAGCCGGTCTTCTGCCCACCGCGTGCCGCCTGCCAGATATTGCAGCAAGAAGGCAATTGACATGGTGAGCCCTGCCGAAAAGCCGCCGCCGGGGAAATCATGGCCACGTAAAAAGATATAGACGGAGAACGTGATAATGACGGGGAACATCCACTGCATGATCACGGAGGGTATGAGCAAGTAGTCTCGGACCGTATCGCCCTGTGAACGCTCGGGACGCTCCTCATCAAAACGATTTTGCAGGCGTTGCTGCTCTGGCATATCCATGCTGTCTGAAGCCGGCCGGAAGCGACGCAAGAGACCATAGATCGTCAATCCGACGACGCCAAGAACAGCAATTTCGCCGAGAGTGTCAAAACCGCGGAAGTCAACGAGAATGACATTGACCACATTTTTTCCGCCGCCAAGCAGATAGGCGTTCTCCAAGAAATATTTCGCGATGGCGTCAGGCACAGGCGTTTTCATGACGGAATAGGAAATAAAGGTCATTCCGACACCGCAGATGATGGCCAGCGTCAGGTCTCGGAGGCGGCGGAAACGGGCACGAAACGTGACGACGTCATCAACGCCTTCTTCGCGCTTTGGCAGCCAGCGGAGCCCGAGCAGAATGAGCACTGTTGTGACGATTTCCACAAGCAATTGCGTGAGAGCAAGGTCAGGAGCTGAGAGCCAAATGAACGAAAGACACACGATGAGGCCAACGCCGCTTAACATGATCAACGCCGCCAGACGGTGGTATTTTGCGAGCGATGCAGTGCCGATGGCAAGGCAGATGCCGATCATCCAGATCATGGCAAATGTCGGCGGCACGTCCTCGAAGACGAGCGGTTTCGCGTCGAAACTCGAGAGATAAAGGGGCAGAAGGCCAGCAAGAAAACCCGTAAAGACCAGCCAGCGGAGTTGCGGCTGAAGCTTGCGCGTACCGAGGCGGCTTTCAGCCCACCGCGCCCAGCGCCAGGAGACTTCTACCAGGACGCGTTCGAAAATCCTTTGTCCCTGAAGCCTGCGGAAGATTGGCGGTCCGTCCTCGCATCGTGCGAGATAATGCTGGAACTTCAAGTAAAACAGCGTTCCCGCAGCCATTGCCGTGATGCTCATGACGAGCGGCAGGTTGAAGCCATGCCAAAGTCCGAGGCTATATTCCGGCGTCTGTTGATGAAGAACGCTGACGACGGCCATGTGAAGAAACGGGCCGATGGAATAGCTCGGTATGATGCCGATCACTAGACACACGATGACCAGTATTTCGATCGGAAAGCGCATCCAGCGTGGCGGCTCATGCGGTTTCGCGATCGGCAGGTCCGACGGTGGCGGACCAAAGAAAATGGTGTGGATGAAGCGTAGTGAATAGGCGACACTGAAGGCGCTCGCCAAGGTCGCGATGTAGGGAAGGGCGGTATCGAGAACAGAATCTGCGTGCGTCTCGATCGCCTCGGCGAAGAACATCTCCTTGGACAGGAAGCCGTTGAGAAGAGGTACGCCCGCCATGGAAGCACTGGCGACGATCGCAAGGGTGCCTGTATAGGGCAGGTAGCGGAAGAGCCCGCTCAAACGTCGCATATCGCGCGTGCCGGTCTCGTGATCAATGATGCCCGCTGCCATGAACAGCGATGCTTTGAAGATCGCGTGATTGAGCATGTGGAAAATGGCCGCGACCGTTGCAAGTTCACTGCCGAGGCTGAGAAGGGTGACGATCAAGCCAAGATGGCTGATGGTCGAATAGGCAAGCAAGCCCTTCAAATCCTGCTGAAACATCGCGAAATAAGCGCCGAGCGTAAGCGTGACAATGCCTGCGAGGCCGACCAGCCAAAACCACTCATAGGTTCCCGCGAGAACCGGCCATAGCCGGATAAGGAGGAACACGCCTGCCTTGACCATGGTGGCCGAATGGAGAAAAGCGGAAACAGGCGTTGGCGCCGACATGGCGTTCGGTAGCCAAAAATGAAATGGAAACTGAGCGCTCTTCGTTAGAGCGCCGAGAAGAATGAGGATCAAAACAGGCAAGTAGAGCGGGTGGCTGCGGATTACTTCCCCACTCTGTAAAATCTTGTCCAGGTCATAGCTGCCGACGATGTTACCGATGAGAAGCAGTCCCATCAGAAGGCAAAAGCCGCCGATACCCGTCATCGTCAGCGCCATGCGCGCGCCATCTCTCGCCCCGGCGTTGTGGTGCCAGTAACTGATCAGCAGGAATGAAAAGATGCTGGTCATTTCCCAGAAGACGGAAAGGAGGATGACGTCGCCTGACAGCACGATGCCGAGCATGGCACCCATGAAGGCCTGCAGAAAGGAGAAGAAGCGTGGCACCGGGTCGTCGGCCGACATATAATAGCGGGCATATAGAACGACGAGGAAGCCGATCGAAAGGATGATCGTGGCGAATAGCCAGGCAAAGCCATCGATCCGTAAGGTGAAGTTCAGCCCCAATTGAGGCACCCAACCGACGCTGTAACGCACAACGCCGCCATTCAGAACCGCAGGATAGAAACTGAGGAGAACTGCAAGGCTTATGAGGGTTGCTAAGCCAGCAACAGAAGCTGGCAGCCGGCGTGAACGGGTATTCAAAAGAAGTACGGAAAAAAGGCTTCCGACAAAGGGGAGCGTCACCACAGCGAGTATCAGAGATGGTGCAATCGTCACCCCAAGACTACGTCCTTCCTATTTTCCGTTCGACTTCCTTGATATCCGCTGGAAAACTTTCGCGGATATGCCATATATGGCCAATAGTGATCAATATGGGCAAGTTTGGGTATGGGTCAAGGCGATGTTCCAAAAATCTTGACGCCGGCGCTCTGTCGGGCAGCGCGCGGCTTGCTCGACTGGACTCAGACGCATCTTGCTGAAGAATCAGGTGTGTCGAGAAGCACGATTCGGGACTATGAGGGCGATCGGCATGATATACATCGCGCAACAGAGGCTCAGTTGCGCCTTGCGTTTGAACGCAGTGGTCTCGACTTTATTATTCTTGAGAGTGGCCGCATCGCTCTATGTCCCAAAGTTGGAACAGCCGAGCCTTCGTTCATCCCAGACCGCTAATCTGCTTTGACCACTGGTTCGATGAACAAGCTTGCGACGAAAGTTCCGCGAAAAACGCGTGGGTAAATTTCTAACCCTCACCACCGCAGGCAGAACTTCTATTGTTCACAATGGTTTGCAGTGCGAGCGGGTCGTGTCAACCGGACGTGACAGGGATGGTGAACACGGTGATTTTTCCGGTTTCTCATCGTGGCCAACGAAGCGGCAGGCGAGCACCCTACCTGTCCGACCGGCTCATTTCCTCCTCTGCGGCTGGACAGGGTCCAGCCGTCTTATTGAGTGAGCATCGGCACAGGTGACTTTTCTTATTGAATGCTGAACGGAAAGTATTTGGCGTTGATCATATCATAGGTGCCGTCTGACTTGATCTGCTCAAGCGCAGTATTCAGTGTGCCCTGCAGCTGGCTGTCCTCTTTGCGCAAAGCAATCCCGGCTCCCTCACCAAAATAGGTCTTGTTCTTGATGTCTTGGCCCTTGAATTCACAGCATTCGCCTTCCCTCGTATTGGTGAGCCAGTCGTAAATTGCCAGCTTGTCTTCCAGGATGATGTCGACGCTGCCGTTTGCAAGGCCGGTATAGAGTTCGGGACTTGCCTCGAAAACGGTGACTTGTGCGCCTGGATAAAAATCCTTGATGTAGGATTGTTGTACCGTCGAAGAGGTAACCCCTAATTTGGCACCTTTAAGATCTTCAGGCGTCAGCCCCCGGAAATTCGATCCTTTGCGTACGATGAAGACAGACGGGCTATCGTAGTATTTGGCTGTGAACGCAACTTTTTGCCGACGTTCGTCGCTCATCGACATAGAGGAGACAATCGCGTCATAGCGCTTATCGATAAGACCTGGGATCATATCGTCCCATTTCTGCATTACGAATTCACACTTAAGTTTTGCTGCAGCACACAGAGCGTTCGCAATGTCCACGTCGAAGCCCTGCAGCTGATTTTTTGAATCGACGTAATTGAACGGCGGAAAACCACCTTCAACCGCGATCTTCACCGGAGAACCGCTGTCTACGGCCGCGGAGGATCCGACGCTCAGGGATAATGCACTTGCTGCGATGAAGAGCAGCGCGAAAATTTTGGCATGACCATTATGCTTCACGGGATGTCTCCGCGGTATGTAGCGCGCCCACCGACACTACTTTGCGAAGACTACAATAGCCTCCAGCGTTTAATAATTATTCTCATAGGCTCTTAAAAAGCTTCATGTTTTTCTGAAGTATTTCGAAAGGTTTTCGCGGCATAGTGGTGGCTATAGGAGAGTTTCGTGCCCGTGCTTCGATGGTTTTCTTCAGCTGCCAACAAGTGGATATGGACATCCTCAAGCGCCATTCTGCTTCTGATCTCTATCAGTTGTCTTGCGACTTTGGTCCTTGTTGTACTTTCGGCGCCTTGGGCGGCCAAAGAGAGCGATGCCGCAGCGCTTGATCGGCAAAGGCTCCTTGTCAATGCACGGCTTCACGATCAAGTGGCGCAAGTCGCGCAGGACGTACGAATGATGGCCTTCGGCTACGGCTCCCTTGAAAGAATGCAGCCGCAGACAAACGAAGCAGCCATTGACGAGCAGCAGAACAAGTCTTTTGCCGCTTCAACTGCAGACCTTTTCACGCAGATCGTGGCGAAGGTACTCGGCTACGATAAAACCTTTCTGGTTGGCGCTGATCAAAATCTGGCAATGGATTTTGACGCGGCTGATAGCAAGAGATTTAAATGGATAAAGCCACTTTTGCGGCCGATGCTGCAGCAACTTCAAAGCATAGATACGGGAATTTCTGAAAGGGTCTTGCCGGGAGAACAGCCTGCTTCGCTCGATACCGTCGATCGAACGGCTGTCGAGATGATGCGTCTTGAAGGGCGCCCCTCCATTGTCGGCATCGCCCCAATCAGGCACGCTTACAGCTCGGACATCTCTGCTCAGAACCAACCGGTCTATCTCATCGCGATTCGGTTTCTCGATGGTGCCGTTCTCGACACTCTCAGTCGCGATCAAGGATTGAATGGCACGCGATTTTCACGGGCTGCGGATGTTGATGAGACCGAGGTTGCGTTCGAGATCGATGCAACGGCGACCAAGGAGCCGATCGGCTTCATCATCTGGCGTCCCGACCTTCCGGGATCTCGCGTTGTGCAAAGACTTATTCCAGCGCTTTCCGCAGCCGCGTTGATTACCGCAATCCTGTTTTACACGTTGATACAGCGTTTGCGGCGAAGCCTGTCTAAGTTGGAGCTCAGTGAACAGGCCGCACGCCATCTTGCTCTGCACGATGTGCTGACATCCCTTCCCAATCGCGCCATGTTTGCAGCTCGACTGGAAGACGCCACCGAGCGACTTGTTGCCAAAGGCAAAGCCTCTGCGGTCGCTCTTATCGATCTTGATCGGTTCAAGGCCGTCAACGACACGTTTGGACACGCTGCCGGCGACGAACTGATACGCCAGGCCGCGGCCCGTATGAAGGATATCATCGGGGAAAAGGATACTCTGGCACGTATCGGCGGTGACGAGTTTGCTCTTTTGCTGACGCACGTCGAGGAGGCGGAAGAGAGTTATGGCCCGCTTCTTAAGAGAATCGTTTCGGAAATCAGCAATCCATTCGTCCTAATGGATGGCGAGGTAACGGTTCACATCGGCTGCTCCATTGGCATTGCGATGTTGGACAAAAGCGCGCAGACAACGAGCGACGTTCTGAGATCCGCCGATGTGGCGCTCTATCAGTCTAAGATGGGCGGGCGGGGGCGCTGGCTCGCCTATGCGCCGACCATGGATCAGATGAAAACCGAGCGCGAGGCCCGGAAGGATGAGCTTAGAAACTTGCTTTCTATCGGCGAGAGTGAGCATCTTGATAAAGAACGGCATCATCTTCCCGATCCCGGCTGTCTCGAGATGCATTTTCAATCCATCCACCAGGCGCGGGCCGGCTCAAAAATATCGGGCGCGGAAGCTTTGGCGCGCTGGCGTCACCATCGTTACGGCCTATTAAGCGCCGATCATTTCATCCCGCTTGCTGAAGAGGCGGGTTTGATACACGAACTCGGACGACAGGTGCTCAGACGATCTTGCCAGGCCGCCAAGCTCTGGCCAAAGGATACCTATGTCGCGGTTAATGTTTCCCCAACCCAATTGAAGAGCCCGAGCTTCGAAGGCGAAGTGAATGCCATTCTAGAGGAAACAGGCTTGGAACCATGGCGCCTCGAACTCGAGGTCACGGAATCATCCCTCTTTACGATAGATGAGCCGACACAAGCTGTACTGATCAGGCTACGGGCAACAGGCATCAAGATCGCCCTTGATGATTTTGGGACGGGATTTTCGTCTCTCAGCCACCTGCTTCACGTTGGCATAGATCGCGTGAAAATCGATCGGTCCTTTGTGAAGCTTCTAGGTTCTCACTCGAACGGAACGGCCATCATCGCCGCTATCGTCGGTCTTGCCCATACGCTTCATCTATCGGTGACTGCCGAAGGTGTTGAAACCGAGGAACAGCGCGACTTTCTGGAAGCGCTTGGCTGTTCAGATCTCCAGGGCTTCTTTTTTTCCCAGCCAATCTCATCTGGCGAACTTTTCCCCTTGATGTGGCCCGCGACCGAGCACGACATTCAGGCAGTATAATCTGCGTCTCGCGTCTTTTCTGCCAGTTCATGTTCCGGTGGATAATCGATCGAAACGCCAGCTTTTAACGAGGCGTTGCTAAAAGAACCTAGATTTCGTTGAGGTACGAGCGCCGAAGAGGAAGCCTTGATGCGTGGTTTCCTTGACTGAAAAGCCTCCGCTTTCTGTGATCTTTGCCAAGTTCGCTACTGAAGCAATAGCAATGTAACCTATCTACCGACCGAGCTCCCGAAAAGGGCAATCGCTGAGTTAAATGCACTGCTTCCATTTGATTGAGAAAATCCGGAAATAATTTTGGCGAGGCGGGAACAAGTTTCTGATGAAGAAGTTCGAAGGGACTTTTTCAAGGGGAAATTATGCACCTCAACGCTCAGTTGCCACGGTCCAACAAGCTACTTCAAGTGCTTGGTGCTGCAGATTACAGCAGATTGCTGCCGCATTTGGAGCTTGTCACCTTGATGAAGGGCGAAATGCTGTCACAGCACGACCAGAACGTAGAATACTGCTACTTTCCCATTTCTGGCGTTGCATCCATCATCGTACAGTCGCCCAAAAACAAATCGAGCGAGGTGGGTCTGGTCGGGCTCGAAGGTTTTGCGCCTATCGTGCCGGTCCTTCAGGCACGGTTCTCTCCGTTCGATACGTTAATGCAGATTGAAGGGCAGGCGTTAAGGGTGTCCGCTGACGTACTGCGCGAACTGTTCGAACAATGCAAGGGATTGCGGGAAGTCCTCGGCGCCTACGTGAATATCTTCCTTGTTCAGGCGGCCTTTACATCTCTTTCAAATGCCAATCACTCCGTTGAAGAGCGCTTAGCCCGCTGGATTTTGATGTGCCATGACCGCACTGGCTCTGAGAGCATGACGTTAACGCATGAATTTCTTGCCATCATGCTTGCAGTCCGTCGCCCAAGTGTCACGCTCGCTCTGCATGAGTTGGAGGGTCGGCGGTTGGTCATATCGAAGCGCGGATTGATCATCATACGAGATCGCGCCGCCCTCGAGCTCTTCGCGGCCGACACATACGGCCGCCCCGAGGAAGAGTATCGCGGGCTTATCGGGGAATTTCGAGCAAGTCGAGTCGATCCCGAGGCGTTGCTGGCCGTTGCCGAAGGCCATTAGCGACCGCGCTTCTCCCCTAGTGATCCTTGTGATGATTGGCAAAGAGCGCCGACGCAATCACATCAAGTTCGGCCGGCTTCTCACACAAGACATATCCACCATACCGACCTGGGAGTTCCGTCTGCGTATAGGCAGTAGCAAAGACAAAAGGTATGTTGAGCTCGATCAGGCGATCCGCAATGGGAAATACAGTCTCCCCGTCGAGCCTGATATCCAAGATCGCTCCGTCCACTTGAGAGACCTCCAACAGTCGGATACCTTCTTCAACTGACGGCGCGGGCCCGACAACCACGGCTCCTGCTTTTTCTAGAGCACGACGTGCTTCAGCAGCAACGAGATATTCGTCCTCAACGATCAGGACATGTTTGCCCGCTAAAAGCTTCATACTCGTCTTCATGAAAGACTGTCCTTCAACAAACACTTTTCAAGTAATCACGGGCTTTTTGTAAGTGCCGCTTCGCCTCACGCGTGTCAATCTTCTACAAAGATTATTGCTGGCATATGTTCCCGCATCCTTCGAAAATTGTTTAGAAAATGCCCGTGGCTATGTTCCATGCTTCATGCCGTGATTACAGCGGGATTCCAACTTTTGGTTGTCTGTTGGAACATAAACTGCCCCGCTTTTGTTGGGTGACCATGATCGACAAACGAGAAACTCCTCAACAAACAGAGGCACGAGCTGGCTCACGCATGATGGGCTTTGTCTGTGCCATATTTCTCCTCGGGCTCGTTTTGGCGGCGGTGTGGTTTTTTGTTTTGACCCCGGGCGATCCGTCTGCACTGACACGCTGACAGGAGAAAAAGGTGATTGAATCAAATCTGCCAATGATTGCTATGGCGGCTGTCGTCGTGATCGCATGCGGAGCGCTTGGTTACTGGGCGCTCAAGCGCAAGAGATAATTGTCCACGGATTCAAAGCCATGCAGTCGGGAAGAAGATGATGTTGCCCGTGGGAACATAGGTGCCTTCAGGAGGTTAGGCGGACCTTGTGAAGGAGTGGTCGCGATGACAGATGAACCGAAGAAACGTCCGCGCATTGGCTTTGACAGCGGACCTGCCGGCGGTTGGGGCTCGGCGCGATCGGTCACTGAAATCATGTTGCGTGAGCACGTTCCTGTTTCCGGTGGTTCTATGCTTGTGCATCAGAACAAGGCTGATGGCTTTATGTGCGTCAGCTGCGCCTGGGCAAAGCCCGCTAAGCCTCATCCGCTAGAGGTGTGTGAAAACGGGGCGAAAGCAACAGCCTGGGAGATCACATCGCGCCGCGCCGACCTCGAATTCTTCAGTAAGCATAGCCTGACCGAACTAGAAGGCTGGAGTGATCATGATCTCGAAGAGCAAGGACGGTTGACCCATCCGATGCGGTGGGATGCTCGGACGGATAAGTATGTCGCGGTCGCTTGGGAGGACGCGTTTGCCGAAATCGGCCGAGAACTTCGCTCGCTCCATCCTGACGGCGTGGAGTTCTATACCTCAGGGCGCGCCAGTCTCGAGACCGCCTACATGTACCAGCTTTTTGCGCGCATCTACGGCACCAACAACCTGCCGGACTGCTCCAATATGTGCCATGAGAGCTCTTCCGTCGCGCTGCCACAAAGTATCGGAGCATCTGTGGGAACAGCCGTTCTGACGGACTTCGAGAATTGCGATTGTATTTTCTACATCGGGCAGAACGTAGGCACGTCTTCGCCAAGGCTGTTGCATCAACTGCAGGAAGCGGTCAACCGCGGTGTGAAGATCGTTACCATTAACCCTCTCCATGAGCCTGGTCTGCAGCGTTTCGTCAATCCGCAGTCTCCTACCGAAATGGCCACCAACCGTGGAACACAAATTTCTTCGGAATACTATCAGGTAAAAAACGGCGGAGATACCGCGGCGCTCTTCGGAATCTGCAAAGCGCTAGTGGAAGCCGATGAAGCGCTTCATGCCGCCGGCATACGTAAAGCGGCTGGCAATGATGATGAGCCTGGCGATCCAGACAATGCCGCCGCAATGGCTTTTGCAGCTTCGATCGCGGCTGCGGATAAGAAGCATATTCTGGACCACGACTTCATCAGCAAGGAAACTGCCGGATTTCAGGAGTTTGCCGCTGCGGCGAAAGCTTACAGCTGGGAAGATCTTGAAGAGGTTTCCGGCTTGACGCGCGCGCAAATGATCCAGGCCGCACGCACCTACGCGGCTTCCGATGCCGTCTTGATCTGCTATGGCATGGGGCTGACTCAGCAGATAATGGGCGTCGAAAATGTCCACATGCTCGCCAATCTCGCGTTATTGCGCGGCAATATCGGCAAGCCTGGCGCCAATATCTGTTCGGTACGCGGTCATTCCAATGTGCAAGGTCAAAGAACCGTTGGCATCACGGAAAAGCCTGACCTCGTCCCCCTTGATAAACTATCAGAACTCTATCGTTTCGAGCCGCCACGATCGGAGGGACATACGACGGTTGACGCCTGCCAGGCGATCATGAGCGGAAACGTGAAGGCATTTGTGAGCCTTGGCGGGAATTTTCTGCGCGCGGTTCCTGAGACCGAGGCCATGGAAGCTGCCTGGCGCAGGTTGCGGCTGTCTGTGCAGAT
The DNA here is from genome assembly GCF_037199735.1 of Oryzifoliimicrobium ureilyticum. Lineage (NCBI taxonomy): Bacteria > Pseudomonadati > Pseudomonadota > Alphaproteobacteria > Hyphomicrobiales > Rhizobiaceae > Oryzifoliimicrobium > Oryzifoliimicrobium ureilyticum. The sequence goes on along the minus strand of NZ_JBBBVQ010000007.1, from coordinate 92,917 downwards.
CGCCACCAAGCTCAATCGAAGCCACGTCCTTCACGGCGAGATTGCCTATCTGTTACCATGCCTCGGTAGAACGGAGATCGATGAGCAAGCGAGCGGCCCGCAGGCAGTATCTATCGAAAGTTCCGTCGCTCATTTCCACGGATCGCGGGGAAGGGTAGAGCCAGCCAGTGACATGCTTCTGTCCGAGCCGGCTATCGTTGCCGGTCTTGCCAAGGCAACGGTTACAAAGGGTGAGGTTGCGTGGGATGAATGGGTAGCGGACTACAGCAAAATCCGCGATGCCATCGAGGCAACCTATCCAGAGACCTTTAAGGGCTTCAACGAACGCCTGTTCCAACCGGGCGGTATTCCGCGCCCTCTGCCGGCGAGGGAGCGGAAGTGGGTAACCGCAAGCGGCAAGGCCAACTTCATCACGCCGCAACGACTTTTCCCCGGGTTTCCAGAATTAGCGGGCGCAGAGGACGTGCTACGTCTGGCAAGCATTCGCTCCAACGATCAGTTCAACACGACGGTTTATGGTTACAAGGATCGTTTCCGCGGCATCGACGGGACCCGCCAGATCGTGTTGATGCATCAAGACGATATCAACCAATTGGGTCTTAAACCCAATGAATTGGTGCGATTAACAACGGCCATCGATCAGCATGTGGCGCGCTCGGTGTCGGGATTCCGCATTGTTGCCTACGATATTCCGCGAGGATGTTGCGCGGCTTATTTCCCGGAAACCAATCCTTTATTTCCAGTCGGCCACCATGACCCACAAGCCAAAACGCCATCCTACAAACTTCTGCCCGTGCGCGTGAGCAGGTTGGAGGAAGCGATCGCTTCTTGACAGGTTGCGACCATGGCGTCGATCCCCCACAAAAATCATCTTGCGCTGATTGTGTCGTGTCTTGTCGTGGCTGCCAGCTCTGCCGCTCTGGGCTGGTTGCGAACGCCCAGGCAGTACCGCACGGATCCGCCTATCATGTCAGCTTTGGAACACTATCGTCTAATGCCCAATAAGATCAGCGGGGCGCCGCCTGAGGTCTACTTCGCGATTGGCAAGCCTTACGAACTAACCGCCTACGATATGAGCCAGGGCAAGCGACTTTACAGCTGGTTTGGATGCGCTTCCTGTCACGGTGACGGACGCGGCGCCAATGGCCCTTCGTTTATCGATGGCTGGTGGATCTATGGGCCCTCAATGGTCTCTATCGTGGCCTCGATTCACGATGGCCGCCCCCACGGCATGCCGTCGTTCTCCGACAAGATGACCATCGACGAAATCTGGCAGCTAGCAGGTTATGTAAAGGCTCTCGGCGCTTATTCGCCGAGCCTCTCCGCGCCGCAGCGCAATGATGAAAAGCACACTCGACCTGCGGAAAATCGCGGACCGGCAGCCATACTTTTTGAGCAGGGTCCGACGGACAAGAACGTGAACAGGGGGCCTTCACCGTGAAAAGAGGGGCGTTCGCTGTGGTGCTAACAGGCGCGCTTTCAGGGTGTAGCGGCGTTCAATCTGTTTTCAATGCTCAAGGCGAGGCTTCCACACATTTAAGGTCACTGATCTTCAGTATCGTCGGGGTCTGCACACTTGTCTGGTTTCTTGTTGTCCTGATGATGTTTGCAGCACTGATCCGACGCCGTTCTGCCGAAGGTGCGCATGATGGAGAGGGCGGAAAACGCAGGATCACGATCGCTATTTCTGCTGCGCTTGCCGCGACAGTCGTGATCATCACTGGTTTCACCATCGCCAGCTTCTTGACGACGCGCAGCATTGGGGATGGAGAACAGGCCGATGTCACTATCGAGGTCCACGCCCACCAGTGGTGGTGGCAATTCATCTATCTTAATACAGATGGCTCGCAAGGCTTCGTCACCGCCAATGAGCTTCATATTCCGGTCGGCAAAAAAGTTAGGCTGATTCTTAAAGCGGATGATGTCATTCACTCTTTCTGGGTGCCTAGCTTGGCGGGCAAGCAGGATCTGATCCCCGGGCGACCGAACAGCTTGGTCCTTGATGCAGGTAAGCCCGGTGTTTTTCGCGGCCAGTGTGCGGAATTCTGCGGCCTCCAGCACAGCCATATGAGCTTTTTTGTTGTGGTCGATACCGGTGCTGATTTCGTCAAGTGGCAAGACGTCCAGCGGTCGGATGCGCCTGGGTCGGCTGCCGCGGATGCATTGGCTGGCAAAGCCATCTTCATGGAAAAGCCTTGTGCAGCTTGTCATGCGATCCGCGGAACGGAAGCTCGAGGTATAGCTGGACCTGACCTCACCCACGTCGGCAGCCGGCGCACCATCGGCGCAGGTCTTCTCGAAAACACGCGGGGCAGTTTGGCCGCTTGGATTGCGGACCCGCAGACGCTGAAGCCAGGAAACAATATGCCCAATGTGCCGCTCACCAGCGACGAACTCCTGCGGGTCTCCGCTTACCTGGAAAGTCTGAAGTAATGGGAGAAGCCACTTACACGCTGACCGATGAATATCTGGCCGATCTCGATCTTGAAAAGCGTCTCGAGGCGACCTGGCAAACTAGGCCGGGTTTTTGGAGCGCGGTTGCCACGGTCGATCATAAGATCGTTGCCAAGCGCTACATCGCCACAGCTTTTGTCTTTCTGGCTTTAGGCGGTGTCCTCGCGCTCTTCATGCGGCTGCAACTTGCCGGACCGGAGGCGAGGTTCATCAGTCCCGACCGCTACAATCAAATTTTCACTATGCACGGCACGACCATGATGTTCCTGTTTGCAGTCCCCGTCATGGAGGCGATGGCGGCTTATCTCGTTCCGTTGATGGTGGGGACGCGCAATATCGCCTTTCCGCGGCTTAATGCCTACTCCTACTGGATGTTCGTCATTGGCGGCACTCTGCTCTGGGTCTCTTTTGCCCTGGATACGGCCCCGGATGTCGGTTGGTTTGCCTATGTGCCTTTGTCCGGTCCGGAATATAGCCCCGGAAAGCGCGCCGATATCTGGGCACAGATGATCACTTTCACGGAAGTTTCGGCGCTCGCTCTTGCGATTGAGATCGTCGTAACAGTCTTCAAACAGCGCGCCCCCGGAATGTCGCTCGACCGCATCCCGCTTCTTGTCTGGGCGATGCTCGTCATGGCATTTCTCGTCATCCTGGCGATGCCCGCCGTCATGTTCTCAAGCTCAGCGCTGATCCTCGATCGTCTTGTCGGCACACATTTTTTCAATCCGGCCGAGGGGGGCGACGCGCTGTTGTGGCAGCATCTCTTTTGGTTCTTCGGACATCCCGAAGTCTACATCATCTTTTTACCGGCCGTTGGCATGGCGTCGATGGTAATTTCGACCTTCTCGCGAAGGCCGATCGTCGGCTATCTGCCTCTTGTTATGGCGCTGATCTCCGTTGGTGTTTTGTCTTTCGGTCTTTGGGTCCACCATATGTTCGTCGTCGGCCTGCCAAGGGTCGGTGAAAGCTTCTTCACCGCCTCCAGCATGTCCATCGGTATTCCGTCTGGGATTCAAGTTTTTTGCTGGATCGCAACGCTTTGGGCGGGGCGTCCGGTATTTAAGACTCCGCTGCTTTTCATCATCGGATTCATCATCACGTTCGTGATGGGAGGCCTCACAGGTATTATGGTTGCTTCAGTGCCTTTCGATACCCAGGTCCATGATACCTATTTTGTCGTCGCCCATTTTCATTATGTGCTGATCGGCGGGGCAGTTTTTCCGCTGATCGCCGGAATCTACTACTGGTTTCCAAAAATGACGGGCCGGATGATGAGCGAGCGCCTTGGGAAATGGTCGTTTGGGCTCATTTTCCTTGGTTTCCACGCCACCTTTTTCCCGATGCATATCCTCGGTCTCCTCGGAATGCCAAGGCGTGTTTACACCTATCCCGCCGACCTTTCCTGGGGTGGCATCAACCTCTTTGTTAGCCTGAGTTCCCTTGCTCTGGCGGCTGGATTTCTCATCTTTTTCATCAATGTTGCGAGAAGCCTCAAGTATGGTCTTCCTGCGGGCTCAAACCCATGGGAGGCATCAACGCTGGAATGGGCGACCCGCTCTCCGCCGCCGCCTTACAATTTCCGGCGAATTCCAGTTGTCCAATCTCGCGACCCTCTTTGGCCTCCTTCAGACATATTGCCTGTCGGCGATGGGTTGCGGGTCGATCGGCGCGAGATCCTGATCACAAGTGTTGTCAGCGCCTTGCCGGAATCGCGCGAGTCTTCGGTGGGAGATTCCATTTGGCCATTATGGGCCGCGCTTGGCAGTGCGGTCATGCTGATATGGTCGATGTTTTCGCCATGGGGTGTGGTGTGGGGCGCAGTTCCCGTTGCTGTCACCCTCATCGGTTGGTTTTGGCCGAAAGGCGTGCCGGAGGATGAGGCATGATCAGAGAGCGCGTTGTCCTCGACCTCGCCAAACTTCCCCCTCACGCCGATGGCCTGGCCAGCCCCACCTGGTGGGGCACCTGCGCCTTCATGCTGATCGAAGGCACCGGCTTTGCCTTGGCGATCGCGGTTTATTTCTACCTGATGAGCCTGTCTCCGAACTGGCCGCCAAAGGCACCTCCGCCCGATCTTTTCGCTGGCAGCCTGTTAACCGGTGTGCTGATCGTTAGCGGCGTCCCCAATATCTTCGTCTCTCGTTAGGCGGCGCGTCGTCAGCTACGAAGGGTGCAGCTTGGATTGGTGGTTATGTCGCTGTTTGGCGTGCTGCCGCTGTTTATCCGCATCTTCGAGTTCCCGGCTCTCCATGTGAAGTGGGATGACGATGCCTATGGCTCCATTGTTTGGGTGCTGCTTGGGCTTCATACCACGCATATCGCCACCGACGTCATCGAAACGATCGTTTTGACCTGCCTGATGTTTACGAAACACGCAGACAATCCGCGGCGATACGGCGATGTTCAGGACAACGCCCTTTATTGGAACTTCGTGATCCTGACATGGTTGCCGCTCTATGCGTGCCTCTATTGGGTGCCGCGGCTATGATCGTAAGTGTTGGAAAACTTGGTGGGTTGATCCTTGCACCAACTCTATGGGCTCTGAACACTCAAATTGGCCAGATCCTTCCTTATGCTGATTGTGAGCAAAGAGCGAACTGGAGCCTCGGAACCTCCGCTGTTCTTGCTGCTGCGGCGCTCGGTAGTACCGTCTTGTCCTATTGGGTAGGAGATAGTCCGAAGGCGCGAACAGCTTCGTTCCTGTCGCGACTCAGTTTCACCGTTGGGCTCATCTTCGTTTTTGCGCTTGTCATGCAGGGAGCGGCGGCAGCGCTGCTAAATCCATGTCAAAGATAGCGTTGCCTATTCTTCTTTTGACTTTATGCGCTTGCCCGGCTTTGGCACATGACGGAGCTGGACACGGATCCATTGGCTGGACCTTTGATGTCTGGATTCTGGGGCCAATTGCCGCAAGTGGTATCTGCTATGCTGCGGGGCTTGCGCGCCTTCGCAGGAGGTCATCTATCGCTCGGGTAACATCGGCCTCCGTCGCCTTTTTCTGGTGCGGTTGGCTTGGCCTCGTGGTTGCTCTTGTCTCTCCAATTCATGAATTTGGCGAGCATCTTTTCACCGCGCATATGGTGGAGCATGAGATACTAATGGCGGTATCCGCGCCTTTGCTTGCTCTGTCGCGGCCGATGGGAATAATCGTTTGGGCAATGCCAAGGCGCGTGAGGCACTGGCTTTCACGCTTCTTAAATCTTAGGGAGGCGAGAGCAGGTTGGGACGCAATGAGCCGTCCATCGACGGCGACAATCCTGCACGCCGCAGCCATCTGGATCTGGCATCATCCGGCGTTCTTTGACGCCACGGTGAGCTCGGTCCTTCTCCATCGTCTCCAGCATTGGAGCTTCTTTCTCAGCGCGTTGGTCTTCTGGTGGGCAATGATTTGGCGCAGCGATTATGGTATGGCAGCCTTCGATCTGCTGTTGACCATGCTCCATACGGCAATCCTTGGAGCGCTCATCGCACTTGCTCCGCGCGTTGCTTATGTCCACCAAACACAAGATGCTGTTTCCTGGGGTTTGACGCCGCTTGAGGATCAGCAACTAGCCGGCGTCGTAATGTGGGTGCCAGCGGGCGTAGTCTATGCTGGCGTTGCGCTTTTCCTTCTTGCCTTATGGATCAAGCAGTCGGCGCATCCGGTCAATGAAACCGCTGCCGTGATGTTATTACCACCAGGCGAAGATGTTAAATTATGAGGAGGTCGCTATGCAGCTTGCGCCGACCCATCTGAGAGACTGGTTTCTTGTTGGTCTTATTCTTACAATCGCGCCGCTCATCGTCGTCGGTGTGAGTACCGTGAAGCAATCGCAGCAGCGCCGGGCTGCGGCGATAGCACTTACCGGCGGGGATCCCTCCAAGGCTCCTGCGATCTTCACACGATATGGCTGTAGTGGATGTCATACTATTCCGGGAATCGCTGGCGCGGACGGTAAGGTCGGGCCTTCTCTGGCTGAGCTGCGGGAGAAAATCTACCTTGCCGGTTCAGTGAACAACAGTCCCGAAAATCTTGTTCAATGGATCCTCTCCCCGCAGCATTTTGAGCCTCATTCGGCGATGCCTGTCACTGGCATTAACGAGGAGGAGGCGCGCCATCTCGCCGCCTATCTCTATGACCAGTAAGAAAGAGCTTTCTTTTAGTATGTTCAGGGATTCGTAGTCGGCCGAGCCGGCAATGTTTTGACATAATGAGCAATAGCGCGGCGATCACTTTCCGGTAAGGCAGCGAGGTTGGAGACGACATCCGCCATGGAGGAGCCGACCGTCCCATGATCGGGCGTCTGACCGCTCTTTAGCATTGCCGCAATGTCGTTCTCGCTCCACTGGCTCAGCCTTTGTGCGGTGATATTCGGTACGAAACCGGTTCCTTCAGGATCAATGCCGCCTGCGAAGCGTGTTGATGGCTTAATTGCACCGAAAAGATTGCGTGATGAGTGGCATTCGGCGCAGTGGCTCATGACCTCCGCCAGATAAGAACCGCGCGTTACCAGCGTGTCCGTGCTCATCTGCGCTTGTGTCATTCCTGGCCGGAAATACAGCAACTTCCATATGCCGATCATACGGCGGATCCTGAATATCAGCGGCAGATCGTGCGGTGGCGGCTTACCGTGAGCGGCGGGCAGGGTCCGGAGATAGGCGTAAAGATCGCGAATATCTTCAACATGCATCCCGGTGTAACCCACATACGGAAACGCAGGGTAATAATGTTGACCTTTTGGCGAGACGCCATCGACCAAGGCATTGGCAAGGTCGGCCGCAGACCACGCGCCGATCCCCTCGACGGGGTCGGAAGAGATATTGGGGACGCGGAATGTCCCAAAGGGACTGGCAAGCGCGAGTCCGCCGCCAAGCTTCATCGGGTCGTCCTGACCCGGAGTAGCATGACAGGCATTACAAAGTCCTGCCGTGAAGACGAGGCGTCCCTTAGCCGGGTCGCCGCCTTCCAGTGATGGATCGCCTTGCCGGAAGGACAAAGTTGGCCTCGTCAACCACCAGAAGAGCGAAAACGCGATAGCCGCCATAAGTAATAGAGCAGCCACCAAGACCCATATGTTTGTGTGTTTTTTGCTTCGATGAACCCTCAGGCGGTAAGGGCTTTTCCAATGTTCCTGTGCTGTCCGCGCGGCATGCTCGCCAGCCATTGCAGTGCTTCCTTCCTGGTCCGCCGCATATCGCTCGGGCACGTCCGCGTCAAAACAAAGAAGGGAGGATGAAGTTCCTCAGGCATGTGGTTCGCAAGGAGCTTCTAGGAGGAAAATGGACAGAGATCTGATAGGAGTTTGCCTAGTCACCAGAGCGACTCCACTGGAGCGAACAGATGACGGGGAACATCGGTGATCTGTTTTGGTTGGAATGTCCAACATTGGAGATCTCTAATGACCCATCTAAGCGATGACATGAAGCGCTGCGTAGAGCTTTGCCTCGCCTGCTACAGCACCTGCACCTCGACTGCTATGAATCATTGCCTGGAAACCGGTGGTGAACATGTGGAGTCGCATCATTTCCGGCTGATGATGGCATGCGCTGAGATTTGCAGAACGGCCGCCCATTTCATGCTGATCGACTCTGACCATCATAAGCATGTTTGCCGGGAATGTGCGGAAATTTGCGGATTGTGCGCCGCTGACTGCGAGAGATTGGGCGGAATGGAACACTGTGTCGATATCTGCCGGAAGTGCACGGCAAGTTGCCGAAAGATGGCGGCCTGATGAAACAAAAGAGCGAAAAGATTGTGATCGCCTGTCCCTCTAGCCCGCATCACTTCGATATCAAGTTGAACACGACCCCACGGCAAAATGAGAGGCCGAATACGGTCAAGGGAAACTTTGGAGTTCCTACAACGTTGGGTTACTAGCACCGATTTCCCCCAGCAACGCAATGAGGATGGACGTTTCTATGAAAAATGAGGCAAAAGAACTGGCCGATCAATATGTGAAACTCGGTGGTCAGCGCAAATCCAAGATTGACGACAACATCACCAATGTTCGCCAATGGGATCAAGATTCGCCGGAAGCAGAAAAGTTCTGGGCTGAGAACATCGCCTCGCTTGATGAAGACCGTCGTAAACAGGTCGAAGATTTTCTGCCGAGCATCAATGCAGTTTGACACCCGGCAACTGAGGTGACGCCTATCTTAGCGGTAGGCGTCATTGCTATTTTTCCCCGCTTTAGCGGGATCAACGGCGTAGGTGCCGCCATCCGGCACCGCGATCTCCCGAAAATGATGCGCCAGCTCTTTCAAAGCCTTGCGCATGTCATTGCCCTTCATTGGTGCGCCATGCCCGGTGATCAACAGCTCCGGTTCCAAACGGGCGATTGCGATCACAGACTGCTCGGCTTCCTCCCAATCGGGTGTAAAGTAAGCCGGAGGTCCATGAATTTCCGGCTCCTGCATTAGGGCCTCGTAAACAGATTCCTGTCCGGTCGTGATGACGGCATCGCCTGCGATAAGCGTACGGTCGCTTTCTCGCCATAGGGAAATGTGGCCGGGTGAATGACCAGGGGTCGCAAGCCATATCCAGCCGGGCATACCCGGGACACTCTGATCGGCAGGAAGGCTTTCAAGCCGCGTTGATACATCGACCGGTGAACGCGGGAAGAGCGGCGAAAGTAAAGCCATCGCACCTCCCCCGACGGTGGGGTCGGCTGGCGGATAAGAAGCTTGCCCGTTCAGATATGGAAACTCTAATGGATGCGCATAGATGGGCACTTCCCAGTGGCGAGCCAGCGTCTCCAATGATCCGGCGTGATCGAAATGCGCGTGAGTCATGATGATGGCGAGCGGCCGCTTTGTCTTACCGAAACGACGTTCTGCGCAGTCGATGATCGTCTTACTAGAGAGGGGAAGACCTGCATCTATCAACACCCAGCCCCCATCTCTTTGCGGATTGCCAAAAAAGACAACATTCACGATCGAAAGTTTCTTATAGGCAAGGTCGGAAGCAACCACTGTCGTGCCGTCATCGGACTCAGTCGCGGGCGCTAAGTCATTTTTTGTGAGCGCGAGTTGTAAAGTCATAGATGTCTCCCTTGATAAGCTCGTCCAACAGGGAGAATTCGCCCTTGTTCCCGCACAAGCGCGTTAGCTTGAACGGAATACGCTAAGCGTTGCGGAGACGCGCATTCCTGTGGCGGTGCCTTGTGCTCAGCCACATTCTCCGAGCACCACCTGCGGCTGCGATGAAGCTTGCAAAACGCAAAATTTAAAAAAAGTCCTTCGGGGGAAACATTACACCAGTCCGCTTGTTGGACGGCTTTCCACACATCAAGCAGACCCCTCAAGAAAAGGAAAGCCTTATGTTTTACACCGACGGAAAGCTCCAATATCCGGTCCGCGTAGAAACGCCCGACCCATTGTTTGCCCGTGCCCTTCAGCAGGCCATCGGCGGGATCGAAGGCGAAATCCGCGTCGCCATGCAGTATTTCTTCCAAGCCTGTGGTGCCCGAGGCAATCCCAAGTTCCGTGACCTGTTGATGAACACAGCAGCCGAAGAACTGGGGCATATCGAAATGCTTGCCACAGCCGTTGCCATGAATTTGGAGGGCGCGCCCCTGAAGGTTAAGGAGGACATTGCAGCGGATCCTATCGGTGGGGCCGTTCTGGGAGGCCTTAATCTCAAAAACCTCCTGTCGGCTGGTCTGTCTGCAATGCCTGTCGATTCCGATGGTGTTCCCTTCGACATGTCGCATATCTATGCGAGCGGGAACATTGCCGCGGATATGACGGCCAATGTTGCAGCTGAGTCGACAGGGCGTGTTCTGGCCGTGCGCCTTTACAATATGACGAGCGACGCCGGCATGAAGGATATGCTTTCCTATCTGATCGCGCGTGACACCATGCACCAGAATCAGTGGCTTGCGGCACTGGAAGAACTCGGCGGATCCAAAGGCGTCTTCCCTATTCCAAACAGCTTCCCTCAGGAAGAGGAAAACCGCGAGTTCAGCTACGCCTATCTCGGCTTCCAGGTGGATGGCCAGGAGCCTGCGGGCGGCCGGTGGTCTAGCGGCCAGTCGGTTGACGGTAAAGGCGAATTCAAAACTTCGCCAATGACAGCTCTTGGACAAAAGCCGGTTCTATCCCCTGCCAAGCCTGGAAGCGGAGCGCAGAAAGAGCAAGAGATGTAATTGGATCAGTGCTCAGATCGGAGCGCCGTCTCGCCTTGCGGCGAGGCGGTTTATATCGACGTCGGCCTTGCCGACCATCATAAGGAAGATGCATTATGACACTTCCCCCTGAACGCGAACCGGGTATTGCGCCCGACACACACGACCCAAAGCAAAGAGCGAAAAAAGCGTCCGCCGGTCGAGGTCTCGCCTTCTTCTTTATGGGCGCACTAGCCTTGGCCTTTGCTCTTTATCTGACTGTCGTCATCTACGGGACCATCAAGGGCGGCTGAGATCGAGCCGCAGTGCAAGTGGAGGAAAATATGGCAGAGAGTCGAGAAACGAAAGAGAACAAGGGCTCAACGCCTTCCCAGGTTCGTGGCGATATTCAAGCCGGACATACAGCAGATATCCGCGCGGGCTTCGATCCGGCTCTTGCGCCTATGGAAACCGACGCCGAGGCCGCCGGATCACCGATGTCAAGCGAGCAGGCCGACATCGCACGCGAGACACAGGCGACGGCACGTCAGGACCGCGAAAAGAACTTTGACGTCGCCATGCAGGAGCCGGTCACAAATCGTACTGAATCGCAAACCGGTAGGGTAGGTTACCTCTTCGTAGTTACTCCGGTGCTGGCATTGATCGCGTTGGGGCTGGCTTTTTTGACGTGGCTATACCCGCGTTAGGCGAGCACTCTTCCTCACCTGCTATTTCGCGAGCTTCGTAAAAGCCGGGCGCAACGATGGAGTGATCAATATCTCCGATTGGATCATAGTTGGTCTAAAAACAATGGAACACTTGATAGGCGTTAGAGTTGGACGAGAGCTAATTTCACGAGGAGAAAATATATGAAATACGCTCTTATTCTCTCAGTGGCCGCAGCGGCGCTGATCTCCGGACCTGTCCTGGCGCAGTCCACTGCAGAGAAGACCGGGATCAACTCCGTCATCGGCGTGGCTCCAAAGACTGCGGATTTTGTCACTGAAGCGGCATCGAGCGACATGTTTGAGATCGAGTCCAGCAAACTTGCGCTGGAACGCGGCGACGCTCCAACCAAAGCTTTTGCGCAGCAGATGATCAACGATCACGAGAAAACCACCAATGAACTGAAGCAGATGGTGTCTTCTGGCAAGGTGAAGGCCGAGATCCCGACGAAGATGATTTCGGCGCATCAAAGCATGTTCGACAAGTTGAAAGGTCTTCAAGGCGCTGACTTCGTCAAGCAATACCACAGCGACCAAGAAAAGGCCCATGAACAGGCGGTCGATCTCTTCAAGCGTTATGGCGATGGAGGCGACAATTCCGGCCTGAAGGCGTGGGCCACGCAGACGCGACCTGCCTTGGAACATCACCTCGAAATGGCAAAAAAGCTCAATCAGTAATCGCTGCTTAAGCCTTTGATCGCGATGCCGACAATCAATCTTGTCGGCATTCTTTTTCAATCCAGGAGAAGGAGACTGTAATGGTCAACCATCCCACACCTCCACAGCCCGCGCAGCAGCAGCCGATGCCTGGTCTGACGAACAAAATGAACCCTATTCCAGATCACGGCGAGACAAGTTATCGCGGCTCTGATCGCTTGAAAGGCAAGCGCGCAGTTATCACCGGTGGCGATAGCGGTATTGGGCGCGCCGTAGCGATTGCTTATGCTCGCGAAGGTGCTGACATTTTGATTGCCTATCTGGAAGAGCATGAAGATGCTGAGGAAACGAAGCGGCTCGTGGAAGAGGCGGGCCGGAAGGCTGTTCTCGCCCCCGGTGACATTCAAAGCCCAGAACACTGCCGCAGGATCATCGAGATGAGCGTCAGGGAACTTGGCGGCATCGATATACTCGTCAACAACGCAGCCCATCAAAGAACCTTCGAGAGCATCGAAGATATCACGGATGAGGAGTGGGAGCTGACGTTCAAGGTCAACATCCATGGTATGTTTTATCTGACCAAAGCGGCAGTTCCGCATATGAAGCCGGGCAGTGCGATCATCAACACAGCATCGATCAACTCGGATAGTCCAAACCCTTCTCTGCTTGCCTATGCTACCACCAAGGGTGCCATCCAGAATTTTACCGCAGGCCTTGCGCAGATGTTGGCCGAAAAAGGCATTCGCGCTAACGCGGTAGCGCCCGGTCCCATCTGGACGCCGCTTATTCCTTCGACGATGCCAGAGGAATCGGTGAAAAATTTTGGGAAGCAAGTTCCGATGAAGCGGGCTGGCCAGCCCGCTGAACTGGCAACCGCATATGTCATGTTGGCAGATCCGCTCTCGAGCTATGTATCGGGCGCAACCATCGCCGTAACGGGCGGTAAACCCATCATCTGATTAGCTGGCAAGCCGCGAAACGCGGCTTGCCATTCTGTCCCCTAGGCATCTTTGCCGCTTCCCGGTTTCGTGACTTTCGCCTGCATTTCAGCTAGGAAACCGGCAGGAATGATATTGGCAAGTGAACTCATCACCTTGTTGGTCAAGCCGGTTACGGTATCACCTTCGCCAGCCATCAAAGCTTTGTAGCCCTTCTGTGCAACGTCTGCGGGATCGTCTTTCTTGGATTGACCCATGGCCGTGTTGAGGAGACCACCGCGCTCGAAAAACGGGGTCTCAGTGGCGCCGGGCATGAGGCACGTAACCGTCACGCCGCTGTCTTGCAATTCATTTCGCAGCGCGAAAGAGAAGCTGTTCAGGAAGGATTTGCTGGCATTGTAGACCGCCATATAACTACCTGGAACAAAGCCCGCAATCGAGCCGGTGATGAGGATCCTGCCTGATCCGCTGCTGCGCATCTGGTTGCCAATCCGATGAATGACGTCGAGTGTTCCTCTGATGTTGGTATCGACGACCTTGAAAACATCATCAATATCCTGATCGAGAAAATCGTTTCCGAAGCCGACACCGGCGTTCGCCATCAAGATGTCGACGGAGCGCCCGTCTGCTGCCAGCCACTCCATGAGTTTATCGACACCTTCTGGTGTTGAAAGATTTGTCTCAAGCGCATCAACGCGACCGCTAGAAGCTCGCAGGCTCTGAGCGGCGCTCTCAATGGCGGGTTCGTTGGCAATGACAAGAAGGTCATAGCCATCCGCCCCGGCGCACTGCGCGAGATGATAGCCGATGCCAGTGGAGGCGCCGGTGATAACGGCAAGCCCTTTGGGCTGTGCAGAAGATGCCATGATAGTCTCCTCAGGGGTTTGTAACGACCTTTAAGCCGCCGTCTTGTTTGCCGCGGAACTGTTTGGGCTCGACGCCCTTGCGATAAACAGCGTGTCGGTTCGCGTTTAGACGCTCTACCCGCGACCTTAAGTCAGAGAACGAACTTCCATCCGAGCCGAATGATCCCGGCGCAAAGGCCATCGAAGCAAATTACGGAACATTGGGATTGGCCATCGGTTACCTGATGGTGATCGAAAGGAGATGTTATGTCAGAGGACAAGAACGCGCTTCACAACGACAAGAAGGCTTCCGCGCTTGACGTCAAGACTACAGCCTTGCAGGCCGGCGTGGGAGAAATGAACGCGCAGATCGAACACGGTGATGATGTCGGTGGAGATGATCTTTCGAAGATCGAGACAATGAGGGAGGCAAGACGCCAGCATGGGGACGCCTTTGTAGTCAAAAGTGACCTCGAAGACGCCGATCAGCGTGAAGCCACGCCGGGCGTACGGGAGCAAGATTGACTTGCGCTTACTGTAAGATCAACGACTCTGCTGGGCCGGACCAGATGTTCCAACCGGCCCAGATCCTGCCGAGCCCTCTGACGAGGGCGACGTTTGGGCAGTCGGCCAGAACATGACCGCAGCCACAGCGATAATGACGAATGCGGCGGCGATCAGTAAAGCCCAAGCTGAGTTTGCCCGACCTGAAGAAGGTCCGGCTTTCGGAGTTCCCTCATAGGCAGTGGTTGGCTCGGCGGACCCGTAACGAGGCTTTTCATCGGCCATTATGTTCGCCCCTTCTTCGCATCGGTGTTTCTCTGCCGCTTCAGAAAAGCCTCACTTTGTTCTTTGATTTCGGTCTCGATGATGTCGGTCCAAGACTGCTCTCATCCGGCAAACCCGGGCCGCTCTGTGCGATCGTTTCATCAACGGAGCGGTCATTGGTACCTTGTGTTATTTTATCACGGTCTGACATGGCCTCGTCTCACTTGCCCGAACCAGGCTTCGACATGTTTCGATGCGCTGCCGCTGCTGCGGGATCTGGAAGAAGTGATGCGACAGCACCCATGATTTTGTTTTTCATCTTGGGAATGACCTTGTCGTCGTCTTGCCAGAGAGCGTTGAATGCGGCCTCCGCTACCACGGCAGGATCGTCCTTGTTCTTCATCGTGCCGGCTTTGGTATTCATCATCTCGGCGCGCTGGAAGAAATTCGTGTCTGTCACGCCTGGCATCAAAACCGTAACGCCTACGTTCGTTTCCTTCAGTTCGTCGCGGAGCGCCTCGCCGAACCAACGCAAGAAGACCTTCGTAGCACCATAAACAGCTTCGAACGGATCCGGCATTGTCGCAGCGATGGAGGAGGTAAAGAGGATCTTTCCATTATCTTCTGCAACCATTTGACGAACCACAAGTTTCGTTAGCTGTACTGCGCCACGAACATTGAGATCGATCATCTTCAATTCGCGTTGAAGTTCTGTGTCGGCAAAGGCGCCGCCAAGACCGACTCCCGCGTTAACGCATAGGATATCGACGGGCCGCCCGAGTGCTGTGATCGTGCCAAAAAGGCTATCGACACCCTCCTCAGAGGAAAGGTCTGCCGAATGGGTCATGACCTGTTGACCGTATTCCTGCAAATGCCTGGCAGCTTCGGTCAGCCGAACGGGATCTTCCGCAGCCAAAAGCACATCATAACCATGGCCTGCCATCTGTTTGGCTAGTTCGTATCCGATGCCGGTAGAACCTCCCGTGACCACTGCCAGTGGAGCGCTGTCTTTGTCGACCATCAAGATCTCCTTTATGATGCGATGGCGAGACCAGCTTGCTTTTTGCTACCGGCATCGATCAACGAAATCAGTTTTCCCTGCGAGCGGAACAAATGAGACAGGCCGATGTTCCAATGCAGAATGGTGCCGTGCAATTCTATTGCGGTGGCATGAGACAAAAGGATCAAGCCGCAACCCTTGCGAAAGATCATCCACCTTGCCAAATAAGGGATATGCGGAGGAGAAATATCGATGAACGTACTGGTTGTGGAAGATGAGGCCATCATTGCCATTGAGCTTCAGCGCATTGCAGAGGAGGCTGGCCATAAGGTTCTGGGGCCTGTCTATACAATTGAGCAGGCTCTTTTCCACGCTCCCCGAACCGATATTGCGCTTGTCGATCTAGGATTGGCAGACGGAGCGAGCGGGCCTCAACTTGCGCGTCGTTTGATCGATAGGTTTGGAATTAGCGTCATCTTCGTGACAGGCAGTCCTCTGGACGTCGGAACAGGGAGAGAGGGAGCAATTGCGGTGGTCGGAAAGCCGTTTACCGACGAGCAAATCGCCGCGGCTCTTCAGACCGCCAGCGAAAGCCGCTTCGGCGTCGTGTGACAGCAGTTCTCGATCGTACGCTGACACTGGCAAATTCCGCCAGTGTCAGGTTGTCTTAACGCTGAACGCCTCTGCAAATGCCCAATGAGATGATGATGAATAGCCAAGGCCGCCCCTCTTAAAAAGGGCGCTGCGCACCATCAAGTTTGATAGCCGTAGATCCGGTCAAGCACCTTAGCCACCTTTCCCAGATTTTCGCACTCAGGATCAAAGCGCGTAGCGTTTTGCGAAAGCTTCCGAGCCCAATCGACGGCTGCTCGCCCACCCCACTCGTCTGGCGGTTCGGTCAGAACCTCTCGCTTCGTGCCGTAGAAGCGGTGGGCGTCAAAGTCATAGAATGAGCCATTCCTGTTGCGAAATGATGCACCTCCCTTGGTTCCGAAGATGTCGGCGCTTATCGCTGCATCGCAGCCCGCTTGAAGGCGCCATGAGCAGGCAATCCGGACGACAGCTCCCGTTTCAAGGGTCAGCGTTGCCAAGGCAAAATCTTCGACATCGTTGGCATTGGAAGACAGCAGCCGGCCATCCTTTAGAAGAGTGCTGTTGACATTGACAACCTCTGGAAAGGAAAGAGCCCAGAGGGCGAGATCGACAAGGTGAATACCAAGATCGATGAGACAACCTCCGCCTGATAGGGTTCGATCGTAGAACCAGGGCTTGTCGGGCCCGTAGGCGTTGTGGAATGTCAGGTCGAGCGCAAAGACATTGCCGAGTGCCCCGCTAGAGATGAGCTCGCGGATTTGCTGCATGCCGCGCGTGTAGCGATAGGAAAGATCGACGCCGAGCAATCTATCGGCTTGACGCGCGGCTGCCACCACCGCGCTGACCTCTTCGGCGGACCGGCCCAAGGGCTTTTGACAGAAAACCGCCATACCCGCTCGTAGGACTGCCAGCGATTGCTCGGCATGCTGAGCGCTCGGGGTGGCAATGACGATACCGTCAAGGTCTTCAGCCAAAAGCGCGTCCAGGCCGTTAACGATCTTAGCCGCAGGCGCCAAGCTCGCAGCCTGGCTGATGCACTCGGCGGAGGGGTCGGCAATGGCAGCAACTTGCCCAAGCCCGCTTTCGACGATGGTTTGCATGCGGTTGCGGCCAATCCAGCCGACACCGAGGAAGCCCAGTCGAGCCGGACGAATGACGCACGCCTCTGAACGATCTATGGTCATCTCGTTCATTGGCACGTCACTAATGCTTTGAGGAACCCATCGGGACGATCGCGTGTGGCGTTCAACGCCTCATCAAGCTTCTCCAGCGGAAAGTGATGGGTGTAAAGGTCATCGGGCTTCAGCCTGCCTTCCATCACAGCATCGATCGCCTGTCGCATACCCTGCATATACGTGGCGGGATCCCGCTCATGCGCATTGATGACATCAATGCCGCGCCAGTTCCACAGCTGCATGTTGATTTGTCGCGGGCCATCCTGATGGTAGCCTGCAACGACCAGTCGGCCTCGTTCACGCGTCAGTTCGGCGGCCAGATCGAGAGGCCATTGCTTGCCGACGGCCTCGATGACGCAATCACAGAACTTGCCGTCAGTTATGCGCCGGACCTCTTCGATAATCTGCCAGTGATCTTCCATCGGGATAAGGATGTCAGCGCCCATCCGCTCTGCGACGGAGAGTGAATAGCCGCGTCGGGAAATGGCGATGACACGCGCACCGGCCGCCTTTGCCAACTGCGTCAACAGAGCGCCCAGAAAGCCGATGCCTATGATCGCGACGGTATGTCCCTTTTGAATGCTACTTCGATTGAAGATATTCATGGCGCAGCCAAGTGGTTCCCCCGGGAAAGGCCGCCCATTGAGTTCTGCCGGCAATTTCACGACCATGTCTTCGTCGGCGATGTCATGAGTGGCGTAGGCATGGTGCGTAAGAGAAGCGACCCGGTCCCCAACAGCCAGTCCTATTACGCCCTCTCCGACAGCATCGATGCGCCCCCAGCCCTCGTGGCCAAGCCCGCCAGGTTCTGTTGGGAATTTCATCCAGTCCGGTCCCGCCCACGGGGTTAGGTTGGACGCGCAGACGCCGCACCCCTCCAGCGTGACTCGCACCTGCCCTTGACCAGGCTCTGGAAGAGATTGGCTCACAAGCTCGATTGTTCCCGGCCCGGTTACTACAATTGCTTCCATGAGTTTGTGTTCTGTCTGCATGATGTCCACGAGGTTTCTCCCTCAAAATGGAAGGGCGGCAACGCCCAAGGTTGTCGGCGCGGCACCTGACATGGAGCGAGCGTTCGTCTTTGTTGCAGTGTGTTTGGGGCTCGCTTTCGCTCGTCCGATGCTGACGTAATGAAGCCCCTGTGCGACGACCTCGTTCGGCTTCAGCATATTGCGGTAGTCGATGATCGACTGACCCTTTAACAAGCGGCCGATACGAACAATGTCTAGGGTCCGGTAATCTTCCCATTCCGTCAGGATCACCAGCGCATCAGCCGAATCGGCGGCCTCATAGGCGCTACCGCACCAGTGAATATCCTGCAGATGACGCGCGGCGGCCTGCTGCGCTTTGGGGTCGTGAGCACGCACCTTAACGCCAGCTCGCTGCAGCAAAGGAATGATCGTTAAAGCAGGCGCCTCGCGCATGTCGTCCGTGTTCGCCTTGAATGCAGTGCCGAGGACAGCCACCGTCTTGCCGGCTGGGTCCGACCCAAGTTCATCAAGGATGCGCTCTCCAAGCGCGGCTTTCCTCAGCTCATTATGATCGATCAGCGTTTCGACCAGTGGCTGAGGTGCGTTGAAGCGTCGGCCGGTCGCAGCGAATGCGCGCGTATCTTTAGGAAAACAAGATCCGCCGAAACCCGGGCCTGCCTGCAGGAAGGATTCGCCGATCCGTCGATCAAGCCCGATACCCTCGGCAATGGCGCGCACATCGCCTCCCGCCTTTTCGCAAAGATTGGCAACATCATTGATGAAGCCTATTTTGAGCGCGAGGAATGCATTGGCGGTATATTTGATCAGTTCCGCGTTGATGGTGTCCGTGCGAATGTAAGTGATGCCAGCATCTGCCAAAGGCTTATACAAGCGGGCAAGACTTTCCGCCGAACGCTCATCATCTGCACCAACAACGATGCGATCGGCCTGCATGAAGTCAGTAATGGCGCTTCCTTCCCGTAGAAACTCCGGGTTCGACGCCACGGCTATTGCGTCGTCGCCCCGTTTTTCGGCGATCAGGGTTCGAATGGCCTGCGCCGTTCCCGCAACGACCGTCGATTTGATGACCACGATTGCTTCGTCACGCAGGTGGGAGGCAAAACCCTCGGCTGCTGCCCTGACGTAAGTCAGATCGATATCGCCTTCCTCTGTGGAAGGCGTTCCGACGGCGATGAAGACGAGATCAGCCTTGGAGACCGCGCCGGCAATGTCTGCGGAGAATTCGAGGCGGCCGCTGTGTTTGTTTGCGTCGATCAGCTTGGACAGTCCAGGTTCGTAGATCGGTATGCGGCCTGTCTGGAGCATTTCAATTTTGTCTTTGGCAACATCGACACAGCATACCTCGTGACCAATTTCAGCCAGGCACGTCCCGGTCGTCAGGCCCACATAGCCGGCCCCGATCATCACAATCTTCATCTGTCCGCTTCTCCGGTTTCGGATGGTTTGTTGACATCTTGATAGTGCCGCCCAACTTGAAAGAGGCAGTTGAGTTCCTGAAGAAGTTAAAGAAGTAGAAGACAAAGAAGATGTTGAAGCCCGCTCCCCTGCCTGTGGATGAGCCTAGCACATATGTCTTCTGAACCCGGATTGAGCCAGCAGGGGAATGGTTCTCGCCTCTTGTCATCCATTGCGCCTTTTGCGCCGGACCTCTCAAACGCCTGCCCATAGATGTCATTGATGAAGTCAAAGATGACAAAGATGTCATTGATGAAGGAACATTTGTCTCAGCGTCCGGTTCGGCGGGTGATTTCAAAACGAACCGATGACGGAAAAACTAATGGCAAAAATCCTTGTGACGGGCGGCTGCGGCTTTATTGGAAGGCATGTGGTCGAAGAGCTTTTGACCCATGGCTACAATGTCCGCGTTCTGGATTTACTCATCGATCAGGTCCATGCGGATGCCGATCTTGAGGTTCCAGAGGGCGTCGAACTGGTGCAGGCGGACATCCGGGACAAGGAGGCGGTGCAGACTGCGCTTGCCGGCGTCGAAGGAGTTATTCATCTTGCAGCGGAAGTCGGCGTCGGCCAGTCCATGTACGAGATTGCTCGTTATGTCGGCGTCAACGATCTGGGCACTGGCGTTCTCCTTGAAAGCATGATCGGCTTGCCGATCAAAAGGCTTGTCGTTGCCTCTTCGATGAGCGTTTATGGCGAAGGTCTTTACGAAACGAACGATGGACGCAGGCTCGGTTACATTCGCCGAAATTCTGCCCGCATACGCAGCGGCCAGTGGAACCCGCTTGGTCCTTCCGGCGAGCCGCTCAAACCGGTCGCCACTGATGAGCAAAAGCCGGTCGATCTTGCTTCGATCTATGCGTTGACGAAATATTCGCAGGAAAAGCAGGCGCTGATTTTTGGTGACGCCTACCAAATCGATGCGGTTGCTTTGCGCCTGTTCAATGTCTTTGGTGCGGGACAGGCGCTTGCCAATCCCTATACCGGCGTTCTCGCCAATTTCGCCTCGCGTTTGGCAAATCATCAGCCGCCAATGATTTTCGAGGATGGGGAGCAACGCCGTGATTTCGTGCATGTGCGCGATGTGGCCACCGCATTTCGCCTCGCTCTCGAAAAGCCTGGTGCGGCGGGTCATGTCTTCAATATCGGCAGTGGCAACGCCTACACGATAAAGCAGGTCGCCGTTCTCTTGGCTGAGGCCATGGACGTGCCCGACATTGCACCTGAGATCATGAACAAGGCGCGCTCCGGCGACATCCGAAATTGCTTCTCCGATATCTCTAAGGCCCGCGAGCTTTTGGGCTTCGAGCCGAAGCATCGACTTGAAGATTCCCTTGCGCCTTTTGTGGAATGGGTTCGGCAGACAGGCGCCGTCGACCGCGGTACAGAGATGCGCCGTCAGCTTGAGGAGCGGGGGCTTGTTTCATGAGCAAAGGCCCCTCTCGTAGTTCAAGAGTAGAAGAGCCAAAGCAATTCGGATTTGTCGAATGGTTTCGCCCTGGCGAGTATGCACGCGTTGAAGAGGTGATGCCGCAGATCCTCAGCAGCGGCGCAAGCTATCTGCGCACGCATTTGTCATGGGCAGAATATCTTGCGCCCGGCGGTGAGGAATGGTTCGACTGGTTGATCCCGCAGCTGGGCGGCAAGATCGATTTGCTCCCCTGCGTTCACTACACTCCGCCGTCTATGTCGAGGACCGGCCGTTCTTCCGGCCCCCCGCTGGAGCTCAAAGCTTATGCAGATTTCATCGATCACGTCCTGACCCGTTACGGAAAGCACTTCAGCCACATCGAATTGTGGAACGAGCCGAACAATCTTCTTGATTGGGATTGGCGCGAAGATACCGATTTTCTCCTTTTCTGCGAGATGGTCGGAGCGGCAGCCTTCTGGGCGAAGCAGCGAGGCTTCAAGCCGGTGCTAGGCGGACCCTGCCCTTTCGACCCCTTCTGGCTGAACCTAATGGGCGAACGCGGTGTTTTGAACGTCGTGGACGCGGTCGGATTTCATGGCTTTCCCGGCACCTGGGATAGCGAAGAAGCTACGTGGGGCGGGTGGGACATGCATCTTGGCGAGATGCGGCGGATCCTCGACCGCTACAACGCTGAAGCCGCCATCTGGATTACCGAAACGGGTTACTCCACGTGGCGCAACGACGAGATCGAACAGGCGCGTCGTTTCATGAAAGCGCTGACTGTGCCGGCCGATCGAATCTACTGGTATTCCTGGAAGGATGTCCCACCAGACGTTGCGGTTCAGGAGGGGCTGTGGTTCGATCCGAGGCACTACCACCTCGGTGCCGTGACTCACGACGACCAACCCAAATTGCTTGCGCGATTGTTGATGGAGGGAGGCGTTGAAAGGCTGCGGCAGGTGGCAGAACTTGCAAGTCCTCATGTTGCATCCGCAGCGGCGCCTATTGTCATAACCGGCGGTAGCGGCTTTATCGGCTCAAACCTGGCGGAAAGCTTTCTGCGGGAGGGAGAAGATGTCGTCATTGTCGATAATCTTTGCCGGGCAGGGGTGGATCAGAACCTGGCCTGGTTGACCGCGCGCCATGGCGAGCGCGTTCATCCGGTTCTTGCCGATATCAGGGATGCGTTGGGCATAGAAGCTGCATTCAAAGACGCGAAAGCGGTCTATCATTTTGCGGCCCAAACTGCGGTGACAACCAGTCTCGTTCATCCCATCGACGATTTTGAAACCAATGCACGTGGCACCTTGAATGTTCTGGAGGCGGTTCGAAAGGCAAATCGACAAGCACCGGTTATCTTCGCCAGTACCAATAAGGTCTACGGCGCCCTCGAAGATCTCGTCATGCTGGAGCAGACCGATCGTTACGTTCCCGAGCATGAAGGCGTGCGCCTTGACGGGATCAGCGAAAGTCGGCCGCTCAATTTCTGCACGCCCTATGGCTGCTCGAAGGGTGTTGCCGATCAGTACGCGCTTGATTACGCCAAGTCCTTCGGCATTCCCACCGCCGTTCTGCGAATGAGCTGCATTTACGGTCCCAGGCAGTTCGGGACGGAAGATCAGGGTTGGGTCGCGCATTTCCTCATCCGGGCGCTTTCAGGTGAGCCGATTTCGATCTACGGAAACGGAAAGCAAGTGCGTGATATCCTGCATGTCGACGACGCTGTGGCCGCCTATCGCGCCTTGCTGGGCAATATCGGTAAGCTGAAAGGCCAAGTCTTCAATCTCGGTGGCGGACCGCAGAATGCCGTGAGCATCCTTTCTGTGCTCCGCGAGATCGAGGCAATCACTGGACTTCATACGGATGTCGATTTTTCGGATTGGCGATCTGGGGACCAGTTTTACTTCGTTGCAGACACTCGCAAGCTTCAGCATGATCTTGGCTGGCAGCCGAACATCGGCTGGCGCGAAGGCATGCGGCATCTCAGCGAATGGCTGATCGCGAACCGGTTCGGAGGCCGTATTTCGCACCGTCAGAAGCGAAAAGTGCCGGCATGACAGGCTTTGCAAAACCCAAGCGGACTGTCCTGATGACGGTCGATGCTGTCGGCGGTGTTTGGCGTTATGCCATGGATCTGGCCGCGGGCCTTGCCGCAACCGGCCTCAAGACTGTTTTCCTAGGTCTCGGGCCGCGTCCATCCCGCGACAAATACGAGGAAGCAGAGCGATATGGGCGCTTGTTATGGCTCGATGAGCCACTTGATTGGCTGGCAGACGAGCGCGCAATTTCGGATGTCCCCGAAAAGATCGCGCACATCGCGTTAGAGCAAAAGGTTGATCTTCTCCACCTTAACCTGCCAACACAGGCTGCTGGATTGAAGATCGATCTTCCTGTCCTTGTGGTCTCGCATTCCTGTGTCCCAACTTGGTTTCAGGCGGTTCGCAAGAGCGCGGTTCCTGAAGACTGGTTATGGCACGAGCGGCTGAACCGCGCCGGATTTGCGAGAGCTGATATGGTCGTCGCGCCGAGCTACAGCCATGCAATGGCACTGCAGAGATGCTATGGTGAGATCGGCGGTTTAACCGTCGTGAAAAACGCCAGTCGACAGCCTTTAGCGCATGCCGACAAGACGCTTTTTGCCATGTCGGCCGGACGTTGGTGGGACGAGGGAAAGAACGGTCTCGTTCTGGATGCCGCGGCCGCTTTGACAGAGGTGCCGCTTGTGATGGTTGGCGACAGCCAAGGTCCCAACGGTCAGCGGTGCTACCTTCAACATGCTGTTGATCGCGGCCCGCGTCCTCATCAGGACGTCATTGCATTGATGCGGGACGCTGCGATTTTCGTTTCGCCATCCATCTACGAGCCATTTGGGCTTGCACCGCTGGAAGCGGCACGGTGCGGGGCAGCGCTCGTATTATCCGATATCCCGACCTATCGGGAACTGTGGAGCAACGCGGCTATCTTTGTCGATCCACACGATCCTGAAGGTTTTGCCAAATCCATCAATGCGCTTGCTTCCAATCCTGACCGTCGAGCCGAGCTTGCAAAGCAGGCGCAAGAGCGTTCGCGTGTTTTTAGTCTGGATGCGCAGGCAGACGGTATGGCGCATCTTTATGCGGTCCTTTGTGAGCGCACGATTTCAACGGCTGCGGAGTGACCATGAAATTCGTTTTCTACACCCATTCCCTCGTTTCCGACTGGAACCATGGCAACGCGCATTTTCTCCGCGGCGTCATGCGCAACCTTATTGGTCGAGGCCATCAGGCCGTCGCACTCGAACCTGTTGGAGCTTGGAGCCGGCAAAATCTACGCGATGATCAGGGCGAGACTGCTGAAGAGGCTTTCTATCGCACATTTCCAGATCTTCGTTCCACACTCTACGACGATGCCTTCGATCACGAGGCTGCGATCGACGATGCCGACGTCGTTATTGTTCACGAATGGACCGACCCCCTGCTGGTCAAACGCATTGGTGCGGCGCGACGCAACGGCGGGAAATTTACCCTGCTCTTCCACGACACACATCACCGCGCAGTTTCTGCTGAGGATGATATCGCGGGACTGATCCTTGCCGATTATGACGGCGTTCTTGCTTTCGGCGAAACGCTGCGTCAGCGCTATCTGCGAGCCGGCTGGGGACGACATGTTTATACCTGGCATGAGGCGGCTGATGACAGCCTTTTTCAGCCAATGCCTGATGTTGAGAAGACAGGGGATCTGATCTGGATCGGAAATTGGGGGGATGATGAACGCTCAGCCGAGATCATGGAGTTCCTGGTCGATCCGGTTGAGAAACTTGGCCTGAAGGCTCTGGTGCGCGGAGTTCGCTATCCGGATGCAGCTCTGGCGCGTCTTGGTACTGCCGGGATTGCTTATGGCGGCTGGATCGCGAACGCTGACGCCCCCAAGGCCTTTGCGCAACACAAGATGACAGTTCATGTTCCACGCAGACCCTATGTCGAGCATCTGCCGGGCATTCCAACTATCCGTGTCTTCGAGGCACTCGCCTGCGGCATTCCTCTTATCTCGGCCCCTTGGGATGACGCAGAACATCTCTTTCGCCCGGGGCAGGATTATCTGGTCGCACGCAATGGTGAGGTGATGACGAAAGCGATGAAAGAGGTCCTTTCAGATCCGGCATTGGCTGCGTCACTCGCCGCCTCCGGACTGGAGACACTTCGCGCCCGTCACACCTGCAGGCATCGCGTTGATGAGCTTTTCTCGGTCCTAACATCCTGCGGTACGAGCCGCACTACCGGACAACTGAACCAGCCGGAGGCTGCTGAATGAAGATTGCATTTTATGGCTCGAGCCTCGTCTCGGCCTACTGGAATGGTGCGGCAACCTATTACCGAGGTCTTCTGCGAGCGCTGGCTGAAAAAGGCTATGACATTACGTTCTATGAGCCGGATGTCTACGACCGGCAGAAGAACCGGGATATTGATGCACCGGACTGGTGCCGCGTCGTCGTCTATGAAGGAACAGTGGAGGCTTTAAAGGCCGTAAGTGCCGAAGCTTCCCGCGCTGACATTGTTATCAAGGCAAGCGGCGTCGGATTTGAAGACGATCTCCTGCTTATGGAAGTCATGCGTAATGCCAAGCAGCATGCGTTGAAAATCTTTTGGGATGTCGACGCGCCTGCCACGCTGGCAGAACTGCGGTCTTCCCCCGATCATTCGCTGCGAAAAGCTTTACCAGCTCTCGATCTTGTATTGACATACGGCGGCGGCAATCCGGTCATTGATGCTTATCGAAAGCTGGGCGCGCCAGACTGTATCCCGATTTATAACGCACTTGATCCGCAAACCCATTATCCCGTTCCAAAAGAACCTAAATTCTCTGCTGATCTCAGCTTTTTGGGCAACCGCCTTCCAGACCGAGAGGCAAGAGTCGAGCAATTCTTCCTCGAACCGGCTGCGCGGGTTGCAGACAGTAGATTTCTGTTGGGAGGCTCGGGTTGGAGCGATAAAGCAATGTCGCCAAATATTGCCTATGTTGGTCATGTCTCAACTCGAGACCACAATGCTTTCAACGCGTCTCCCAAGGCAGTCCTGAACATCTCGCGCGCCAGCATGGCGGAAAACGGATTTTCGCCGGCAACACGAGTATTCGAAGCAGCCGGGGCTGGCGCATGCCTCGTGACAGACTATTGGGAAGGGATCGAGCTTTTCCTAAAGCCCGAGCATGAGGTCCTGGTGGCTCGGGATGGCCAGGATGTCGTCGATATCATGCAAGCTTTGACTCCTGAGCGAGCGCGTCTCATTGGCGAAAATGCACGTGCCACAGTACTTGATGCCCATACTTACGCGCATCGTGCCGAGACGGTCGACCTGCTGTTCCGCACGCGAGTCAATGCTGGCCGGGAGGCTGCGGAATGAAGAGGCCTCTCGACATCGTCGTTCTCGGTTTGTCGTTGTCATCTTCATGGGGAAATGGCCACGCAACGACTTTTCGAGCCTTACTACGTGGACTGGCCGCTGAAGGACACCGCATTCTGTTTCTCGAGCGTGATGTTCCCTGGTATGCCAGCCATCGTGACCTTCCAGAACCCGATTTTTGCGAACTTGCTTACTATACCGACATCGGCGATATGCTCTCTGTCTATCGAGATCGCCTTGAGCAGGCCGATGCCGTCATCGTCGGCTCCTATGTTCCTGAAGGCATCAAGCTCATTGACAAGCTGGCATCGCTTCCGTTGCGCCGGCTCTGTTTCTACGACATCGACACCCCCGTAACGTTGGCAAAGCTTGATCGAGGTGATGAGGAGTACCTCGCATTACGGCAGATGCCCATCTTCGACGCTTATTTCTCGTTTTCCGGTGGGCAGGTCCTCACGCGCATAGAGCAGGATTATCGTGCTCTAAAAGCCGTCGCTCTGTACTGTTCAGTTGATGCAGAGCGTTACGTCAATACCGGCGAGACGCCCGTCTGGGACCTCGGCTATCTGGGGACATACAGTCTAGATCGACAGCCGACCGTCGAGCGGCTCTTGATTGAGCCGGCGCGACGTCTTCCTAATGCGCGCTTCGTTGTCGCCGGCCCGCAATATCCTGACACCATAGATTGGCCCGAAAACGTCGAGCGGATCGAACATCTACCGCCATCGGAGCATGCAAGCTTTTATAGCCGACAGCGCTTTACGCTCAATGTCACGCGACAAGACATGATTGCCGCAGGCTGGTCGCCGAGCGTCAGGCTCTTTGAAGCTGCCGCATGTCGCTCGCCCATCATCAGCGATTTCTGGCGGGGGTTGACCGATTTGTTGCCAGAAGATGAGGCGATCGTGATCGCCGACAGCCCGCAGGACGTCGTGGATACTCTGACCGGTTTGGATGAGTGGACACGCCTTAATATTGCCGCAGACGCCCACCGTCGCGTTCAGGAGGGTCATACCGGACATGCGCGCGCTCAGGAGCTAGTGGATGCGATTGCCGCAATGCCCGTCAGATCATCGCACGCGTCAAAAGATGGCATGCGGAAAACAGCTTGAGGAGAAAGCCATGCGCGACGGAATATTGAAGAAGGACGTCAAAACGGTCTTGGTTGCGGGCGGCGCCGGCTTCGTTGGATCGCACCTTTGTGACGCGCTTCTGGCGCGTCGTCATCGGGTTATCTGTGTCGATAGTTATATCACGGGATCTGAGGACAATATCCGCCCACTGCTGAACAATCCCGATTTTTCTGCAGTAGAGGCCGATATTTGCGCGCTTCCATCGTTCCGCGGTCCGATCGACCAGGTCTATAACCTGGCCTGCGCAGCCTCTCCGCCGCAGTATCAGGCCGATCCCATTCATACGATGATGACCTGCGTCACCGGCACGGGAAACCTTCTCGCATTGGCAGAGCGCCATGGCGCATCCTTCCTGCAGGCCTCCACAAGTGAAGTTTACGGAGACCCTGTCGAGCATCCTCAGAGGGAAGATTACAGAGGAAATGTCAGCTGTACTGGACCGAGAGCTTGCTATGACGAGGGCAAGCGCGCGGCCGAGGCTCTTTGCTTCGATATGCTTCGCGCAGGTCGCGTCGATGTCCGCGTGGCACGGATATTCAATACCTATGGGCCGCGCATGCAACCCAACGACGGCCGCATCGTGTCTAATCTGATCGTTCAGGCTCTAAAGGCAGTGCCGATGACGATTTACGGCAGTGGTGAGCAAACGCGCTCCTTCTGCTTCGTAAGCGACCTTGTCGAAGGATTGATGGCACTGATGGAGGTTGCGCCCAATCCTGGAGTTCCCGTCAACATCGGCAACCCTGGCGAGTTTACCATCAACGAACTCGCAGAAATGGTCCAAGTCTTCATCCCGTCAGCGGTCGGCGTCGTCTACAAGCCATTGCCGAAGGACGATCCGCAAAGACGCAAACCCGACATCGGGCGCGCCATTGAGCTTCTAGCCTGGCAACCAAAGGTTCCCTTGGCGGACGGACTGCGACTGACTGCGGACTGGTTTGCAGCGCATCTTGACACAATTGCCGTCAAGTCATTGCCGGTCTCAAGGCTTACTCCCTCCGCAGCTGTCGTGGTGGCGGAGGTTTGAGGCAATGGACAGTAAGCCTGCTTCACGCGCGGATGATCTTAAAAGGGAAGCCAACGAGCTCGGGCCCTGGTTTCAGAATATCAGAATTGGCGGGATAGAGACGGCGCCAGATCATTTTCTCGGCGACTATCCCGCTTTTAAATGGCGAGGGTTTCGAGACGCTCTGCCGGAGAATCTGAATGGCCGGAGCGTGCTCGACATCGGGTGCAACGCAGGCTTCTATTGCTTCGAGATGAAGAAGAGAAATGCAGGCGAAGTTGTCGGGATCGACAGCGATCCTCGATACCTGAAACAAGCTCGCTGGGCCGCCAGGGAGCTCGGACATGATATTCATTTCGAGCAAATGACGGTTTACGACGTTGCCAAGCTTGGAAAGAAGTTCGATCTCGTCATTTTCATGGGCGTTCTTTACCACCTGCGTCATCCGCTGCTGGCGCTCGATCTTCTCTATGAGCATGTTGTCGCGGACGAAATGCTGTTTCAATGCTTACAACGTGGGGACGAAAGAATTCCCGAACTTGCTGACGATTATCCATTTGCCGAGTGGAGCGTCTTTGACAGGCCGGATTACCCGAAGCTCTTTTTCGTTGAGCAAAATTACGCCTCCGACCCCACAAATTGGTTCATCCCGAACAAGGCTGCCATGGAGGCGATGTTGCGCAGCAGCGGCTTCGTCATTGATGAAAATCCTGAACGGGAGGTTTATCTCTGCCGTCGCGGTAAACGGCATTATGCCGTGGAACCGCCGCCCTTCTGAGGCAGTCTTTTGATGTAAAATCAGACCGTGCCGCAGCCCGCTCGAAGCGGGTGCGCCTATCTATGGTCTCTAAGGAACCACATTGTGAAGAGAGACCACGCCTGCTTCTCAAGGGGAAACACGAACGGCCGCATTAGGATGCGGCCAATACAGTGAGAAAGAACGACTTTAATCGCGCCGCCCGTCAAACTCCTGCGTTAGATGCTGTCGTGCCCGATTAATGCGGCTTTTGATCGTACCAACGGCACAGTCAAAATGGCGGGCTGCTTCTTCGTAGCTCTTGCCGTCAAGGATCACATATTCCAGCGCATCGCGATAGCAGTTCGGCAGCTTTCCGACTGCTCTTTGCATATCGCTTGCCATGACCGACCATTCCTGAGGCGGCGGCGTCACCCCATTGCCTGATACGCACTCACTCGCGCCGGGAGCTTCTCTCTGCGCCACTCGGAAGCGCGAGCAAAAAGTGTTCCTCATTATGGTGAAAAGCCACGATTTCAGTCGAGTACCTTCAGTGAAATGGTGAAGGTTAGCCAATGCTTTGACTACGGTTTCCTGGACGAGATCGTCTGCATCAGTTTGATTCTTGCAAAACGTTCGGCTGAAAGCGCGAAGAGCCGGCATCAAATTTACAATTTCACCTCGAATGCCGTCACAATTGTCATGATACATATCGTCCCCCACAGGTGGATGTCGAAGCCATTGAGACAACGCTGCTTGCGTTGATAACTCAATGGATCAACTGGACGTAGGTTCCGGTAATTATGCAACTGTACGTCTTCGTACAAAAAAGGTTCCACCGTTTTCGCAAGAAATTTGCAATGCGCGGAACAACAAGTTCAAGCCAATGTTCGGACATCGCGGCCATGTAGACAGAAGGGAATGTCTTTCCTCCGTGCAGGTTCACTCAACGAAGCTAGACTGGAGAC
This sequence comes from Oryzifoliimicrobium ureilyticum, assembly GCF_037199735.1. Lineage (NCBI taxonomy): Bacteria > Pseudomonadati > Pseudomonadota > Alphaproteobacteria > Hyphomicrobiales > Rhizobiaceae > Oryzifoliimicrobium > Oryzifoliimicrobium ureilyticum. Next base: position 62,598 of record NZ_JBBBVQ010000007.1, on the reverse strand, counting down.
ACCGATGAGCACATCCCACACGACAACAGATCATGAGACAATTCAGCGCTGGATAGAAGAACGAAAAGGCAGACCTTCGCGCGTGAAGGGTGCCGGGGAAGGCGGGCTTCTACGCATTGATTTTGCCGAACCGGAGGATTCGCTCGAAGAGATCGACTGGAGCGAATTTTTCCAGATTTTCGAACACAACAAGCTGGCTTTTCTTTATCAGGACGAGACGAGCGATGGCAAAACCAGCCGTTTCAACAAGTTTATCAACAGAGACTAATGCCACACCAAACAGTGCGTTTGGCGCGACATCAACCCGACTGCAGATGTCATTGATGTTGTTTAGAGCGGCGTTGAAAAAGCGCTCAAAACCATTCTCGCTTACAGGTAAATGCCGTGATCAAGCTTTATCAGAGCGCTTTTGCAGATCTCACATCGCTGCTTAACCGCGATGGGCCACAAACGCTTTGAAGGCAGCGGCTTCATCGGTTTGGATAGCTCCGGCGCCCGCATCGATAAGCCTGCCCCAGACGTTTTCGCCATCTTTCAGTGCTGCTGTATCGTTCAGATCAAGGCTGTGTGCGACGTCGAGTGTATTGATCCAGAGTCTGATGTCCTGCCGCTCTAGTTCGTCCTCAGCCCCTTGCAAATCGGAAAGATCAGAAAAGCTGATTTCGATCATTTTTGGGCTCAGGACCTCGATTGCCTTTAGGTCTTCAGAAAACATTCCTGTGCGCACGGTGAAGATCGGCATGAAGATGACTTTACCAAACCAAGGCGCTTGTGCGATCGGAAAGTTGCCGGTGGCGGGCTCAATCTTCGACTTTATAATAACGTGGTCCTGCATACCGAGATCGAGGACAGCTTTGACTACATCGTCGAGGTCTCGATCATATTTCGTGTCGAGATTGACGAGAAGCCGGCCGCGAGCCTCCTCAAGCGCTTCCTTCAGTGTCGGCACTCTCTCGTCTGTCAGAGCGGCCTCGCGGCCTCCAGCGGCAGCACGTAGTCGTTCCGCACGAATCGTCTCAAGTGATGTTTTGCTGACCGTCCCAGAACCTGTTGTCGTTCGATCCAGCGTCCCGTCATGAATAATGACGAGTTCACCGTCCGCAGTCGTTTGCACGTCGATTTCAACGATCTCAACGCCGGCCTCCATCGCAACGCGAATGGCCAACAACGAATTTTCCGGAGCGCTAGTCCATAAGCCGCGATGGGCGACAGCCAAGATATCAGGATTACGGCGTGACAACAGAGTGTCGCAGGAGAACTCCGTCGATGCTTTGAGAGAAACTGATGAAATGGACATAGTAGACTTTCGACTTCGACAAAAAGGGCAGGTGAGGCGGGATCTCGGCAAAGGGCGGTTGACGGGTGCCCATGGCGTGAGAAGCAACCGACATCCATCCAAACTCCGAAAGGCAGCAGCCTCAACGCGCAATCTAGAAAAGTGATAACTTGGCGCGCAGGAAACCTGCTGCGAACCCTATCGGGGTCAGCGGATGCTGTATGGGGAGATAAACAATGGGCATGTAGCATTTGTGACGGCCGCCACTCTTTGCAGCCACTGGATGCTCAAGTCTTGCCCTTTTCGTCCGAGCACGGAGAGATTAGCATGCCGTTGAGGCGAAGCGCGATGAAAGCCATTAAGCTTGCAACGGCAAAGGCATTGAGGTTGAGGAGTGTTGCGAGTTCCTGGTGGGACCAGGCATGCCAAGGCTCACCTATAGCGTTTCGTGTCAGCAGGAATGCCGCGAACACAACTGCGATCATGGCGCGGCGGTACCAAATCTCCCGCTCATAAAAGCACAGCGCGGCCAACATCATGCAAGGCGCTAGGAAAAGCTCCGTGCCAGACATTGTGCCGAACAACTTTGTTTCGAGCACGGTATCGATCGTCCCAACAAGCGGAAGGGCAAGCCGTGCGATCAAAGGATGGTGGCGTGCTATGAATGGGATGGCCAGAAAAAACGGAGCGGAGAAAAGGGTTGCAAGTGATGCCTGTACGCCGCTTCCAACAAGCCACCATACATAAAGCGGATAAAATGGTTTATTGGCCACGATCACCCAGGCGACCGTCACGGTCGCCTGGGTTACTGGGTCGATATTGCTGAAGGCTGCCTTCGTCATTTGGCCGGCGTCATTAGATAATGGCCAACGCCCCAGACCTCGCCATCCTCATGACCGAAGAGACCCGCGGTCGCTAGAAAGAAGAGTCGCCAGCGGCGTTGCCACAGCGAGGCATCGTGTCCGTAAACCTCCTTCAAGATCGGTTGAACCTCATCGATTTTACGGTCGAAGTTCGCCAGCCAATCCATCGCAGTGCGTTGATAATGCGTTCCTGACCAGCGCCAATCGCGCTCAACCGCAAAAAGATCGGGAAAACGGCGGGGCAAATCGAAGGCCGGCATAATGCCCCCTGTGAAGAAGTGATGCGCAATCCAGTCTGCAGGATCGTCATGGTTGAAGCGGTAAGACCGGTTCTTATGTGTGAAAATATGAATGAAAAGCTTACCCTCAGCGGCGAGCCATCTCTTGATCCGGCTGAGAAGAGTGCGCCAGTTCGACATATGTTCGAACATTTCGACGGACACGATGCGATCGTAGAGCGCCGGCGCAGAAAAGTCGTTCATATCTGCGGTGATCACTGTCAAATTGGTGAGATTTTGCTCCTTTGCCTTTTGCAGGATGTAGCTGCGCTGGGAGGTTGAGTTCGAAACCGATGTGATTTTTGAATTTGGGAACTGTGCGGCGAGGTAGAGGGAAAGCGAACCCCAGCCGCAGCCAAGCTCAAGGATCGACATTCCGTCGATAATGCCCGCATGCTCCACCGTTTTCTTCAGCGCGTGCGTCTCTGCTTCGGCAAGCGTCGTGTGGGCGGAAGGATAGAGGCAGCTCGAATACTTCCGCTGCGGCCCGAGAACCAGCGAGAAGAATTTGGCCGGAACTTCGTAATGCTGTTTGTTTGCATCATCCGTGTGCGTTGCAACCGGGAAATTTTCCATCGTGTTGACGAAGGAAAGCTCTTCAGTGTCAGGCGTTTGCGAAAGACGGCGCTTTGTGCGAGCGCAGAGAAAGTCGATCCCGGCCAGCGTCATCCCATCACTGATGGGCGCGCGTTCAGCGGTATTAATGGCGAATGCCAACATGTTCATGACGTGTCTCCTTGCGAGGTCCCGGGAAGAAGGCGTTGACGCGGTTTTTGAGCGCGCGAAATTTTTCGCCGCGCGACTTCAGCATATGTTCCTCAAGCGGCGGAATGCCTGAGACGTGAACGAGCAGCCAGTACATCATCAGCGGCGCGAGCAGTGACAGCAGGCCCCATCCCGAAGTATCGATTGCCATCAGCGGCCAGCAGCACCAGAACATCCATTCAAAAAAGTAATTCGGATGACGCGAGTAGCGCCAAAGCCCGACTTCGCAGATCTCACTTTTCGCCTGGGGCGTCTTGCGAAACTGCGCGAGTTGATGATCGGAAATTGCTTCTCCGGCGAGCGCTATGAGCCCAATAAGAAGGGCTGCGCCATCAACCGCAGTTGGAAAGGCCGCGTCATTCGACGCCGCGAGATAGACCGCAAGAACCAGAACAAATGCGGCGACCGCCTGGATCTGCAAGAAGAAAAAGAGCTTCGAGGATGCGCTGTCTCCCCATTCCTCAATGAATTTGGCATAGCGGGGATCTTCTCCTCCTCCCCTGGTACGTGTGCCGATATGGCTGCCAAGACGTGCAGACCATAGAGCGATGAGGACAAGCGCTAGGATTGATCGCTGAGGATGTCCTTGTGCGGCGAAGGTCGCTGCGATGCCACCAAGGCCGACAGCGAGAGACCATATCGTGTCGATCCACCCACTAAGACCCGTTGCCCGCTGGACGGCCCAGGCAATAGTCATCGCCACCGAGAGGCCGACCGCAATCAAAAGCAGTGCTATAAAATCCATGACGATCCACCCGCACAACAATTTCTCATTTCTGAGCCATATACGCCGGCATTAGGCGAGCGGTTTTCATCGCAGCTTAAAAACAATCTAAAAAATTTTTTTAAGTAAAACGAAACTGACCGCTGTCTGCTGCCGTACATAGGCCATCAGCGTAAGTAGACAGCGCGACGGGAAGAGGATGTTCATGGGATATCGCGAGTATAATGCCGGCGGCAGGCCGCGCCAGATTGCAGTTATTGGCACTGGCATTTCGGGTCTATCGGCTGCATGGCTCTTATCCAAGGCACATGACGTCACAGTCTTTGAGGCCAGCGACAGAATCGGCGGCCACAGCAATACCGTGTCATTCGAGTTGTCGACGGGTCCCGTGGCTGTCGACACCGGTTTTATTGTCTACAATGAAGTTACGTATCCGAACCTGACCGCCCTCTTTCGCGCGTTAGAAGTGCCGACGGTGGCCTCCAATATGTCGTTTGCCGTCTCTCTCGATGAGGGTGGCTTCGAATATTCCGGCGGTACCGGGCTCGGCCTGTTCGCTCAAAAATCCAATATCGCCAGCCCTCGATTCTGGTCGATGATGCGCGACCTCTTGCGGTTCTACCGCAATGCACCCCGCGATCTTTCAAAGATGGGCTCGATCTCGCTCAATGAATATCTGGCGCTGAATGGGTATGGTCGCGCTTTCCGTGACGATCATCTATACCCCATGGCGGCCGCCATCTGGTCGACACCCGCCATGGAAGTCGGCGAATATCCGGCGGCAAGTTTCGTGAGGTTTTGCAGCAATCACGGGCTACTGAACGTGTGGGACCGTCCTGTTTGGCGGACGGTTGCCGGTGGAAGCCGCGAATATGTAAAGCGGATCATCAAGCCGTTTGAAGACCGCATCTTACTCTCCAGCGCCGTAACGTCCGTGGTTCGCCTCGAACATGGCGTGGAAATTACCGACAGCCATGGCGAGCGGCGTTCCTTCGACGATGTCGTTATCGCCACCCATGCCGATCAGGCAATGCGAATGCTCGCCGATCCGAGTGAGGAGGAAGGGCAAACGCTCAGTGCCTTTCGTTACTCGACCAACGAGGCGGTTCTTCATACCGACCCTGCAGTGATGCCGAAACGTCGGGCTGCTTGGTCTAGCTGGAACTATCTTGCGCGCTCGACACAAGGCCCGACCAAGCCATCGATAACATATTGGATGAACAAGCTTCAGCCACTGGGTTCGGCGCCGCCGATTTTCGTGACCCTCAACCCCGGCCTCGCTGTCAAAGAGGAGAGCGTGATCAAAAGAGAGACGTATGAGCATCCCGTTTTCGATCTTGCGACCGATGCGGCGCAGAAGCGTCTTTGGTCTTTGCAGGGCGTGCGTAATACCTGGTTCTGCGGAGCGCACTTCGGCTCAGGCTTTCATGAAGACGGGCTTCAGGCCGGTTTGGCTGTAGCAGAGGATCTTGGTGGAATTCGCCGCCCCTGGCAGGTTGCAGATGAGAGCGGGCGTATTGTCCGCAAGCCGCTGCGTTCGCCTACCACGTTGGAGGCGACGGCATGAGACAGGGCCTAAACTCTGCGCTGATGACAGGGCATGTCACGCATGCACGTCTCAAGCCCAAGCAACATAATCTTGCCTACCGGATCTACTCGCTGTTGATAGATCTTGATGAACTTGAGGTTTTGAACCGCAGGCTCCGATTTTTTTCTGTCGATCGGTTTAATCTGTTTTCCTTCTACCGCAACGACAGGGGCGACAGAAGCGGAAGCGATCTCAGAACTCAGGTGGAGCGCTCGATGCGTAATGCCGGTCTTGAGTGCGATGGCGGGAAAATCTTGCTGCTGACAATGCCGCGCCTGCTTGGCTGGGCTTTCAATCCTTTGAGCGTGTATTTCTGCTATGGCCGAGATGAAGAGCTGAAGGCGATCCTTTGGGAAGTCGACAACACGTTCGGCGAGCGGCATGGGTACCTTATTCCTGTTGACCCCAGCCAGACCAATGAGATCCACCAGGGATGCGATAAGAACTTCTATGTATCGCCATTCATGGACATGGACCTGCGATACGAGTTTCATGTTCGTCCGCCTCAGGAAACGATGTCCATTCGGATCGATACACTTGATGCGCAGGACGAACTTGTTTTGACGGCACGGCATCTGGCGCGCCGTCATGCACTGACCGATCGCGCCTTGCTCAGCGCTTTCGTTAAAATTCCTTTCCTGACGCTCAGAGTGGTCGGCGGCATCCACTGGGAGGCGCTGAAGATCTGGCTGAAAGGAATTAGACTGAGAACACGCCCACGTCCGCCGCAAGAGGCGGTATCGGTTGTTTCCCGTATATCCAAGCATAGGACCGCACTTCATGAGCCAGTTTGAAGATTTCTCCTCTGCGTCGGCCAAGCTGTCTACGGATCAGCGGAACCGTGGTTTTGCAGCCATGATTTTTGGTCGAATGCTGCGGAACGTTCATTCGGGGCATATCCGCATTACGCTCCCATCAGGCGTGACAATCGAGAAGCGCGGTTTGCAGGCCGGTCCCGAGGCCTTGATCGTCGTACGCCGTTGGCGGGCGCTCAAGCGTCTCGTGACAGCCGGAGATATCGGATTTGCAGAAGGTTACATTGATGGAGATTGGACGACACCGGATCTAACCTCCGTCATCCGCTTTGCAGCCAAAAACGTCGAATCTCTCAATTCTGCCATGAGGGGAAGCGCGCCAGCGCGCATGTTCAATCGCCTGCTGCACCTTCTGAATGCCAATACGAAACGCGGGAGCCGCCGGAACATCGAAGCGCATTATGATCTTGGGAATAATTTCTACAGTCAGTGGCTCGACCCTTCGATGCTTTATTCCTCTGCGCTTTACGACCGCTCGACCGTGAGCCTTGAGGCAGCGCAACAAAACAAACTCGCGTTGATTTCGGAAAAGTTGGCCGTTGATCCGGGCGATCGCGTTCTGGAAATTGGCTGCGGATGGGGGGCTTTGGCTTCCTACTTGGCGTCCAACGCAAAAGCGTCGGTCACGGGAATTACGCTTTCACCTTCGCAGCTTGCCTGGGCAGAACGCGTCGTCGCCGAGCAGGGCCTCCAAGATCAGGTTGATCTTCGACTTCAAGATTATCGGGACACCAACGGCCAATTCGACAGGATCGTTTCGATCGAGATGTTTGAGGCGGTCGGTGAAAAATATTGGCCGACTTATTTTGAGACCATTCGGCGGTGCCTGAAGCCCGGCGGCCGCGCCGTTCTTCAGATCATCTCGATCCGTGAAGATCGCTTCGAAGGCTATCGCAACAGCGCGGACTTCATCCAGAAATATGTCTTCCCAGGCGGTTTTCTGCCTTCGGATTCTGCCTTGGATGTAGCGGTGTCGCGGGCGGGACTGAAGCTAAGGGAAACGTTTCACTTCGGTAAGTCCTATGCGCGCACCCTCGCCGAGTGGCGAAGCCGCTTTTTTGCGAATTGGCCGCATATTGCCGCCCAAGGCTTCGATACGAAGTTTCGGCGTCTGTGGGACTATTACCTTTGTTACTGCGAGGCTGGTTTCGAGGAGGAAACCATCAATGTCGGCCTCTACACGATTACCCATGCATGAAACGCAAGCAGAAGGAGACTGCAGGATGAAAACCATTGCGACGATTGCGCTTACATTTGCGACACTGGCAGCAACAGGCGTGAGCGCGGCTGATATCCAGGGCCGCTGGGCGAGGGGTGACGGTAAGGCGAAGGTGGCCATTGCTAAGTGCGGCGCGGATGTCTGCGCAACCAATACCTGGATCAAGCCCGGAACGACGAGCGAAAAGGTCGGGGACCGTCTGGTGATGAAGATCAAGCCAACGGACGATAGCCAGTATTCCGGAACCGCTTTCGATCCTCAAAGAAACATGACCTACAAGATTACTGTTCAGGTGAATGGAAGTGAAATGACCACAAAGGGCTGTGTCCTTGCCGGCATCGTCTGTAAAGGCGTCGACTGGACGCGGATCGATTGAGCTCCCCGATGTCAAACACAGTCTTGCCGATCAAAACACTTGCTGTCGCTTACGGATCCACATTCATCGCGTTTCTTGCGATCGATTCGATCTGGCTGACCCTGATGGCTGAGCAGCTTTACCGACCGGCAATAGGTGAATTACTGGCGCCAGAGTTTCGGCTGGCGCCGGCCATCGTCTTTTACCTTCTCTATATCGGCGGGCTTACCTACCTTGCTGTTCGACCAGGGCTTTTGTCGGGTTCGATCAGAACGGTCCTGATCAATGGCGCCATTCTCGGTTTAACTGCCTATGGCACTTATGACCTGACAAATCAGGCGACGCTCAAGATTTGGCCCGTCACTCTGACCATAGCCGACTTGTTATGGGGGACATTTCTTTCTGCGGCTGCCAGCGCCGTTGCCTACTGGTCGACGATGAAGTTTGCGCCGCCCCCGCGCGGATTGCTGTCCAGATTTCGGACGAGTGGTTAAATGAGACATGCACTGTTTCGGCTCGGCATCCTAGTTCTGTCGGCGATCGTGATGAGCAATATCTGGGCAGGTTCGGTTCTCGCGCGTGATTCCCGGGACGGTTTCGCACGGGTTGACGTGGGAGGCTTTAAGCTTAACAGCCTTCTCCTGCCGAAGGGCGGGAAGGGAGATCTGCCGCCAATCGTGTTTATTCATGGTGCCAGCACGAGCCTCTATGACCCGGTTTACTCCTTCCGGCGTAGACTGGAGGGGCGTGCGACTTTGTTGTTTGTCGATCGCCCTGGCCACGGTCAGTCCGACAGCGGCAGCGATCAAACGTTATCGCCCGACGGGCAGGCTGATGCGATCGCGCGCTTGATGGAACAGCGTGGTATCCGCAAAGCCGTTATTGTCGGTCATTCGTTTGGTGGGGCGGTAACTGCGGCATTCGCGCTTCGCCATCCCGATAAGGTGCTCGGCCTCGTCTTTCTCTCGCCGGCCGTTTATCCCTGGCCTGGAGGCATCGCCTGGTATTACGATGCTGCCCGGCCACCAATTACAGGCCATCTGTTCAGCACGTTGATCGCTCCATCTTTTGGCATCTTCTCTCTACAAAAAGCAGCCGATAGCGTGTTTGCGCCCAACAAAACGCCATCCGACTACATTTCGCAAACCAAGGCATGGCAGGCATTGAGGCCCGATTCGTTCAGGCATAATGCACGCGAGGTGGGTGACTTGAATAACTGGGCGCGTGTTTCCTCCCCCAATTACAAGCGGATCCACGCACCAACGGTCATCATCACAGGAGACGCGGATGGCATCGTCTCCCCGAAAATCCACTCGTTTCAATTGGCACGCGCAATTAGAGGCTCGCGGCTCATCGTCGTTCATAATCTCGGGCATAAATCCGATTATGTCGCTGGCGATCTGGCCGTGGCTGCAATCGAGACTCTTGCAGGTCGTAAACGAGACTTCACCGCGATTAAAAGCTCCGTGGAAGCAAAAATCGCGGATGACAAGTGATATGGATTGGGAGCAACTTCAGCCGACCGAGCTTGAAGCGGTGCCAGTCAGCCGTTTCTCTTAAACCAGTTGTGTAAATAGTCGACGAACACGCGGACTTTGGCGGGTAGATAGCGTCGATGTGGATAGATGGCGTAAATGCCCCGCCCGGTCTGAACGTATTCGTTGAAGAGCGTGACAAGTTCACCGCGTTCAATTGACTTACGTGCGATGAAATCAGGGATCAGGGCAACGCCAATACCCGCCAACGCAGCGCGCAATGTTGCGTGCGGGCTATTCACCTCTAGAGGACCTGCGATATTGACTGAAAAAAGCGACCCGTCGTTATCCATGAAGCGGATGCTCGACTGATTGCGCATGTTCGTGTCGATGATCACAGGAACGTCCGCAAGGTCAGACGGTTTCTCGAGATTTGGATAGCGTTCTAAGAATTCTGGCGTGACACAGATATGTGAGCGAAAATCGGTGATCTTTTTCGCGATCATACCTGAGTCTTCAAGCTTGGTGACGCGGATTGCCAAGTCGAAGCCTTCTTCGATCAAATCAACGAAGCGATCCTCCGCCGAAATCTCCAAGATGATGTCGGGATTCTCTTTGGCAAAATCGATGAGGGATTGACCGACATCGGCATCAATAAAGGTCCGGGGTACGGATACCTTGAGCCGTCCTTTGAGTCGTGTATTATTTTCACGCACCAAATCAGCGAGGTTGTCGATCTCCTTCAGAATGTCGGATGCCGTTCGATAGTAGATGTGACCTGCTTCGGTCATGGAAAATTGGCGTGTGGTACGATTGAGAAGCAAGGTGCCGAGATCGTCTTCCAACTCGCGCACATATTTCGACAGGAGCGCTTTGGAACGACCAGTGCGTCTCGCTGCGGCGGAAAAGCCTTCAGATTCAACAACATCGATGAAAGCTCGAATGCGAGTCAGTGTATCCATTTTCTCTCTCTAAAGATCGTAAGCAAAATGTGAACGACACTGGAATTTTGTTCAAATATTTTCTCAGTTTCGACGGCAAAAAACTCTTGATTATGACGGCGAATATTCTTATCTCCTCGCTTGCCCAAAGTCGCACGTGCCTGTGGGTGTCCGCCGACCCTCGATGTGGTGAGGAAATCGGTAAGGTACCTGGAACTAACCGCTCCAGTCGCTATTCCGGCCAACCGGGAAATGCGAGGACATCTTGAAGCAACGACGGTGCGGGCCTTTCTGGTGTCTGCCGGCTTTCCAACAGCCGGGGTTACTGAAGAGGCACACCTTCATTGCCGGAAGTGCGGTGGGATCACCCTCCAATCCATGGCAGACAAAGCTGAACCATGCCGGTTAAACGGCGTTGTTCATTCATCGCGCTTGATGCGCCCGCAGGGTTCCGGGGTCTCCACCGGCTGGTTCCCTCGTCGGGTTGCTGACGGCTCTTTGTCCTTCGGATTTGCCGAAGCCTAGAACTTGAGAGGGGTTATCTCGATGACCACACAGCGTATCCGCGATTTTCTTGCTGCTCGACGTCCGGAAGGTCCTTGCCTTGTTGTTGACCTCGACATCGTTCGCGAAAACTTTGGCGCGTTCCGTCATGCCATGCCGGACAGCGCGATCTATTACGCTGTCAAGGCGAATCCAGCGCCGGAAGTCTTGAAGCTTCTCGCCTCGCTTGGCTCGAACTTCGACTGCGCCTCCGTGGCTGAAATAAAGATGGCACTGGAAGCCGGCGCAACGGCTGAGCGCATTTCCTATGGCAACACGATCAAGAAGGAGCGCGATATCGCCAGCGCTTTCGAACTCGGTGTCGGCCTTTATGCGGTTGATAGCCATGAGGAAGTTGAAAAGGTTGCTCGTGCGGCGCCCGGCGCTCGTGTGTTCTGCCGTGTTCTGACGGATGGCGAAGGCGCGGAGTGGCCCCTTTCGCGCAAGTTCGGCTGCGTGCCGCAGATGGCTGTCGACGTCCTCGTCTATGCTCACCAGCTCGGTTTGCAGTCATATGGCGTTTCCTTCCATGTGGGCTCGCAAATGACGAAGGTCGACGCCTGGGATGCAGCGCTTGCCGATGCAAAGCGGGTTTTCGTTCAGTTGGCCAAGCAGGGAATTCACCTGCAGATGGTCAACATGGGCGGCGGCTTCCCAACTAAGTATCTGAAGGATGTCCCAACCGCGGAAGCCTATGGCCGTTCGATCTACCAAAGCCTGCGTGATCACTTCGGCAATCAATTGCCGAAGACGATCATCGAGCCAGGCCGTGGCATGGTCGGCAATGCCGGTGTTATCAAGGCCGAGGTCGTTCTCGTCTCGAAGAAGTCGGATAACGACTCGGCTCGTTGGGTCTTCCTCGACATCGGCAAGTTCGGCGGTCTGGCGGAAACGATGGATGAAGCAATTCGTTATCCGATTCGCACGACGCGTGACGCTGACGACATGGAGCCCTGCGTGATCGCTGGTCCGACCTGCGATTCGGCCGATGTGCTTTACGAAAAGAACCTCTATCCCCTGCCGGTCACTTTGACGATCGGCGACGAGGTTCTGATCGAAGGCACTGGCGCCTATACCACGACCTATTCGGCCGTGGCGTTCAACGGCTTCGAACCGCTTAAGGCGTACGTGATCTAAGAGCTCCGATTAAGAGCTTGGATCAATCATCGGCCGGTTCGCCCCCTCAGGCGGCCGGCACCTTCACAATTCATCGAAGTTACCGTCTGAAACGGTTTTAAGTGCGGGAGGCCCCGATGGCCACTGTCCTTGATTCTGTCCGTGCATTTTTTGCACCTTCTTTTACCATCGACCGGGAAAATGCCGGTGACGTGCTTTCCCGCGAGAGCCTTCTCGACAGCGCAATGGGTGCTGGTCGCCGACGCAAGTCCTCTGAAAAGTTGCGTCGCGGCCGTATTCCTGCGGAAGGTCTGGCGCTTGTTGCGCGCGATCGCGACGGGCATCTGATTGGGACGGTGCGTCTTTGGAACGTAGAAGCTGGCGTCAACGCAGATGGGCGCCCGGTTGACGCATTGCTGCTCGGCCCTCTGGCGGTCGATCCAGACCAAAAGGGCGCTGGCATCGGTTCGGCCTTGATGAAGGCTGCCATCGTCGAGGCAAAAAAGCGCGGGCATGGCGCGATCCTGTTGGTGGGCGATGCGCCTTACTACAACCGCTTCGGGTTCGAGAGCGAAACCTGCGCGCATCTGGTAATGCCCGGACCTTTCGAGCGTTCGAGGTTCCTCGCGCTTGAATTGATCGACGGTTGGCTTGCCGGTGCAGCTGGCGTTCTCGTGCCGTCCGGCCGCAAGCTTTCGGCTCCGCTCCGCTATAGAGCCGCCTAATAAAAAGAGCCCCTTGCAAATGCAGGGGCTCTTTTCTTGATTCGATCAACGCTAAGATTACGCAGCGATATCGACGATCCCGCAGTCGCCGGCCTCAGATGCAAATGCCAGCAGCTTACCATTGGCGCTCCAGCTCATTGCTGTGATCGCGCCCTTGCCGGGACGTCGTAAGAGCGCTTCCTTGTTGTCGGCTAGCCGGACGGCGAGGATCATCCCGTCGATGAATCCAATCGCAAGAATGTCTTCCGCCGGATGGAATTTCACGGCGGTCGCCATGATGTTGGCACGCGTTCCAAGTTCAAGAGGCGCTTTTCCCATGGGGCCGTCCTTGCCTTGGAATGGCCAGACAATTGCGGCAGGCGCGCCGGAGGATGCGAGCCATTTTCCCTTTGCGGACCATGAAAGCGATTTGACCTTGGCCGGGTAGCCGGTCATGCGCATATGCCGGGCCTCGGCACCAGCCTTGCTATCAAGTTTCCACCCATGCAGGGCATTTTCCTGCATGGTCGTAACGAGAAAGGCGCCATCAGGAGAGAAGGTAACCCCCGTATGAGCGCCCTTCCATTCCAGATCAGCAGGAGGAGATTGCATTGCTGCCCAGTGCAATGAGACACCGTTGTAGCGAGCCGCGGCGATGCGTAGACCCTTCGGCGCGAAGGCGAGGCCCTCAACGGTTCTCTCTTCGGCAAACTCTTTCGTTTCCCCGCTGGATAGTTTCACGAAAGCACTCTTGCCGACCGAATAGGCGATCGCTTCCTGTGGACCAGCGGCGACATTGGTGATCCATTTGCGCGGGACGGCGGCGAGCTCTTTGATGCTCCCATCATTGGCAATGGTCATGACCTTGCCGTCTTCGCCGCCGGAAATCAGCCGCTGCTTGTAGGGGTCGCGGACGCAACTGGCCATGCCCTGATGCGCTTCAACGACCTTTTCTCCGCCATCGATGAGATGGAAGCTGCCAGAGGCATTTGCGAAAAACGGCACGTCACCTAAAAATTCGACGGCCAGAATATGGCCGTCGAGATCCAGCGGAGCAACGGTTGGCATCAGGCTGATGCCTCGCATGCCTTGAATGATGATTCCAGCTTTTCCCTGTCAAGTTCGCGCCCGATAAAGACGAGGCGCGTCTCGCGCTTTTCGCCGTCTTTCCACGCCCGCTGATGGTCGCCTTCGATGATCATGTGTACACCTTGAACGACATAACGCTCCGGGTCGTCCTTGAAGGCAATGATCCCTTTGAGGCGCAGGATATTTGGTCCCTGCGTCTGTGTTACACGCTGAATCCACTGGAAGAAGCGGTCCGGGTTCATTTCTTTGCCACGCAGCGACACAGATTGCACGGTTACATCGTGGATTGGCGACATTTCACCATGATGGTGATGATGCTCATGATCATGCTCATGGCTATGATGGTCATGGTCATGATCGTGCGCATGGTGGTGATGGTCGTGATCGTGGTCATGATGATGGTGGTCGCAATCTGGACCGCAGACATGGTCTTCGTGTCCATGTTCTAGGAAGTGTGGATCGTTTTCGAGAGCCCGTTCCAGATTGAAAGCACCCTGGTCGAGAACGCGGGCAAGATCAACGCCCGAACGGCTGGTCTTATAGATCCGTGCGGAAGGGTTGATGGCGCGCACGACATCTTCAATCTGGGCAAGCTCGTCTGACGAAACGAGGTCGGTCTTGTTAATGACAACGACGTCGGCGAAGGCGATTTGGTCCTCGGCTTCGCGGCTGTCTTTCAAACGCAGCGGTAAATGCTTTGCATCGACCAAGGCCACGACAGCGTCGAGCTCGGTTTTGGCACGCACGTCATCGTCCATGAAGAACGTCTGGGCGACTGGAACAGGATCAGCGAGCCCAGTTGTCTCAACGATGATACCGTCGAAACGGCCGGGACGGCGCATCAGTCCTTCGACGACACGGATGAGATCGCCACGAACGGTGCAGCAAATGCACCCGTTGTTCATCTCATAGATTTCCTCGTCCGATTCAACAATGAGGTCGTTGTCGATCCCGATCTCACCAAATTCGTTGACGATCACGGCATACTTCTTGCCGTGCGACTCAGTCAGGATTCTGTTCAGGAGCGTTGTCTTGCCCGCGCCGAGATAACCGGTAAGGACTGTCACAGGAATGGGCTTTTGGGTGGAAACAGCGTCGGTCATGATAACCTCGAAAGCTTTCAGGGGGCTCTACGCCGAAATGGCGAAGATATAAACTCGTTGGACCATATAAGGAGCTGCGGTTTGCAGTTCAAAGCTTTTTGTATGTTATAAGATCACATTCTTGTCGTGCGGGCTTCGAAGCCAGGGCTCGTCAAATTGCGCGATGTCTCGGAAAAGTTCGACTAGCCCGCGAACAGCATGTGTGAGTAGTTTTTCGCCCTTCTTGGCGCTTGCTTTTGAGGCATCTCCGGCTGCGCCTTCTCGATTGAGGTCGGTCATCATCCAGCCGAAGGCGTGGGGACCATAAGCGCGAAGATGACGAAACCGTTGTTCGAAAACGCTTTGACGGGAGGAGAACGAAGCCGCGCGGCTCATGTCGACCTTGTCAGGATGAAGCGCCAACATCACGGATGTCTCGACATCGCCAGCGTGAATATCGATAGCCTTTTCTTGAGGCGGGATGACCTCAGCTGGAATGCCAAACCGCGTCCAACTCGTCGCAACAGCCAGAATTCCAAGGCGCCGCCTCGCTTCCATGGCCACGATCGCCATTAGGGGGCTGTTGCCGCCATGTGCATTCAGCATCACGAATTTCTTGATGCCGGCTGCCGAAAGCTCTTGGGCGATTGTCAGCCACCGCTCGATGGCTTCGCTATAGGTAAGGCTCTGGGTTCCGCTGATATCCATATGCTCCGGTGAATAGCCGATCGGCTCGACCGGCAGGAAGGTCACCGGCAAGTCGGAGGGCAATTCGCGCTCCAGTCGCTCGACGATACCTGCTGCGATTAGCGTATCCGTCTCAAAGGGCAGATGTGGTCCATGTTGTTCATGCGCACCGAGCGGAAGAACGGCAATCCAGGCCTTGCGATCATCTGCGGGTAATTTTGGGTCATTGTCCGCAAAGCGACGGCATGGAAGATGCATTATTGTCATGCCTCTTGTTTATGACGGGAAGCTGGGCGATGTCATATCGCTGTTTTATCAATGCTTAAAGAGCAAGGCCGGGTGATGGGGAAGAAGAACAAGGACAAGGACGCAAAGAAGAACAAGGGACGGAAGAAAGACCAGACCGAATATACACTAATGGATCTGAGCCCTGCATTGACCCAGGCAGCACGTTCGATGCGTACGGTATTGTCCCGAAACCTTCTTCATAGTGGACTCTATGCCGGACAGGATGGCGTCATTCTGTCCCTTGCCGAAGCGGACGGCATGACCGCCGGAGCACTGGCACAAAAGCTTGGTGTCAAGGCGCCGACGATGACCCGCACAATCGGCCGAATGGAGGCGCAGGGTTTTTTGGAACGCAAGCCTGACCCCGACGATGCGCGTTTGACGAAGGTCTATCTTACAGAGCTTGGACGCAGCAGCGTTACTGCGATTTCCAACGCAGCCTCTTCCTGTGACGCGATGGCCACCCAGAACTTCTCCGATAAAGAAATTCGCAATCTCGTGCGCCTTCTCAGGGCAATTGACGCCAATTTGCAGGCGGAGGCCTATCAGCTCGAAGAAGCTGAGGAAGACTAGAGGCCGCGAACCACCTTGCAGCACGACGAAAGCGAATGGGACCACTGTCCGCGCAGAGCGCTTTAAAATCTACCTCTATTTTAAAGAAAGTATTTAAACAGAAGGGATTTTTGGCTAAAGACTTTAATTCAGGACGTTGGGAAGAGGGTCCTGGATGCACGGAGGACGCATGGCACAGAAGGTGAAGCTTTCCACGATCGCGGAAACACTCGGGATTTCCACAGCAACTGTATCGCTGGCGCTCCGCGATAGCCCCCTCGTTGCTGGACTGACGCGAGAGAAGATCAAGGAACAGGCTCGTGCACTTGGTTATATCTACAATCGTAGAGCCGCCAGTCTGCGCACCTCTCGCTCTGGTATTATCGGCGTTGTCGTTCATGACATCATGAACCCCTTTTATGGGGAGATCTTGAAGGCAATCGAGAGCGAGCTTGATCGCAGCAGACATACCTTTCTTTTGTCCAATCATTACGATTCGGTGGAGAAACAGCGCAATTTCCTGGAGACCCTCCTGCAACTAGGGGCTGATGGCGTCATCATGTCGCCAGCAATCGGCACGCCCATGGAAGATATGCAGCTTGCCGAAGATAACGGGATGGCGCCTATTCTTGTGGCGCGCTCGCTTGAAGGGTCGGATCTGCCCACATATCGCGGCGATGACAGCTACGGCATCTCGCTGGCGACCAATCATCTAATCGGGCTCGGACACACCTCCATCGCGATGATCGGAGGAACCGATCAAACCTCGACAGGCCGCGATCGCTACCAAGGCTATGTTAACGCGCTTCGCAAAGCCGGTATCGATGTGGATCCTGATCTGCGTATTCCCGGTCCTCGTTCGATGCAGGGGGGCTTTGAGGCGGCAGTGCATTTTCTATCTTTGCCGCAAAAGCCGACAGCCGCCGTCTGCTGGAACGACCTTGTTGCCATCGGTCTGATGAATGGCATCTTCCGTGCCGGATTGGTGCCTGGGAAAGATATTTCCGTTACGGGATATGACGATCTGGAAGAAGCTTCGATCTCGATGCCGGCATTGACGACTGTATCGAACGGCCAAGCTGAGGTCGGCCGCCTTGCAGCCCGCGCTCTGCTTGATCGCCTCGCTGGCAGCCATGAGCCCGACGGCATCCATCTCATCAAGCCTGAGATGCGCATCCGCCAGTCAACCAGCCCCTATCGCCCTCGCACCTAACCTGTCTTCCATCTCATGAACACATCACGCTGCCTTGCGGGATGCATTGCTGTATTAGGTGTTTTGGAATTTCGGTTTGATTTTCGAGACGATGCTATAGGTTTGCAGACTTGAATGATTTGTCACTGAATAGCCCGCGACGCGGAAGGAAGCCTCATGACCAAGCCTGCGATAATTGCCGTTGGAAAATTGCATGATCGCGTAATCGAGCGTTTGGAGGATCATTTTGAGATGTTACGGCCGGCATCGCTTGACGATGTTTCTCCCAATGATGCTTCAAGGGTCGAAGGGGCAGCCGTCAGCGGTGGATTTAACGCAGCCGCCTTCCAGAGATTTCCAAATTTGAAGATCCTCTCAAGCTTCGGCGTGGGCTATGACGCGATAGACGTCAAAACGGCAGCCGAAAAAGGCGTTGTTGTCACCAACACGCCGGATGTCCTCAACGATGAAGTTGCGGACACCGCTATCGGCCTTTTGCTTAATACAATCCGTGAATTGCCACGGGCCGAAGCCTGGCTTCGGGATGGGCATTGGAAGCCTGGGGCTTCCTATCCGCTGACGAGGTTTTCGCTGAAGGGCCGGCATGTCGGGCTTTTCGGTTTGGGTCGCATCGGCGAAGAGATCGCTGCCCGGCTTGAGCCGTTCAAGGTCAAGATCAGCTATCATACGCGCCACCGTAAAGATGGCGTAGCTTACGATTATTACGCCAGCCTCAAGGCGCTTGCCGAAGCGGTAGACACCTTGATCGCCATCGTTCCCAAAACCGAGCAGACCCATAAGGTCATCAATGCCGAGATCCTGTCAGCTTTGGGCAAAGACGGCATCTTGATCAATGTCGGCAGGGGCTGGAGCGTCGATGAGGACGCACTTGTCGCGGCTCTTGGCGCAGGGCAACTCGGTGCTGCCGGCCTCGATGTTTTTTACAACGAACCCGAGGTGCCTCAAGCCCTCTTGTCGATGTCAAATGTCGTTCTTTTGCCCCATGTGGCATCGGCATCTATGCCGACAAGGCGCGCCATGGCTGACTTGGTCGCAGATAACCTGATCTCATGGTTCAAAAACGGCAAGGCGATAACACCCGTGCCCGAAACACCACAGCGTTGAGGCCGTAGTCTGCGCGAATTGGCGCGGTCTTCTTCGCGTTCGGCTACCGTTGCTGACGAGTTTCAAAATAGGCTTGCGCAGCGGCCCCGAAGGCTGCGAATATAGCGTGGGAGGGTTTGTCCGTCTCCGCCCAATATTCCGGATGCCATTGAACGCCGACGGCAAAGGCTTTGGCGTCAATCACGGAAACAGCCTCGATCGTTCCATCGTCTGCCAGCGCCTCCACTTGAAGGCGCGGCGCAATGTCGGCAATCGCCTGGCGATGAAGCGAGTTCACTTGTATCTCGCCGGCACCGATAATCGATGCGATGCAAGAGCCTTCTTTGACAAACACGCTCTGGCGAATGCGATACATACCGTCGCGGTCAACATCGGATGGCTTGCGGTGATCCCAATTCCCAGGCTGTTCCTGAATCTCTCGCGCGAGGGAGCCGCCGAGGGCAACGTTCAACTCCTGAATTCCACGGCAGATCGCAAGCAGCGGGATAGCCCGTTCGATTGCTCTTCGAATGAGCGGTAACGTGGTTGCGTCACGCGCGGGGTCGAATGGTCCGTCGGTCTCACGCGCTTGTGCTCCATAAAGGGAGGGATGCACATTGCTTGCTGAGCCTGAAACAAGAACGCCGTCGACCCGATCAAGCAAGGCATCGATGTCATGGCCATTCTCAAGAGCGGGAACGATCATGGCCATGACGCCAGCGGCGTTTACGGCAGCGCGCACATATTGATGCTGGACGGCATGCCATATGGTCCCATCAAAGCTGCGGATGTCTGCAGGAATTGCGACGATGGGCTTGGCTGTCATCTTCTGTTCCATGCTTATATGTGAGACTTGAGACCGCGATCTGAATTAACAGAAATGCCGCATTAGGGGCAAAGATCTTTAGACCGATCGCTTCTTGGTATCGTCATCTTTCAATTGGATAAGTTGTCAAGCTTGAAAGGCTTTTTCCAGCGTGCTTAGCTCTGTCGTCCGGCTATGAGCACCCTGTGGACCTGGAGGATAATGATGCGCCGACGTTCCTTCATGACAAGAGCAGGTGCCGTGTTGACTGCCGGTGCGCTAGCTAGTCCCGCTATTGCGCAGGAAAACCCCAAGCTTCAGTGGAAGATGGCCTCCTCTTTTCCGAAGAGCTTGGACACGATATACGGCGGCATCAATGATATCGCACTTCATCTTGCAGCGGCGACGGACGGCAACTTCACAATCGACGTTGTCGACCCGGGTGATGCCGGCGAGTCTGAGGCATCGCTGCTGAATAGCGTGAGGGCCGGGACGGTTGATGCGCTTCACACATGCTCCTATTACTTCCTTACCACAGATCCCACCTATGCCATCGGCACAGCTCTCCCATTCGGTTTGAACGCACGCCTCAGCAATGCGTGGCTGTTTGAGGGCGGTGGCAACGCGCTGCTGAACGACTTCTATGCGACGCAGGGACTTTATGCTCTACCAGCAGGAAACACCGGTGCACAAATGGGCGGATGGTTTCGAAAGGAAATCAATACGCTGGATGACCTCAAGGGTGTGAAGATGCGAATTGCCGGCCTCGGGGGGCAAATCATCAGCAAGCTTGGCGTCGCTATCGACCAGCTGGCTGGCAACGATATCTACTCCGCTTTTGAAAAGGGTACGATCGACGCGGCGGAGTTTGTTGGCCCCTATGACGATCTCAAACTCGGCCTGCAGAAAATTTCGAAGTTCTATTATTATCCCGGCTGGTGGGAAGGCGCGACCGTCGTGCATGCCTTCTTCAATCTGCAAAAGTGGGCTAGCCTCCCCAAAAGGTACCAAGCCTGTCTCAGCGATGCCTGTGCATTCGCCAATATGAACATGTTAGCAAAGTATGATCAAAAGAATCCGCAGGCATTGAAGCAACTCGCCGGCGGCGATGTGAGCTTGCGTCCTTTCAGTCAAGACATCATGGACGCGGCATTCCAGGCCTCACAAGCCGTCTTCCGTGAGTTGTCCACCTCGAACCAATCTTTTAAAAAAATATACGATCATCAGATTGCGTTTCGTCGAGACGCGTATTTGTGGATGCAGCTTTCAGAATATACGTTTGACACCTACATGATGATACAGCAACGTGCAGGAAAGCTGTAGCGTAAGATCGGTTGCAACGCCTCCCTATCAATAAGCTCAGTCCGTTTATTATTGTTGCGACTCGAAAAATTTGTCACTGACATTAAGCGAATTGTTGAGGCGAGCTTTATTCTGTCTGGCGGGTCTTTACGTTCGTAGACAAAATAGATCCACATTCGGTTGGGGCGGAAATCAAATCTTAATTGGTTACCCTTAGCGTCGGTGCGATTAGGGAAATTGAAATAAATGAAATCGTCTCGCCCGGACCGGGTTCCGAAAGATGTGTATCTCTCATTTATCCGTTCCCTATTCGGGAACCGCGGGACCCTTGTAGCCGGCGTTATCGTCCACGTAGCCGCGTTTCTTGCCGTAGCCGTTAAGCTTTCAATTCCACTATACTACTATTTCGCCGCTGGCATTTTTTTCGTTTTTGTTATGCGGATGATTTCCTTCCGCAACTTTTATCGCATCGACCCGACTCGGTTGTCGTACTCACAGATCGAGCGCTGGGAGAACATTTATGTTGTTGGTGCCGCCGCCACAACAGCGACACTTGGAATCGCCAGTGCCTATGCGATTTTCATTATCAGGGATAGCTTCGCACAGTTGACATGCGTTGCCGTCACTTTCGCTTCGCTTGCGTCTATCGTGGGCCGCAATTACGGCTCCCATAAAGCTGTTGATATGCAAACGCTGGCATGCTGTTTTCCGATGATCGTCGGCTGTATGCTTGCTCAGGATCTGTATCTGACAGTACTTGCAAGTTTCCTCGTCCCCTTCGTCCTGACGACTAGAAGCATGGCAAACGGGATAAGAAATTTTCTCTACGAGAACGTTATTGCACGTCGCGAAATTACGATAATTGCGGATCGCTTCGATGTGGCTCTTAATAACATGCCACATGGACTTGTTATGGTTGATAGGAGCAACCGTATCCAGGTCATCAACCGCAAAGCTTGCGACCTGCTGAAAATAGGAGATCCAGACCGGCTTAAGGACAGAGACCTGGGTGTCGTGCTTCGTTACGGGGCGCGTTACAGCTTCATGAATGCATCTCAACCAGATCTTATCCTGCGACAGATGGCTCAGGTTTCCGAAGGAAGAATTTCCCGGATTCTGGTGCAATTTCCTGAAAGTCTTTCGCTGGAGTTCTCAGCCAATCGTATGAAGGACGGTGGCGCAGTTCTCATATTTGAGGATGTTTCTAGCCGAGTTCAGGCAGAGCAAAAGATATTACAGATGGTGCGTTTTGATGGACTGACCGGTCTTCCCAACCGGCAGTATTTCTCGCAACTCGTGCAAGATCATCTGACGGACAAGTCGAAGACCGATGAGCTTGTTGGCTTCATGATCGTTGATGTCGACGACTTCAAGCATGTCAATGACCTCAGAGGACATGTCACTGGCGACCGATTGTTGTGCGCATTGTCCGCGCGAATGCAGGCTGCTTTAAAGGACGCTATTGTCGGTCGTCTGATGGGAGATGAATTCATAATTTTCTTTTCCTCAACATCAGGGCGCGGTGCTTTGGAGGCAGAAATCCGCCGCGTTCACGCCGCGCTTCAGGGTCTTTACAATATTGACGGCGACAGCATCGGCGTTTCCCTCAGTGCCGGATATGTGATTCTTAAAGGTCGCGATTATTCGATGGAGGAATGCAGCGTAAAGGCAGATCTTGCACTTTTCGAAAGCAAGGCAAGGCTGCGAGGCGGCATCACCGGCTTCGAAAAAGAGATGGACGGCCGTTATGTTGAACAGCAGAAACTGAAGGCAGATCTAAGAAACGCAATCGCCGCTGAAGAACTTAGCCTTGTTTATCAGCCGATGTATACTGCCGACGGTTCCAAGATCGAGTGTGCTGAAGCCTTAGCGCGGTGGATCCATCCACAGAAAGGCGCCATAGCTCCGGACATTTTCATCAGGCTGGCCGAGGACATGGGCATTATATCCGAGATCACGGAATTCGTTCTCTTTAAGGCTTGTCGCGAATGCAAGACATGGCCCGACGACCTTTCGGTATCTGTCAATCTTTCCGCGCGTGATTTGCGTGACACGGATATCATCGCACTCGTGAATGCTGCTTTAACGGCGTCTGGGCTGCCCTCATCAAGGCTGCATCTCGAAATTACGGAAAGTTGTTTGATCGAAGAGCCGGCAACGGTTCGCTCTATCCTGGCAAAGCTTAGATCGCAGGGTATCACGATCGCAATTGACGATTTTGGAACTGGATTCTCAAGCCTTAGTTATCTCGACACATTGCCGCTCGATGTCGTAAAAATAGACAGGTCGTTCGTGCGCAACATTGTTGAGGATACGCGTCGCTTAAAACTGCTGAGAGGAACGGTGAACCTTGCGCGTGAACTTGGTCTTGCCATTGTTACAGAAGGTGTGGAGACGAAAGAGCAGCTAAGGCTGATTAACGAGTACCAGAGCACCGATCTTGTGCAAGGTTATGTTTTCTCACCGCCAGTGCCTTCGGAAACAATTGGCTCGCTGGTGCGCGGTCTTGCCGCGAGAAATTCAAGTCCTCGCGTTGCCTGATTAAGACGTTCTTGGTTGTGTCGGCGCTGTAAACTTTCTTCTAGTTGCGCTGTTAACCTTAACCAATGATGTTGTCATCTCATCGCGTGAATTCAATTGATCCGTGCATCGGTTTACTATGTTTAATAAACCGTTAATTCCGATGTGCAGGATGTTAAGGATGACAAGCTCCCTCAGAACAGATGGCTTTAGCAGGCGAATACTTGAAGCGCTCGACCATGTTGAATATCGACGGGTCGAAACTAGCGAAGATATGGAGGCCATTGAGCGCCTAAGATACAAGGCCTACAAATCGAAGCAGATGATTTCCGTCTCGAGCCACACACAGGTAGACGAGGTGGATTTCGACAGCCACGCTTATGTGTTCGGCATCTACTACTATGAGGAATTAGTCAGCACCATTCGCCTCCATCATGTGACGCCAGACCATCGCGTCTCTCAATCCGGCCGAATGTTTCCCGACGAGATTACTGCGTTCCTTGATGCTGGCCTGACCCTTATCGATGCGGCTCGTTTCGCCGCTGATCCGGACATTCATGAAGATCTGCCTTGGCTGCCCTACCTAACGTTGAGGCCATCTATCGTGGCTGCAGCATTTTTTCGGTCGGACCGCGTCCTGCAACCTATTCGCCCCCCACATGCAGCGTTCTACAAAAGGGTGTTTTATGCAGAGCCGGTTGCTGCCGTGAAGCCTGTCAAAATTTATGATTTTGACGTGATGTTGATGGCGACAAACGTACTCGGTGTTGGCCGAAAATTACTGACGCGCTATCCCTTCTTCATTTCCAGTGCCAGTGAGCAGCGGATGATGTTTGCGCGCGATGAAGTCCATTCACTGAACTCGCTGAACATCATACCGACCGCACGCTTCGTACCAGAAGGGGAGCTGGGAACGGATCTTGTTCTTTGATTAGGCTGCATAGGAGTGCAGGTTCTGTCCTGTTTCACGATTTCGGTTGTGATACCGGTTTGATCAGCCCCTGCGGCAATTAGGACAGAGCATCCGATTGCGTTGAAACGGTCCCTTGTGTATCTCTTATCGGGGAGAGGGATTCCGTTTATCCCACGACGGAAATTTGGATGGAGGAACCAATGGCGGAACATCAAACAGGGCCGGTCGAGCTCGGCGCTCCAATGGACTATAACGAGCACCAAAAGACCTACAGCCTTTTTCTTTCAAGTTTCAAATACGGAACTTTGTTTGTTGCCGCCTTGTTGCTCGGAATGCTGTCAGGACTGATCGCGGGCGCCGGCTTTCTGGCAGGCATCTTGACCTTCCTGATCGTGCTGGTCGTGGGCCTTTTTGTTCTAAGGTAAGCCGGTTTCGAGTCCGGAATGCTGTATCCACTTGTGCGGTACGTCAAGAAGTTGCGAGAGGGAACCAGCATCTTCGGACAACCCGTCCTGAATGCGAACAGCATGAGAATGCGCCCAGAAGCGTGATCTCAGGCAGTTGATTTCGAGATGCTTACCTTAGATTTTGCCGTATGGTACTGGCCGTTGTCGGCCTATGTCGCTGACATCGAGCGACGAAACTTATCCCGTTTGCTGCAATTCACGCTGCGTCATTGTTTTTATGCGCAGAGCGTTCGAATGAGGTGCGCGGTGCTGTGAGCACCCAGACAAGCCCCTCAGGGCGAAAGTCCACGTCGACATTGCCGCCGAAACTTGAGCTCGCGTGCAGCTTGATGACCGTCGTGCCGAAGCCAGTTTTGGAGGGGGACTTCACCGTTGGCCCACCAGTTTCCTCCCAAACGAACTGCAGGCAGATACGTCCATCCTGCTCGACTTGATCCCATCTGAGACGAATACGGCCGTTCGCGGTGGACAGGGCCCCATACTTCAGCGAGTTGGTTGCGAGCTCGTGAAGCGCGAGGCCAAGGTTCTGGACGGCTTCAGGCTTCAGCAATAAGTCCTCACCGCCGATTTCCATTTGTTCGGCCGCCTGCGGAAAGGCCGCTAGGTGGATGTCGACAACCCGCCTCAGAGACGCGCCAGACCATTGTTCGCTGGTCAGTAGTTCTATCGAGCGCACGAGCCCGTCCAGTCGGTGGCCGACAGCATCTTGAAAATCCTGGACATTATCCGACTGCCGAGCGATCTGCCGCATCATGGCCTGAGCCAAGGTCAGTAGGTTCTTCGTTCGATGGATCAGTTCATGCATAATGAAATGCAGTCTGTCTTCGGCCTGATGGCGATCGAAAGACGCATTTGAGAGCGCGATTGCGACCTGGTTCGCTTCGGTTACGCTTGTCTCGGCCGGTGAGACGATCTCGCCGGAGCCGATGCGGTCTGCCATTGAGGCAATTTCTCGGATTGTGGATCGCACCTGACGGGCGACGATATAACAGCCGAGAACCGCGACGAGCATAAGCATGACCCCGCCAACGATCAGAAAACGCCATGTCGTCAAGATCGACGCCTGCGCTGTTGCGATTGGCCCCCACACCACAGCCTTCCAGGAGGATCCGGGAATAGAAGCATAGCCAAGCATCATATCCGGCATGATCTTGTGGTCTTCGAAGATCCCGCTGTAGAGGTTGAGGTGAGGCAGGATACGTGCATCGAATGGCGAGCCGAGTTCGATCTTAAGGTTTGGATCGGCAGCAACGATATTGCCGTCCTGATCGATAATTTCCGCCGACCAGCGTTCTGAAAGGCCTTCTGTCGTCACCAGACGCGCAAGATCTCGTGCTCTTTGCCCCATGACGAGCGCGCCCACGCGTCCGCGTTCGACCGGCATAATAACATTGAATGCCCAGTCTTGAGCAGACTTGCTCATGAAGACGTTCGAGACCTGAATGCGCTTGTTGGCAAGCGCCTGCTTGTAGCGGTCTATATCAGAAATCACGGGGAGAGGGTTTCCAAAAGGAAGCCGTGTATTCAACATCTGCTGGCCGGCCGGATCGACAGCGATCAAATAGATGTTGTTGCCAGTCAGGATCGTTTCTGTGCGGTCGTAAAAGACTTTGAGATCGCCGGATTCCAGTTCAGGCGCAGAAGACAGAAGCCTCAGCGTCGTCGCCATTTCCTGCAATTGCCTGTCGATGGTTTGAGCAAGTGCGCGTGCGTCCTCGGCGGTTTCCTGACGCAGAATTCGCCGCTGGTTCGCTTCCAGCTGAGCAAGAAGAAGTCCAACAAAAACGAATATCGGAATCACGATCGCGAGCACCATCGCGATCAAGTAGGTGCCGATGGAAGCTTTTGGGAAGAAACGCCAGCGCCTGTTCATTAAGGGCGCATCAAAGCAGAGGAGGCCTGCTGTTTGATCTGATTGTCTCACTGCCGGCTGCAGGATCAGAAGACCACATAAACTTGCCCTCATTAATTGCCGGACCCACGATTCCGGCACCCCAATAGTTTGCTATGTTAAAGAGGCGTTTTGCAGCTTGCAACCGATGACAGCGAACCAAAGTGTCAGATCTTTTTGCCGCGGCATGCGTCAGGACCCAAAGAGGATTGTGGGACAAGCGATGTCTCGTTCAGAAGACCCAACTATCCGGGTCAAACGGGATTTTGGAAACGTGAAGGTCGGAAGGGGCTGAGATCGACGTTGGTTTCCAGAGACAGGATCTCTGCTGCGCAGACGTCACCCACGATCGGGGCGAGTGTGACGCCCGAATGCAGGATTGTCAGATAAAGACCAGATAATATGCTCTCGCCAATGATGGGAAGGCCGTCTTCGGGTGTCGGCCGATAGCCCACGGTGTAAAAGTCAAACGACAGATCATCGCCGTTTTTCAATGCCGCGCGCAGTGTCGAGAACAACTGCTGGGCAGCAGCGTCAGCATCATCGCCAGGATCGGCGCCACCGAAATTGGCACCAGCGATTATCCGTCCTTCTGCTGTCTGCCGCATATGCAGCTTATCAGCCATCACCAAACCCGTCAGAATTTTGGGGCTTGGCCTGGAATGGACGATCAGGCCCGGCGGCGTTTTCAGGGGAAGGTCTATGCCCACAGTTGCGGCAAGCGCCGCACTTCCGGCGCCGGCAGCCAGGACAATATGATCGGCTTCCAGCAAGCCTTCCGAAGTCACGAGGCCGGAAATCCGGCCGCCTGCCTGGATAAAGCCGCTCACGGTTCCAGTCATCAAGCGAGCGCCGCGTGATGCGGCATCCGCCATTAGCATGCGTGTTGCACTCACTGGTTCCAGCGCACCTTCTTCCTCGACCAAAAGAGCTTGTTCGGGAATGTCGGCGAGGGCAGGCTCACGCACGGAAATGGCTGGTGCATCCAGCATCTTTATGCCGTAGCCCCACGCGCTATGCTGGACGCGGTAGGCTTCAAGTTCGGTCGGCGGAAGGTCCCAGCAGAGACCACCGCACCATTGAACCGGCAAGCCGGGAAGGGCGGCGGCAATATCGTGCCACATCCGCATGGATCTCTGTCGAAATCGAAAGTAAAATTCAGGATTGCCCCAGCTTGCATTGATCCAGGCAAAGGAGGCTGGCGTTGCAACGCCGCCCTCTATCTCGGAGATAAGGACGACCTCTGCGCCCTTGTTGACAAGATGCCAAGCCACCGACGCGCCGATGATTCCTCCTCCAACAACCACGACACGTTTTGGTGCAGACATCACGGTCCTTTCAGCATCGGCTTTAAACCCCGGTCGATCCTTAGTCAGCTTTAGGCGTCGAGGATCACGCCTAAGGCGTTCTCCGTCCAACGCTCTACCTCAACGACGCGTTAGGGGATCAGTATCCCCGACCTCAGCCCGCGCCTGATACACGAGCGAGACCGTCTTTCGCAGGCTGGTATTTCGGATCGAGGCCGACGGCATGGCGGTAAGAGCGAGCTGCCTTTGCTTTATCGCCACGGCGCTCATAGACCAGCGCCTGATTCGCCCAGGATTCGGCTAGATTCCCGTTGAGCTCGATGGCGTGGTTGAAGTCTGCAAAGGCGTTGTCGTCGTCGTTCAGCGCGATATAGGAAATACCGCGGCCGTTGTAGGGCTCGGGAGAATTCGGCGACAAGGAGATCGCCTTCGAAAAATCGTCGATCGCCTTATCCTGCTGATTGCGCTTCTGATAGATCAGGCCGCGATTGTGATAGGCGCGTCCATCGGTCGTGCCGAGCTGAATTGCCTTCGAAAAATCGTTGAAGGCAGCGTCATCCTGTCCGGCGGTGCGATAGACATTCCCGCGGCCAATCAAGGCTACATCGTAATTCGGATTGATCTGTAGTGCGGCCGTATAATCCTGAACGGCCTGCTGCTGCTGGCCCATGTTGCGATAGACAAGGGCGCGGTTTGCATAGGCCTGGTAAAATTTGGGATTGAGTTGCAGCGCAGTATTAAAGTCGGCCAGCGCCCGTTTAAAGTCGCCGCCGCGGCCATAAGCCGATCCACGGACATTATAGCCTTCCGGATCGCGGGGATTTGCGTTGATGACCGAAGTCAGGGAGGAAATATTCTGTTCCGAACTCTGCGCCTTGTCGATCTGGATGACCGCATCCGATGTATTGCTTGTCGCGCAGCCAGACATCGTCAACATCGCGCCGATGATCATCAGTGGGACAGCCCGTGCTCCTCGGGCATACAGGCCGCGGGTCGAAAGGAAGATATCCGGCATTCTGGCTCGCTTTTCCAAGACCACGCCTGACTGTGACGTGGGAGTATCGACGATGAACTGAAAGGGCGGCGGCGACATCAATCGCCCCCGCCCTCAATGTACCGTGAAAACGTCGAAAAAACGACGCAAGTCTTACCGTGCGACTAAACCTTCGCGCTGAGCACGCTTGCGAGCCAGCTTGCGAACACGACGAACAGCTTCAGCCTTCTCGCGAGCACGCTTCTGCGACGGCTTCTCGTAGTAGTCGCGCATTTTCATTTCGCGGAAGATACCTTCGCGCTGCATCTTCTTCTTAAGAGCGCGGAGGGCCTGATCGACATTGTTATCGCGGACGAGTACCTGCACGAGAATCACGTTCCTTTAGTTGTTGGTTGGCGCCGGCGGCGACAGGGCGCCAGAGGCAAAACAATAGTGTTCGCTTGGCCGCAGCCTCGCGATTGGGATTGGCGATACCAGATCATCTTGGCGAAGTCCAGATGTTGGATGGGCGAATGCGGGAAATTTATGCCGAAAGTCGTGTGCTCTGTTACGTATAGGTTGGTCTCGCGGCGTAGTGAAGCATTTCACTGCGCCTTTGGTCGATTCGCGACGGGCTCCTCTCGTATAAAGCGGAAAACTCCTTTGATGCTTGCCTGCGTCGCTGTCGAAACAAAGGTGCTTGGCGTCGCAAAGGAAACATTGCCTCAGCCCTGGATTTGCGATTTATGGCAGGTCAAGGGCTTCCTTCGAGGATGAGAGGGCGAATGCGCAAATACTCCGTTTTTGCAGTGGCGAGAGAGGCTTTCCGGGCCCACAAGGGCTGGGAACGGCAATGGGTGTCGCCTGAGCCGCGCTCTCAATACGACGTGATCATCATCGGCGGAGGTGGGCATGGCCTTGGGGCCGCTTATTACCTTGCCAAGGAGCACGGCATCACGAATGTCGCAGTCATCGAAAAGGGATGGCTTGGCGGTGGCAATACTGGACGTAACACCACGATCATTCGCTCCAACTATCTCTATGAAGAGAGCATGGACATTTACGAGCATTCGCTCAAGCTCTGGGAAGGGCTGAGCCAGGAGCTCAATTACAATGTCATGTATTCGCCGCGCGGCGTTATGATGTTGTCGCACAACACGCACGACCAGCAATCGTTCAAGCGCCATATCAATGCGAACCGGCTTTATGGAATCGACAATCAATGGCTGACGCCAGAGCAGGCCAGAGCTTATTGTCCGCCTCTCGATATTTCCGCGACGGCGCGTTATCCCATCAATGGCGCTGCCCTGCAGCGACGCGGCGGAACTGCGCGGCACGATGCCGTCGCTTGGGGCTATGCGCGCGCGGCATCGGATCGCGGCGTTCACATTATCCAGAACTGCGAAGTCACCGGCATCAGGCGTGCGGCGGATGGCCGCGTGAGCGGAGTCGAGACGACCCGCGGCTTTATCGGCGCAAACAAGGTCGGCGTTTCCGCGTCCGGCCACAACACAGCGATCATGGCGATGGCCGATGTGCGCGTGCCGCTCGTCAGCAACCCCCTGCAGGCACTCGTGTCCGAGCCGCTGAAGCCCATCTTCCCCTGCGTGGTAATGTCGAATACGGTTCACGCTTATATTTCACAGTCAGACAAAGGCGAACTGGTGATCGGTGCAGGCACTGACCAGTATGTGTCCTATTCGCAGACTGGTGGATTGCAAATTATCACGCATACGCTTGATGCGATCTGCGAGCTGTTCCCGATCTTTCGCCGCGTCAAGATGATGCGCCAGTGGGGCGGCATTACCGACAACACGCCTGATCGCTCGGCCATCCAGTCCAAGACGCCGGTGCAGGGGCTTTATGTCAATTGCGGCTGGGGAACCGGCGGCTTTAAAGCAACCCCGGGTTCAGCCCATCTTTTTGCGCATCTTATTGCACGCGATGAGCCACACCGTCTCGGAGCGGGTCTTTCGCTTGACCGGTTCACGAGCGGCCGTCTCATTGATGAGGCCGCTGCCGCGGCCGTAGCGCACTAATCGGGAGGGTGAAAGATGCTGCTTATTCACTGCCCTTATTGTAAGGAAGACCGCTCGGAACTGGAGTTCCACGCGGCTGGCGAAGCGCATATTGCGCGTCCTGAAAATATCGCGTCGATTTCAGATGAAGCCTTCGCTCAATATTTCTTCCTGCGCGATAATCCAAAGGGCTTGATCTACGAACGCTGGCGGCATCTGCACGGATGTGGCCGCTTCTTCAATGCCGTGCGCCACACTGTCACGGATCGTTTCGTGATGACCTATCCTGCCGGTGCTCCCAAGCCTAACCTCAACGATGACGGCAGTTTGCGTGTCGACGTCGAAACCTATGAAGCGACTGAAGGAGACGCCCGATGAGCGGCGCCAATCGCATTCCAGGAAAAGGTCGGTTGACGCCTGCCAGAACCGCCCGCTTCTCCTTCGACGGACGAACCTACACCGCTCTTGAGGGGGACACCGTTGCGTCGGCCTTGTTGGCGAACGGTGTTCACCTGGTTGGTCGGTCGTTCAAATACCATCGTCCGCGCGGTATATTATCGGCGGGCGCAGAAGAGCCGAATGCTCTGATCGATGTGTCGCGGGATGCTGCGCGCAAGCAGCCCAATGTCCGCGCAACAGTCCAGGAAGTCTTTGATGGCATGCTGGTCAAATCGCAGAACAGGTATCCATCGCTTGCCTTCGATATAGGCGGCATCAACGATGTCTTGTCACCCTTCTTTGCAGCCGGCTTCTACTACAAGACTTTTATGTGGCCGAAGGCCGCTTGGAAGCATCTTTATGAGCCCGTCATCCGCCGGGCAGCAGGACTTGGGGTTGCTCCCCAGGAGGCCGACCCGGACCGTTATGCCCATCGCTATGCGCATTGCGATGTTCTCATCGTGGGCGCAGGCGTTGCCGGATTGTCGGCAGCGCTGTCTGCAGCGCAGACCGGTGCAGACGTGATCGTTTGCGATGAGCAGGCAGATGTGGGCGGCGCCTTGCGCTACCAATCGGATGTTATGATTGAGGGCCTCGATGGCTATGCCTGGGCGCAGAAAACTGCCGCCTCGCTGCGAGCTATGGAAAATGTTACCTTTCTGACCAGGACGACGGCCTTCGGCTATTACAATCACAACTTTGTAGCGCTCGCCGAGCGCGTCACCGATCACCTAGCCCGCCCGTCCCGCCATCTGCCGCGCGAGCGCCTTTGGCAGGTGCGTGCAAAGCGTGTCGTCCTGGCCAATGGTGCCATCGAGCGCGCCATGGTTTTCCCCAATAATGATCGCCCGGGGATCATGTTGGCTTCCGCCGCCAGAACCTATCTCAACCATTATGGTGTCGCGGTTGGCGCTAAGGTCGGCGTCTTTACAGCGCATGATTCGGCTTATGAAGCCGCTTTCGATCTTTTCCGCGCAGGTGTTGCAATCCCGGCGATCGTAGACAGCAGGCCATCGCCTGGACAAGATGTGCTGGCGGAAGCGCGGGCACTTGGAATTGAAGTGCTGACGGGCCATTCGGTTGTCGATACGGCTGGCAGACTTCGCATTTCATCCATGATGGTCGCCCGCAACGGGAGCAAGGCCACGCGGCGCATTGCTGTCGATGCGTTGATCGTCTCTGCCGGCTGGACGCCCTCGGTTCATCTTTTCTCTCAGTCGCGTGGAAAAGTTTCGTTCGATCACGAAACGCAGCGCTTCCTTCCAGGAACCTATGCACAGGACTGCATTTGCGTCGGCGCTTGCAATGGAACCGATGATTTGCAGGCAGCGGTGGACGAGGCAATTGCGTCAGGCCAGGCCATGGCCGAGGCCGCTGGAAAGACTGGCGGGACACCCCTGCAGTTGGAGGCAAAGCAACGTTTCAACTGGACTGGCGGGATGATCGGCGCTTCGCAAGGAGCAGGGCCTGAAACAAGTGCGAAAGCCTTCATCGACTTCCAGCACGATGTCTGCGCCAAAGATATTCGCCTCGCCGTACGCGAAGGTATGCATTCGATCGAGCACATCAAACGCTTTACCACGAATGGCATGGCGTCCGACCAGGGCAAGCTTTCCAACATGCACGGACTTGCAATCGCTGCTGAAGCCTTACAGCGTGAGATCCCACAGGTTGGGCTCACAACCTTCCGGGCACCCTATACGCCTGTTACATACGGGACGCTTGTTGGCCATTCGCGCGGCGACCTCTTCGACCCGGCGCGCAAAACCCCAATGCATGCTTTCGAAGAAGAAAAGGGCGCTGTCTTCGAAGACGTTGGCAATTGGAAGCGCGCTTGGTTCTATCCTCGAGCAGGTGAGACGATGCATCACGCCGTCAACCGCGAATGCAAGACCGCTCGTACCTCCGCCGGCATTTTCGACGCTTCGACCCTTGGCAAGATCGAGGTTGTCGGCCCCGATGCGGCCGCCTTCCTCAATCTCATGTACACCAACGCATGGGATACGCTGAAGCCGGGCCGTTGTCGCTACGGTATCATGTGCCGAGAAGATGGTTTTGTTTACGACGATGGCGTGGTCGGACGGCTTGCCGAGGATCGCTTCCATGTCACTACGACCACTGGCGGCGCGCCGCGCGTGCTCAATCATATGGAAGACTATCTGCAGACGGAATTTCCGCATCTTAAAGTGTGGCTAACCTCTGTTACAGAGCAGTGGGCGGTCATCGCCGTACAGGGCCCCAATGCACGAGAGATCGTTTCGCCTCTTGTCGAAGGCGTCGATCTTTCGAATGAGGCCTTTCCGCACATGAGCGTTGCAGAATGCAAGGTTTGCGGCGTGCCGGCGCGGCTTTTCCGTGTCTCGTTTACGGGTGAGGTTGGCTTTGAGATCAACGTGCCGGCCGACTATGGCGCCGCGGTCATGGAGGCAATCTGGGAAAGGGCCGAGCCACTTGGAGCCTGCCTCTACGGCACAGAAACTATGCATGTCCTGCGCGCCGAGAAGGGCTATATCATCGTTGGCCAGGATACCGACGGCACGGTGACACCCGATGATGCAGGCCTTGGCTGGGCGGTATCGAAGAAGAAAGCGGATTTCGTTGGCATTCGTGGCCTGAAGCGACCTGATCTCGCCCAGGAGGGACGCAAGCAACTGGTCGGGTTGTTAACGAAGGATCCAGCCACCGTGTTGGAAGAAGGCGCTCAAATCGTCGCGGATCCAAACCAAACGAAGCCGATGACGATGCTGGGCCACGTGACATCCGCCTATTGGTCAGAAAATCTCGGGCGGTCGATCGCCTTCGCATTGGTTGCAGGTGGGCGCAGCCGCGCAGGCCAAACACTCTATGTACCCATGTCGGACAAGACGATTGCGGTCGAGGTGACGGATATGGTGTTCTTCGACAAGGATGGAGGCCGTATCAATGGCTGATCTTCACACTGCACAGCGCCGGCCTGTTCTGGATGGTCGGCACGGAGGTTCATCTGCTGTCCGGCTTATGCCGGTTGCACCGGCTTCGCGTGTGTCGCTCCGCGCGCCGGCTCAATCCATTGCCGCACTGTCGGCCGCTCTTTCTTTGCCGCTGCCAAGCGAGCCAAAGACCTCCAGCCGAATGTCTGATCGTTGGGCACTTTGGCTGGGACCCGATGAATGGCTGCTTATCGATGGGGAAGGTGCCGATCTGATGGCAGCCCTGTCAGCGACCGGGGCGCTTCATGCTGCCACCGATGTTTCACATCGCAATATGGCGATCCTAGTCTCGGGTCCGGGAGCGGAAGCAACTCTCTCAGCAGCATGTCCGCAAGATCTGTCGCTGAAAGCGTTTCCGGTCGGTGCGTGCTCCAGAACGGTCTTCGGCAAAGCCGAAGTCGTCCTGCTGCGGGTTGAGGACGAGGTATTTCGGGTAGAGTTTTGGCGCTCCTTCGCGGAATATGTCTTTGGCCTGTTGGAAGAGGCGTCGCTCGACTCTGCGATCTAGCAATGGATTGTGGATTCGAGCGAGGATCGACAGCCTTTCAGGCGCCATAAGCCACGCACCCTCTTAATTTATCCGTCGACCGGTCGATCCTTCGGGTCAAACTGAACGATGGTGATCCAGGTCGCCGTCAAAGCCGGTTTCCGCTCGTTTTCGATCTCGATGGTCACGTCATAAGTGGTCATCAGCATCCCTGCGCCACGGAACCTCGCATCTGCCAGAACAAAGCGTCCACGGATGCGACTGCCTGCCTTCACCGGAGACATGAAGCGAACACGGTCAAAGCCGTAATTGATCCCCATTGTCTGTTCGCGGATCGTCGGCAGGCAATTGTAGTTCAACATGGAAAGAAGCGAAAGCGTCAAGAAACCGTGGGCGATCGTACCGCCAAATGGGCTTTCTACCGCTGCGCGCTCAGGATCGACATGGATGAACTGGTGATCGTCCGTCGCCTTGGCAAAGTCATTGATCCTGGCTTGATCCACAACCACCCAATCCGAAACGCCCGTCTCGGTTCCAACCAGCCCGCTGATCTCCGCGAGCGCGATTTCCTTTGCCATGCCATTCCCCATGCAGTGAGCTTTGCTGCAAAGGCTTTAACGTGCATTTGCGACGATTACGATACGGTTTAGCGTAACTCTGTTAGCAGGCTTAATATTCAAGGAAGAAGGAAACGGAACGAGGAGGAACAGCTGTCATCTGGTCGATCGGCTGCTCTCCGGTTTCATCAAGGCGGTGCCACCGCCCGCTTCTGTCGAGATGGGACAGATTGATGTCGAGTGTGAGCCATGACCGATTGAAGGCGATCGCGATCCTCGCCTGCCGATTTAGCGCTGCATCATGTGTCCGTAAGATCATCATCATGCCAGGTTGATCGGCACCTTCCCATTCGCCGACGCTCATCGGCATGCCGCTCGGCGACAGCCATTCCACGTCGCCGTGGCTCGAGAAGAACGCGACGTCGGACAATGCTGAAAACCGCCGCCGCAGCTTGGCGAGGAAGCCGGTATGTCGGAGCAGCTCCTCGTCGAGTCGAGACCAATCCATCCAGGTAATTTCGTTGTCCTGGCAATAGGCATTGTTATTGCCCCGCTGCGTGCGCCCTGCCTCGTCACCCGCTGTCAACATGATATGACCACGCGTAGAAAACAAAGTTGATAGCAATGCCTTGATGTCGCGCATTCGGTGCTGGACGATATCGGGCGACGACGTTTCGCCTTCCTCACCGTTGTTCCAGGAATGATTGTCGTTGTGCCCGTCGCGATTGTCCTCACCATTGGCCTCGTTATGCTTATGCGCGTAGGAAACGAGATCCTTCAGCGTAAAACCGTCATGCGCGGCAAGGAAGTTCACGCTTCGCGAAGCTTCTTCACCATGTCGACCGAAAAGATCGGAAGAGCCTGCGAGCGCTGTTGCAAGCGCTCCGGTCAGGCCGGCATCGCCACGCCAGTAACGGCGCAGATCGTCGCGCACGCGGTCGTTCCACTCGAGAAAGGGCTGCGGGAAATTACCGAGTTGATAGCCACCAGGACCGATGTCCCAGGGCTCGGCGATCAAAATGCGATCCGAAAGAATTGGATCCGCAATGATGGCCTTTAATGTTTCCGAGTCGCGATGAAAACCGGTGGCGCTTCGCCCGATAATGGTCGCAAGGTCGAACCGGAACCCGTCAACACCGGCATACCTTACAAAGTGACGAAGGCTGTCCACAATCAGCGTGCGGACTTGAGGATTGTCGCAGGCCAGCGTGTTGCCGGTTCCGGTATCGTTGATCAGCTCGCCCGGCTGCCCTTCAGCATATCGGTAATAAGTAAGGTTATCGAGGCCGCGCATCGAAAGGGTCGATCCAAACCGGTCGCTTTCGCCGGTGTGGTTG
This sequence comes from Oryzifoliimicrobium ureilyticum, assembly GCF_037199735.1. Taxonomy (NCBI): domain Bacteria; kingdom Pseudomonadati; phylum Pseudomonadota; class Alphaproteobacteria; order Hyphomicrobiales; family Rhizobiaceae; genus Oryzifoliimicrobium; species Oryzifoliimicrobium ureilyticum. Next base: position 25,958 of record NZ_JBBBVQ010000007.1, on the reverse strand, counting down.
AAAACAAGATCGAGGATCACGCCGATCCCTTCGGCATGCAACTTAGCGACGGTGTCTTGAAGCTCAGCGACACCACCTGGCGCAAGGCGCGGATCAATCGCCATCAACGCTATCGGATTATAACCCCAGCCATTCGAGAGCCCGAGTGGCGGCAAATGACGTTCGTCGATCCACGCGACGATCGGCAGGAGCTCGATGGCATCAACGCCAATTTCTTTAAAATGCGCGATCACGGCTGGATGTGAAAGAGCTGCAATCGTCCCGCGTTGGCTTTCCGGCACGCTGGGATGCCGCATAGTAAAGGCACGAACGGCGAGCTCGTAAATGAAGCCACCCTTCGGCAACAGCGGGCGCTGCTGCGGCGCCTCAATCATTTTGCGAACGACGGTTTTCGGCACCAGAGACGCAGTATCTTCGCCGACGGTCCCCAGCAGCGGATCATAGACGAACTGTCGGTCGAGTTCGGCGGCGTAGGGGTCGACCAAAAGCTTGGACGGATCGAACCAATGGCCTTGATCAGGATCGTAGGTACCGTGCGCACGAAAGCCGTATTGAAGGCCTTCTCTGGCGCCTTCGACAAAAAGGCTGTGGCTGCCATCATCGGCGCGTTTCATCGGCAGCCGTGTCTCGCGACCGCCATCGGTGAACAGGCAAAGCTCAATCTTCGTCGCATATCTTGAGAAGACGACAAATTTCACGCCGTCTTCCAAGATTATGGCGCCGTATTCCGGATCTTTGCCTGCTTCCATTTCCGTTGCCGTCAGGTGATGACGGTCGGAACGTCGAGGCCTGTGCGGCTGCGGATCTCCGCAATCGTCTCGGCTGCCGCGATCACATCGGCAAGTGCTTCCTGCGTTTCGATGTTGTGCTTGGTGGAGTCGGGCTCATAGCGCTCGAGATAGACGCGGAGCGTCGCGCCAGATGTGCCGGTACCCGACAAGCGGAAGACCACGCGTGAGCCGCCCTCAAAGAGGACACGAATACCTTGATGTTCACTGACGGATTTATCGACTGGATCATGATAGGCAAAGTCATCAGCTGCTTTAACCTTCAAGGACCCGAAGCTTTGACCTGGAAGGCTAGCAAGTTTGCCGCGCAGGTTGTCCATCAGCTTATTGGCAGCATCGGTGTCGACCGCCTCATAGTCATGGCGCGAGTAATAATTGCGTCCATAGGTCTGCCAGTGCTGGACCACGATGTCATAGACGCTTTCGCCGCGAACAGCGAGGATGTTGAGCCATAGGAGCACCGCCCAAAGGCCGTCTTTCTCGCGCACATGGTTGGAGCCCGTGCCGGAGCTTTCTTCACCGCAGATCGTTGCCATGCCGGCATCGAGCAAGTTGCCGAAGAACTTCCAGCCCGTTGGCGTTTCGAACATGCCGATCCCGCGCTTTTCCGCCACGCGGTCGGCTGCACCGCTGGTTGGCATCGAGCGTGCAATGCCAGCAAGGCCGCTGGAATAGCCGGGCGCAAGGTTCGCATTGGCAGCGAGGATCGCGAGACTGTCGGAGGGCGTGACGAAAATGCCCTTGCCGATGATGAGATTGCGATCGCCATCGCCATCGGATGCGGCACCGAAATCCGGCGCATCCTCGCTCATCATCTCGTCATAGAGTTCCTTGGCGTGTACAGGATTTGGATCGGGGTGATGCCCACCGAAATCGGGAAGCGGCATGAAGTTGCGTACCGAACCTGATGGCGCGCCTAATCGGTTTTCGAAGATTTCCTTGGCATATGGACCTGTCACCGCGCTCATGGCGTCGAAGGCAATCCTGAAGCCGAGGCTGATCAGATTGCGGATCGCGCCGAAATCGAACAGTTCTTCCATCAAAGCCGCGTAATCTTCAACGGAGTCGATGACAGACAGGATGGTACCGCCCGGCAGTTCTTCCTTGCCGATGCGGTCAATATTAACGTCCGGAAATTCCGCGATCTTGTATTGGTCGATCACCTTCGTGCGAGCGTAAATCGCGTCGGTGATCTTTTCCGGCGCAGGGCCGCCGTTGCCGATATTGTACTTGATGCCGAAGTCTTCGGTAGGGCCGCCGGGATTATGGCTGGCGGACAGGATAATGCCACCGAACGCTTTATATTTGCGAATGATATGCGAGGCAGCCGGGGTCGAGAGGATGCCGCCCTTGCCAACCATGATCTTTCCGAAACCATTGGCTGCGGCGATCTTGATCGCTTTCTGGATTACCTCGCGGTTGTAGTAGCGGCCGTCACCGCCAATGACCAGACACTTGCCCTGATAGCCTTCGAGGGAATCGAAAATCGATTGAATGAAGTTTTCTGCATAATTCGGTTGTTGAAATACCGGCACCTTCTTTCTCAGGCCGGACGTGCCCGGCTTCTGATCCTGATAAGGCGTGGTTTGTACGGTTTTTGTCATTTCAGATCACTGGCCTTTCGGGTCAAAGCTAGAATAGAGGTCGGCGTAACGCTCGGCGCTCTTTTCCCAGGAGACGTCCGTTTTCATGCCCTGCTTTTGCAATTGGGTCCAGACTTTTTGATCGGCATAGAGCGCCATGGCGCGTCTTACCGCCTGGATCAATCCTTCCGCAGTGACAGGATAGAATTGTATGCCTGTCGCGGTCTTGGCCGCAAGTGCTGCATGATTGGCATCGATAACGGTGTCATTCAAGCCCCCTGTTCGCGCCACAATCGGAACACAGCCGTATCGAAGCCCGTAAAGCTGGGTCAAGCCGCACGGCTCGAAACGAGAGGGGATAATGATGGCGTCGCAGCCCGCCTGCATGAGATGTGACATCGGCTCGTTATAGCCAATGGAAACGCCGACGCGCCCTGGATGGCGTGCTGCTGCTGCCAAAAGCGCACCTTCAATGGCGGGATCGCCCGTACCGAGGACGGCGAGCTTGCCGCCCATGGCGACGATCTGGTCAACGCCGGACGCGACGACATCCATGCCTTTTTGCCAGGTCAACCGGCTGATAATGCAAAAAATCGGCGCGTTGTCGTCATGAAGTCGAAAGAATTCAGCGATGGATTTGCGGTTTTCCTGCCGGTTCTTCAGGTTCGCGGTGCCATATTGCTGAACGATGTAAGGGTCTTTGCCTGGGTTCCAGATATCTTGGTCGATGCCGTTGACGATCCCGTAAAGGCTCCCCACACGACTGTTGACCACGCCTTCAAGGCCCATGCCGAACTCCGAGCCCTCGATCTCCATGGCATAGGAAGGGCTAACGGTGGTTACTGCCCATGCCGTTTTCAGCCCGCCTTTCAGATAGCCGACATGACCGTAATATTCGACAGCGTCTACCGAAAATGCATGATCCGGCAGTCGAAGCCCGGGGAAGATGCTGGCGTCGAATTGCCCCTGAAAAGCAATATTGTGGATGGTCAGTATGCTTGGTAGTTCCGGCACCGGGTGGTATCGCATGTAGACAGGGGTTAGGGCGGCCTGCCAGTCATGAACATGAACCAGATCAGGTCTCCAACCCGGCATCAACCCGGAAGCGATTTCTGCGCCGGCAAGCGAGAGGGCAGCAAAGCGCCGCCAGTTATCGCTGTAGTCCTTGCCGGTTGCGTCGAGATAAGGCCCGCCCGCGCGGTCGAAAAACGCTGGTGCATCGAGAACGAGAACGTCAAGTCCTTGATAGTGAGCCTCCAAAACGCTTGCATGCTCGCCGAGGAGATCGTCGAAGCGAAGCCTCTCCTCGGCATCTTTGATGGCGCGCATCACGACCGGATAGCCTGGTACCAACGTTTTCGTCTCGACACCGAATTTCTTCAGCGCGATCGGCAAGGCGCCTGCCACATCGGCTAGGCCGCCCGTCTTGACCAGGGGAAATATCTCGGACGCAACCGAAAGAACTTTCATTACTTACAAATCCAACTTGTCAATCATCGGTTGCGTAATCAAGCAGATGCCAGTCTCCGTTCTGCGGAAGCGTTTAGCATCAAGCTCGGGGTCTTCTCCTACGATAAGACCTTCGGGAATAACAACGCCATGGTCTATGACGACATTGCGCAGTTGAGCTCGCCTTCCAATCTTCACGCTCGGCAGGACGACAGCTCCTTCCAGTTTGGAGTAGGAGTTGGCGCGAACGCCGGTAAACAAGAGGCTCTTGTTTAATGTTGCGCCGGAAATGATGCAATCGCCCGAGATGACCGAGGAGGTCGCCGAGCCGCGACGATTTTCATCATCATGAACAAATTTCGCCGGCGGATTAATTTCGGCATAGGTCCAGATCGGCCATGATTTGTCGTAGATGTCGAGTTCCGGAACGATCGCGGTCAGGTCGATGTTGGCCTGCCAATAGGCATCGATCGTTCCGACATCGCGCCAGTAGGGCTCATGCTCGAAATCGGAACGAACGCAGGAATTGGCGAACCGGTGGGCAATCGCCTTCCCGTTCTTGACGATATGCGGGATAATGTCCTTGCCGAAGTCACGGCTGGAATTAGGATCAGAGGCGTCACGTCTTAGCGCATCCAGCAAAAACTTCGTGTGGAACACGTAAATGCCCATGGACGCCAGCGCAAACTCCGGCTTGTCCGGAATGCCGGGCGGATCAGCGGGCTTTTCGATGAAGTCAATGATCCGATCATTGGCATCGACATGCATCACGCCGAAGCCCGTTGCTTCCATGCGTGGTACTTCGAGACAACCAATCGTGACGTCAGCCCCTGAATCCACATGCTGCTGAAGCATGTATTCATAGTCCATCTTGTACACATGGTCGCCAGCAAGGATGACCATGTATTCGGGACCATAGGGCTCGATGATGTCGATGTTCTGGTAGACGGCATCGGCGGTGCCCTCGTACCATTGTGTTTCCGACACGCGCTGCGACGCCGGCAAGATATCGAAGCTCTCGTTACGCTCAGGCCGAAAGAAGTTCCATCCACGCTGCATGTGTCGGATCAATGAGTGGGCCTTATACTGCGTGGCAACGCCGATGCGGCGGATACCTGAGTTCAGTGCATTGGACAGCGCAAAATCAATGATGCGCGCCTTGCCGCCGAAATAGACCGCAGGCTTTGCGCGGCGGTCGGTGAGTTCCTTTAGGCGGCTGCCTCTGCCACCGGCAAGCACGTAAGCCATTGCATCACGGGCAAGCGGTTGAACACGTTTCTCAATCATTTTCTCCTCCCACCAATCATATCAAGTTTCAGGTTCAAGCATAATCGTTGCGAGCGGCGGCAAGGTAATGAAAGCGGCTATTTGACCGCTGGCATTGACGGCTTGAACCCGACCGCCATTTCCCTTTCCGCTGCCGCCGTAGATATCGGCATCAGTATTGAGGATTTCACGCCAGCGCCCCTCAAGCGGCAGGCGAATTGAGTAATTTTCACGATAAACCGGTGTGAAGTTGCAGATTACGGCAACTGGTTTCTGGTCGGGCGCGCGACGTAGCCAAGCGAGAACCGAGTTGTCCTGGTCGTCCGCAATCAGCCATTCGAAGCCTTCGCCCTCGCAATCGCGCGCATGCAAGGCCGGTTTGCTGCGATAGGTAAAGTTAAGGTCCCGAACCAGGCGCTGCATGCCTTCATGCATACGATATTGCAGCAGACCCCAGTCCAACTGCCCGGCTTCGCTCCATTCGCTCCACTGGGCAAATTCCTGGCCCATGAACAGAAGCTTCTTGCCTGGATATCCCCACATGAAGGCATAATAGGCGCGCAGATTGGCGAATTTTTGCCAATCGTCGCCCGGCATCTTGGCGATCAGCGATCCTTTTCCATGCACCACTTCGTCGTGAGAAAGAGGCAGCACGAAATTCTCGCTATAGGCATAGATCAGCCCAAAAGTCAGCTCGTTGTGATGGAACCTGCGGTGAATAGGCTCGCGGCTCATATAAGACAGGGTGTCGTGCATGAAGCCCATGTTCCACTTGAAGCCAAAGCCGAGGCCGCCCTCATGCACGGGATGAGAGACTTTCGGCCATGAGGTCGATTCCTCCGCCAGCGTCATGATGCCTGGATGGCTCTCGTAAATCCGGGTGTTCAGCTCCTGAAGGAACCGGACGGCATCAAGGTTTTCGTTGCCGCCATATTCGTTGGGGATCCACTCACCGTGCTTGCGCGAATAGTCGAGATACAACATCGAGGCAACCGCATCCACACGAAGGCCGTCCACGTGGAACTTCTCCGCCCAGTACAAGGCGTTGTTCACAAGATAGGACATCACTTCCGTGCGGCCGAAATTGTAGATCGCCGTATTCCAGTCCGGGTGAAAACCCTTGCGCGGATCTTCATGCTCGTAGAGCGCCGTGCCGTCGAACATGCGCAGTCCATGTTCATCGGTCGGAAAATGTGCCGGAACCCAATCGAGGATTACGCCGATACCAACCTTGTGACAGCCGTTGACGAAGCGCGCAAAGCCTCCTGGCTCGCCAAAGCGGGCGGTTGGGGCATAAAGGCCTGTCGTCTGGTAACCCCACGATGGATCGTAGGGATGCTCGCTGATCGGCAGGAATTCGATGTGGGTAAAGCCCATATCGACGCAATACGGAATAAGGGTGCTGGCAAGCTCTTCCCAGGTGAGAAAGCCTCCGTCCTGACGTTTGCGCCAGGAGCCTGGATGAACCTCGTAGATCGATATCGGCTGACGCCGCTTATCGGCAGACCGCCAATGCGCGAGATGAGCCGCGTCCTCCCACGTCTGGTCGATCTCTGTTGTCGTGATGGAGGCTGTTTTTGGCCTAAGTTCGCTGCGTCTGGCAAACGGGTCTGCTTTCAGCGGCAGAAGTTCTCCATGACGACCGCGAATTTCGAACTTGTAGGCTACGCCCGCCGCCACGTCAGGGGCAAAAATCTCCCAGATGCCGCTATCGGCGCGCAGGCGCATGATGTGACGTCGGCCATCCCAGTTGTTGAATTCGCCGACGACGGAAACGCGCTCAGCATTCGGTGCCCAGACAGCGAAATGAACGCCTGTAGCCCCTTCATGCTTGATGAGATGCGCGCCCATTTTGTCGAACAGTCGAAGATGCGAGCCCTGGCGCGAGAAGTAGTCGTCCATCGGCCCAAGAACCGGGCCAAAACTATAAGGATCCGTCACGGACCACTCGACGTCGCCGCGTCGCGCCCTGTAGCGGATCGGCTGAAGCTTCGAGACAGAGACGATCCCGCCGAAAAACCCGTCCTGATGAAGTCGGTTGAGATCACCAATTTCCTGCCCATCGAGGGACAGGGCAGTCACATGCTCTGCGCCTGGTATAAAGCAGCGGGCGACATATACGTCGCCTGCTTTATGAACGCCAAGTGAGGCGAATGGATTGTTATGGGTGCCGGAGAGAAAAGCGGCAATCTCATCTGCCGCAATCTCGTATTTCTGCCTGACCACGGGGGCGGCGTTCGGCGATTTCATCCAGCTCTCCAGATCTCATCTGCATATTGCCGGATGGTCCGATCAGAAGAGAACCAGCCCATCCGTGCTGTATTATTGATTGTCTTTTCATACCAGGACGATTGCTTGGTCCAAAGAGAATCGACCTCACGCTGCGCTGCGGCATAGGAGTCAAAGTCTGCCGCCAGCATGAACCAGTCGTGTGAATAGATGCCGTCGATAAGCTGCGTGTAGCGGCCGCGATCATCCGGCGAGAAGACGCCGCTGGCAATCGATGCGAGTGCCTGAGACAATTCGCGGGAGTTTTCGATAATGGACCGCGGATTGTGCCCTTCGCTGCGAAGCTTTGCCACTTCATCGGCGCGAAGGCCAAAGATGACGATGTTTTCTTCACCGACATGATCGCGCATTTCGACATTGGCGCCATCAAGCGTACCGATCGTCAGGGCGCCGTTGAGGCCAAACTTCATATTGCCGGTGCCCGAGGCTTCCATGCCGGCTGTCGAAATCTGTTCGGAAAGGTCCGCAGCAGGAACCATCATCTCGGCCAGCGACACGTTGTAGTTCGGGACGAACACAACCTTGAGCAGGCCGCGAACGGCCGGATCGTTATTGATGGTACGTGCAACGTCGTTAATGAGCTTAATAATCAGCTTGGCATTGTGATAGCTCGGCGCGGCTTTTCCTGCGAACAGTTTCACGCGTGGCACCCAGTCCAGCTCCGGATGCGAGCGAATCTGGTCGTAAAGCGCGACGGCTTCGATGACGTTGAGAAGCTGACGCTTGTATTCGTGAATACGTTTGATTTGAATGTCGAAGAGCGCGGACGGGTCGAGCTTTACACCCATCCGGCTTGCAACCAGATTGGAAAGAGCAACCTTATTGGCGCGCTTTACGGCTGCAAACTTCTGCTGGAAGCTTGGATCCTTCGCAAAAGCGTCCAGCGGCTTGAGCTTTTCTGCATCGTCAAGGAAGTCGTCGCCGATCGTTTCGAGAATGAGATTGGTCAAACCGGGATTGCATTGCTGCAGCCAGCGGCGCGGCGTAATCCCGTTCGTTTTGTTGTTGATCCGATCCGGATAAAGTTTGTGCAGGTCGGCAAAGACCGTCACTTTCATCAGATCCGTATGAAGCGCCGAAACGCCATTGATCGAATGCGATCCGACAAAGGCAAGGTTGCCCATGCGAACGCGTCGGTCGCCGCTTTCATCGATCAGCGATATCGATCTGATCTCGCTGTCAGAGAAGTTACGGCTCTTGCGTGCCTCAACAAGGATTTTCGCATTGATTGCGTAGATCAGCTGCATATGGCGGGGCAAAAGACGCTCGAACAAGGGAACAGGCCAGGTTTCGAGAGCTTCCGGCAGAAGCGTGTGGTTGGTGTAGGAGATCGTGCGACGGACAATATCAAATGCCTGGTCGAATTCGATGCCATGCACATCGATCAAAAGGCGCATCAGTTCGGCAACCGAGACAGCCGGGTGCGTGTCGTTGAGCTGAATGGCAACTTTGTCGGGCAGCGATGTAAAATCTTCATATTGCTGCAGGTGACGGCGCAGAATGTCCTGTAGGGACGCCGACGAGAAGAAGAATTCCTGACGCAAGCGCAGTTCCTGTCCGGCCGGCGTCGCATCGGCAGGATAAAGAACGCGCGTCAAGCTTTCTGCCTTGTTGCTTTCGCGTAGCGCCCCGATGTGATCGCCCGCGTTGAAGGCGTCGAGCAGGATCGGGTCAATCGGTTGTGCCGACCACAGGCGAAGCGTGTTGACGCGGTTACCGCGCCACCCGACGACCGGTGTGTCGAAAGCGGCTGCGATGACGCGCTCGGCCGGCTTCCACACGTAGCGGGGCTCTGCATCGCCAGTTGCGATAACGTCGACCGCGCCGCCGAAACCGATCTCATAGGCGCTTTCGCGGCGTTCGAATTCCCAGGGGTTGCCGTGGGCAAGCCAGGTTTCGGGCAGTTCGACCTGCCAGCCATCGGCAATCTGCTGGCGAAACAGGCCGTGGACATAGCGGATACCGTAGCCATAGGCGGGAATGTCGACGGTCGCCATGGATTCCATGAAGCAGGCAGCAAGACGTCCAAGGCCGCCATTGCCGAGAGCTGCATCCGGCTCAAGTCCGGCAATCACGTTGACATCCACCCCAAGCGACGTCAGGGCTGTACGAATCTCGTCCATCAAACCAAGATTGGACATTGCATCGCGCATCAAGCGGCCAATCAGGAACTCGAGCGATAGATAATAAACGCGCTTTGCACCGGTCGCGTAAACCTGACGGGTTGATTCCATCCATTTGTCGATGATGCGGTCTCTCACCACGAGAATTGTAGCAGTCAGCCAGTCATGCGGCTTTGCCACTTTTGCATCTTTGCCGATGCGATAGGTCAGCCGTTCGATGATCTCTTCGGCGAGAATTTCCGGGCGAGAACTACGCGGTGCAGGAGAGGGAATGGTTGGCTTGGAAACGGTAGTCATCGAAGGGTCTCGCCAATTAATTTGAGTGATCAGATTTGTGACAGATTCGCAAATCCTTCAAAGCCAGCTTTTGGCAGTTTACGCAGCCTTGCAACCGAGTTGCAATAAGGGAATGACGTGCCTGCAAAATTAGCCTTGGCTATTGGTATGACAGGGAAGGAATTGATTTTTCGTTATTTTCCATCTTCGGTACGCTGGCGTATTAAATGCAAAGCTTGCGCGGCGGTTCCGCGGCAAGCGCTTTCGGTCAACGTCTTCAATCGTAGGCAGCAATCACCGACTGAAGCGGCTCATTCTTAACCGCCGACGGGAACGACATCGACCGCTTGGGTAACGCTATGATTGCCATAGCCTTTGAGCATGCCGATGACGGGGGCGACATCCGCGTAATCTCGCCCATAGCCGACGACGATATGGTCTGTGCCGGCCGGGATGTCATTGGTCGGATCGAGTTCGATCCAGCCGATGTTTTTCCCGCACCAGATTCGTACCCAAGCGTGCATCGCATCGGCACCTTCTAGCCGCTCCTTGCCGGGTGGCGGTATCGTGCGCAGGAAACCCGAAACGTAGCCCGCCGGAATGCCGAGGCTCCTTAAAGCGGCAATCATGATATGTGAAAAATCCTGACAGACGCCACGTTTCAGCTCAAACGCTTCTTCGGGCGTCGTATCCACCTGTGTTGCTTCGGGGTCATAGACGAAGTCGCGGTTTATACGCTTGCAAAGGGCATAGGCGGCTTGCATGACTGTTGAGGTTGAGGTGACGCAGCTTTTGGCATAATCCGCAATGACCTTGCTTTCTCCTATTCTCGGGCTCGCGCTGACAAAGTGATGTGGTGATTCCGGCTCAAGTGACCACACACCGGCAAGCTCTTCACTAAGCTGTGCCGGTAGCGGCGACAGGTCGGCGGGCATCGATTGACTTTCGACCTGTACACGAGCCTGCATGCGGATGTTGAGCGCCTCGTGCGGCAGGCGCAGCATCACAGACGTGGTTGGATGGCGAAAGAAATCGATAAAGGCGGATTGCTCTTGCGGAGCCGGATCGACGGAGAGCGAGCCTGCGATCAGTCTTTGACGGTCAGGCAGCGATAGCGGCAAGAGGCGGAGAATATGCCGAGCATTAAACACCGGCACATCATAGCTGTAGCCCATGGTCAGGGTGATGTCATAAAACACGGGCGCGATTATCCGAGATAAGTTTGGGCTAAGAGATCGGAGAGATTTTCGAGTTCTCGTTCGAGCTTGTGATAGACCTCTTCATTCATGGCCGGCGACGTCATTACTGCAAGGCTGGAGCGGATGCGCAGCGTTTCCCTGAAAAAGGGCGACATCTGACCGTTCACCAGTGCATTGGGAAGCTGTTCGACCTCTTTATGAATTTCGTTCATTTGAAACAGGATGGAGCGTGGGTTTAGCGGGTCGAGCGCCAGAAGATCGGTCACCGTCAAGCGTGCCGTATTCACGTTGTAACGGCGGCGATGGGTCATCACGCTATCGCCGATTTCAAGCAGCATATCGAGTGCACCATCAGGAGCGTCCGGCCCTGATAGATGACCGAGAATGCGCGTCAGGTGTAGGCCGCGCTCGATATAACGACCGAGCGACAGGAATCGCCAGCCGGTAAAGCGGTACATGTTCTCGTGAACGAGACCTGCAAAGCCTGCAAGCTTGCGCAGAAGAACGGTCATCGCATGGCTCGCATCGTCGCCAACGCTCACCGTCTTGCGGAACCGGCGAGCCGTCTTGGCAAGATCGTTCAAAGCCAGCCAGCCGTCATAGGAAAAGCGATCGCGAATATTGCTGGCCGAATAAACAGCACTGTCGATGTCGCGGATCAATGCTTTCGGCACCGGGTCTTTGGGATCGATATCGAGTTCCGCAAGGTAGGCGGTCACGTCCGCGAGCAGCGGCTGGTTCGGATCGGCGACTTCGGCAAAGCGGGAGTGCCAGGCGCGCAGAATACGCAAGGCGCCTTCCGCGCGTTCGATATAGCGGCCTAGCCAAAAAAGATTGTCCGCAGCCCGGCTTGGAAGACTGCCGGGCATGTTGCGGGTAAAGCTCTCCTCGGCCGGCAAAAGCGTGTGGCGCTCGACCGGTTTGTCATTGACGATCCAGACATCGGCCGCAGCTCCGCCCGATTGCATTGCGATTGCAGTTGCGTCGTCGCCGGCGCCGATGCGGGCAAAACCGCCCGGCATGATCTGCCAACCCTGCGCCGTGCGCGCCGCAAAGACGCGCAAGGACATTGGCCTTGGCCGCAGCCGACCATCGACCCAAGCCGGCGTCGTCGACAGCGTGACGACTTCCTGGCCGACGAGCTTCGGGCCATCCACCTTTAGCCAGTCGGCGATGGTTTCTCGCGCCGTAGCGCGCAGCGATGAGCCGAGAACGGACTCGCCGCTGTCGTCGAAGAATGGCGCTCTTGAATAGGCCGGGCCGATGACCATCCGTTCCAGATTGGCAGCGACATGTTCTTGCTCGCGCCGCTGGCCGCACCACCATGTTGCAATCGAAGGCAGTTGCAATTCCTCGCCGAAGAATTGCCGGCAGATCGTCGGCATGAATGCTAGAAGCGCACGCGTTTCCAAAATGCCGGTGCCAAGCGCATTGACGATCGTCACGCTCGCCTCACGCAGAGCCTCCACTAGGCCAGGCGTACCGATATGTGAATTCTGGTTTAATTCCAACGGATCAACATAGGCCGAATCAAGTCGGCGCCAGAGAACGCCGATCGGCTTCAATCCGGCAACGGTGCGGACCATGACCTTACCGTTGACGACGGTAAGGTCTTCGCCCTCGAGCAGCATGAAGCCGAGATAACGGGCAATATAGGCGTGCTCGTAATAGGTCTCATTGGCAGGTCCGGGCGTCAAAACGGCAATCCGGTCGTCGCCCGAGTGCTTGATCGTTTGCAACCTGTCACGGAAGGCTCCGAAGAAAGAGGCAAGCCGATGAACCGGTATTTCTGCGTAAATGTCGGAAAAAGAGCGGGCGGTCGCCACACGGTTTTCCAGAGCAAAGCCTGCACCTGACGGCGCTTGAGTGCGATCTGCCAGGACCCACCAATTTCCGTCAGGCCCGCGGCCAACTTCAAACGCGCAAAAATGCAGGTAATGACCGGAGGCGGGCTTGATTCCGACGAGCGGCCGTTGAAACTCGGGATTGGAGGCAATGAGCGCTGCCGGCAGCAATCCCTCCCGCACCAGCCGGTTTTCCCCGTAGATGTCGGCAACGATTGCTTCCAAAACGTTCGCACGCTGCGTCAGTCCTGCCGATAGCGCCTCCCATTCATGGGAATCGATCATGACCGGCACGTGTGAGAGAGGCCATGCCCTTTCACCTTCGCTTTTCGTGCCATAGGCTCTGTAGAACACACCGGCTTCTCGCAAATAGCGATCGGCGCGGGCAAAGCGGTCTGCGAGCTCGCGCTCAGGCATCGTGCTCAAATGGTTGATGAACTTCTGCCAGACCGGACGAATATTGCCCGCATTGTCCACCATTTCATCGGCCACGCCGGGCAAGGGCGCATAGTCGTTCAAGGCGTGCAGCCTTTCCGACGCGATAGTCTTGCGCTCCAATGCCGAATGGTCCGCCATCTTATCTTTTTCTCAAAGTCCTGCCGGTCGACGAAGATCGAGCGTTAAAGGAAACTCGGGCGAGGGAGCTTCATCGCGTGGGATGAAACCACCTGCCGTATGCCCCCATGGTTCAAAGCGGGCCAGACGGCGCGCTTCGGCTTCATTTCCATTGACTGGGAACGTTTCATAGTTGCGCCCACCTGGATGGGCAACATGGTAGACGCAACCGCCAACCGAACGCTTCGACCATGTATCATAAATGTCGAACGTAAGCGGCGTGTGGACAGGCATGACGGGATGAAGTCCCGACGCCGGCTGCCATGCCTTGAAGCGCACACCAGCAACCGAAACACCTGACACACCGGTTGGCGCAAGCGGCACGATGCGCCCGTTGCAGGTGACGCGATGGCGCTGCGGATTGATGCTTTCCAGAAGAACCTGAAGGCGCTCGACAGAGCTGTCGACGTAGCGCACCGTACCGCCGATCGCACCCTGTTCCCCCATGACATGCCAGGGTTCGAGCGCCTGGCGCAGCTCGAGCTTCGATCCCTCGTATTCCACTTCGCCGCAAAACGGAAAGCGGAATTCAAGCTGCGCCTTGAACCAGTCTGCGCTGAACTCAAAGCCGTGACTTTTGAGGTCCTCGAGAATGTCGAGAAAATCGGCCCAGACATAATGCGGCAGCATGAAGCGATCATGCAGGGTTGTTCCCCAACGCACGAGGCTGCCATCGATCGGCTTTGTCCAAAATCGTGCAATCAGTGCCCGCACCAGAAGCTGCTGGGCGAGCGACATGCGGGCGTTCGGCGGCATTTCAAAGCCGCGGAATTCGACAAGTCCAAGACGGCCGGTGGGTCCGTCCGGAGAAAAAAGCTTATCGATGCAGATCTCCGAGCGATGCGTATTGCCGGTGACATCGACCAGAAGATTGCGAAACAGCCTGTCAACGAGCCAGGGCAGGGGTGGCGCTCCGCGACCCGGCATTGGAACCTGCGCCATAGCGATTTCAAGCTCGTAAAGGCTATCATGGCGCGCCTCATCAATGCGCGGCGCCTGGCTGGTCGGTCCGATAAACAATCCGGAAAAGAGGTAGGACAGCGATGGATGGCGCTGCCAATGAAGGATAAGGCTCTTCAACACATCTGGACGACGCAGGAAAGGACTGTCATTGGGGCTCGCACCGCCCACGACGACGTGATTGCCGCCACCTGTGCCCGTGTGCCGCCCGTCGATCATGAACTTGTCGGCACCAAGACGAGACAGGCGCGCCTCTTCATAGATGCCAGTTGTGATCTCAACGCAGTCCTGCCAGCTGGCCGACGGATGCACATTGACCTCGATAACACCGGGATCAGGCGCGACACGAATTACGTTGAGACGTTCGTCATGCGGAGGAGCGTAGCCTTCGATATGGACGGGCAATCCTAGCTGCGCCGCCGCTCGTTCGGTCGAGGCGAGAAGGTCGAGATAATCCTCTATACTTTCCATCGGTGGCATGAAGACGCACAGCTTACCGTCCCGTGCCTCAACACTGACGGCGGTGCGCACATAGCCGATGATCTCATCGGCCGCCTGAGGAAGTGAGGTAGGCTGCGAAGGGGACGCCTCAAAATGAGCGGCTTTCAGCTCTCTGCCCTTATCCTGCTCATAATCAGGCAGCTCGCTGCGCGGAACAGTCGGATCGACGGGGTTGATATAAGGATATTGAGAGGGTGCGATCCACGGAAGCGAAGATAGCGGCAGACGGTAACCGACGGGACTGTCGCCCGGCACCAGAAAGAGATGACCCCGCCGCGTCGTCCATTTCTCGCTGCTCCAACGTCGGCCGGTAGCACGCGAATTCCACGCCTGAACCGGAAGAACATAGCCTGATGGTCGTGTCAGGCCCCGCTCAAAGACGCGTGCCATGCGGTTGCGCTCTTCAGGATCCTTCAGTTTCGAGTTCGAAGGATCGACATTTTCAGGCAGATTGGCTTCGCGCACCAGCCATTCTGCAGGATCTTCAAAGGCAGGGCTGACATAGTCCGGAGAAAGTTCAAGTTCCGTGGCGATCGTCTTCAGCAGGCTCCCCGCCTGCTCTTCGCCGACATTATAATCCTTGCCTTCGACGGCGACGAGGTCGCCATTCGACCAGATAGGAAGACCATCCTTTCGCCAATACAAGGAGAAGGTCCAGCGCGGAAGGGTTTCGCCAGGGTACCATTTTCCCTGACCGTAATGCAGAAAGCCGTTCGGTGCGAACCGGCTTCGCAGCCGCCGGATCAGTGCGTCAGCCTTTTCGCGCTTGGTTGGGCCGACGGCTTCGGTATTCCATTCGGCCGATTGGAAATCGTCGATCGACACGAAGGTTGGCTCGCCTCCCATGGTGAGCCTTACGTCTTCGGATTTGAGAATGGCGTCTACCTTCTCGCCAAGGCTGTTCAGTGATTCCCAACTTTCATCGGAAAATGGCTTTGTGATGCGCGGATGTTCTGCAACGCGTGTCACTTTCATGGCAAAGTCGAAACCGACCTCCGCTTCTCCGAAATAGCCGCCGGAAATCGGAGCGGCATTCCGATAATGCGGCGTTGCCGCCAGCGGTATGTGGCTTTCTCCTGTCAGCAGCCCCGATGTCGGATCCAGCCCGACCCAGCCCGCGCCAGGAAGATAGACTTCCGCCCAGGCATGCAAGTCGGTGAAATCGACCTCGGTACCTGATGGGCCGTCCAAGGCCTTCAGGTCTGGCGTCAGCTGGATGAGGTAACCTGATACAAACCGAGCGGCGAGGCCAAGATGGCGCAGGATTTGAACAAGGAGCCAACTCGTATCGCGGCATGATCCGCGCTTTGACTCCAATGTTTGTTCTGGGGTCTGAACGCCGGGCTCCATGCGGATGACATAGCCAATTTCGCGTTGCAGACGCGCGTTGATGCCGACAACCATGTCAACGGTGTTTTGTCCCGGCGTATGATCCAACGTTTCGAGAAACGCAGCCAGCATTGGGCCTGTTTCTTCCGGTTCTTTGTAGATGGACAGGTCAGCCCGTAGCGCCTCGTCATATTCGAAGGGCCATTTGGTCGCGTCGTCTTCTACGAAAAAGTCGAAGGGGTTGTAGACCGACATGTCCGCCACAAGATCAACTTCTATCCGAAGCTCTGTGACGGGATCGGGAAAAACATAGCGGGCAAGATAGTTGCCGTACGGATCCTGCTGTAAATTGACGAAGTGGTTGGACGGTGTGACCTTCAGCGAATGGCTGATGACTTTTGTCTTTGAATGAGCGGCCGGTTTGAGCCGGATAATCTGAGGTCCCAACCGGACCGGCTTATCGTAGATATAGTGGGTCAGATGATAGATGCTGGCTTTGATCGACATTCTGCCTCGGTACGGCCCGTTCTTTGCGGCCTTCCTTTTTGTTCCCGAGCCCACTGTGTGCAATGCAGCGAACGAATGCAAGGTAGAAAGCAGCAAGCCGACGGGCCGAGGTCCCGATTGAGCACAAGCATGTGCCTTTGACGGTCGACAATCGATGGGGCGG
Source organism: Oryzifoliimicrobium ureilyticum (assembly GCF_037199735.1). Classification (NCBI taxonomy): domain Bacteria; kingdom Pseudomonadati; phylum Pseudomonadota; class Alphaproteobacteria; order Hyphomicrobiales; family Rhizobiaceae; genus Oryzifoliimicrobium; species Oryzifoliimicrobium ureilyticum. The sequence goes on along the minus strand of NZ_JBBBVQ010000007.1, from coordinate 9,066 downwards.
CGAAAAGCCCGGCGCACTCTTTGCGCCGGATCCATGTCAGGCGAAAGCGGTTTTTGCGAGGGAATCAGGACATACGGGCCCGATGTCCTTGTTCCTCGACAGCCGCGTGCTTCCTATTGTGAAGGATCGACGACCAGAGAGCGATGCCAATCAATGCGGCGCCCCCCAGACCGGTGATGACTTCGGGAATATGCACAAGGGTCTGAATGTACATGATGACCGAGAGAATCAGGATCGCGTAAAACGCCCCATGTTCAAGATAGCGGTACTCCGTCAGCGTTCCCTTCTCGACGAGCATGATGGTCATTGAGCGAACATACATCGCGCCGATGCCAAGACCAATGGCGATGACGAAGAGATTTTGCGTGAGGGCAAAAGCGCCAATGACCCCGTCAAAGGAAAAGCTTGCGTCAAGAACTTCCAAATAGATGAAAGCACCCAATCCGCCCTTGGCAGCGGCACTCATGGTTTGCTGAGAAGCATCGAGGAGCCCGCCAATGACTTCGACGGCAAGAAAGGTCAAAAGTCCGTATATGGCTGAATAGACGAAGAGCGGCGCGTTCTCTCCTTCCAGAAACCAAGAGAAGATGAGAGCAATTGAAAGGACAATCGCCACCTCGATACCCTTGATCGTGCCGGAGCGCGCCATGATCCGTTCGATCCCTGGGATCCAGTGAACATCTTTCTTGTGATTAAAAAAGTAGCTTAGTCCCACCATCATCAAAAATGTTCCGCCAAAAGCGGCAATGGGAAGATGAGCGTCATTCATGATCTGTGCGTAGCGCGCAGGCTCTTTTGCTGCCAGCACGAGCGCTTCCCATGGTCCCATCTTCGCGGCAATCGCCACAATGGCGAGCGGAAAAACGATCCTCATGCCGAAGACGGCGATGATAATCCCCCAGGTGAGAAATCGGCGCTGCCAAATGGGCGTCATTTCCTTGAGCTTGTTGGCGTTGACGATCGCATTATCGAACGACAGTGAAATTTCCAGAACGGCGAGCACCGCACAAATGAAGAAGACGCTTGCCATGCCGCCAAGCGTGCCTGTGGTTTGCCAACCGAGAAATCCCCCGCCGATGAGGCCAAGAGCAGTGACGATAAAGGCCCAGCGAAAATAACCGAGCGACGACTTTCGTGGCGCGTTCATCTCAGCACCTCGCAGACGCTGGAAATGATAAGTGCACGCAACTTGCTAGAAACGGAAGAAAGCGAAGAACGCCTTCCGTTGGAAATCGAGATTGTCATAAACCATCATCCGCCGGCTCAACTGCAGGCGGCACCGACATCACGAGAGCGCCGAAAACTCTCGCCAGAGGGGCCCGGCACCAAAGGCAAATCGCGGCTGTTCAGCAAGTCAGCCGTCAACACGCTAAGTTAGCCACTCCTGCTGTAAATTCAAGATTGTGAGAGCATGCAGTCGTGACCAATCAGTTGATTGAAGATGGTGACTTATGGTTAATTCATTGCTGTCCAGGAACATTCATGACGACATGTCGTTCGATATGATGGCGCTTCAGCCATGGCAGAGGAGCAACAGATATGCACAGTCATCGCGAAATTCCGTCAAAAAGAATTGAGGCAGCTGAACGAGTTAAGCGCGCGAGCGCAAACCGCATCAGAACCCTTCAAGTGATGCCGCCTCATCACGTCGATTTGCCGCTTGCGCCGACCCCAGTAGATGACATCCACGTACCAGCGCATGTATCCGGCGCGGATCTTTCCAAAGGTGGACTCCAGACCAATCCACGGAAGATCGACAGCTGAAGATCTGTCTTCATTTTAAGCAGTCGAGAGATTCACAAAATTATGTGCCGGATAGGAACCGGCTTTTACCAGGCGCGTTATCGGCCTGGAAAAATCAGGTAAGCCGAGGGAGATCATGAAGATCATTTCTGTGCCACAAGACATCTATCAGAAGCACGAAAACGAGTGGTTGGCTATTCGCCAGTCGGGAGAAGGGCGGACATCCAAGCGCAAGACCGACATGCCGATTTGGGAAATCCCTCATATCTCTCGAAGCCAGTCGGAGACCATCGATAAACAGTGAGCCCTCGTTGCTCCTGGACAGCTAGGCAGGCCGGGTTCGCCCGGCCTTTCTTATGTGTGGAATCAGAAGTCGAGCCAAGAAGGACGGCGGAACAGGATCGATAGCCTTTGCGTTGGTAAAGCAGATCGAGACTGAACTCGTTTGCCGTATCATATCGACATGAGAAAGGCTTTCACGATGAACCTGCATGACGACGAAAAAAGGACGATTGAGAAGTCCATCATGCGCGATGTCATAGTCATTATGGCAGGACTGTCCGCCATGGCTGGCGTTCTTCTAACAGTTGTTGTCGCGGCAAACGCCTAGAAGAGCAAAAGCGCCTGAACGAAGGGCCTCCGGCTGTCCCCTCATATACGGACCTGTTTCAAAAAGAGATTAAATCCGATCTTGCCAACCTTTCAGAAAGGATTGTCCGACGATAATCCCGGCGAAAGGAATATGATGATGGCGAAAAGATCGAGAAGCGCATCGCGCCGCAAATCAACATCGCGATCAGCGAAGAAAGGCAACGGGAGCCTACTGCCTTGGCTCGCGGCTGGTGCCGTTGCGGCCGGCGGTATTTGGTATTACGACCATGCTGGGAGCTCTCATTCCAATCCCTTGAAGGAGCTTGCGCATCAAGCAGAAGGGGTCATGAAACAGGGTTCATCTGAAAAAGAGGGTCGAAGCAATACAGTGGCATCGCGGCAAGCTACAACTCCCTTGCGTGAAACCAGTCCAACCCTGCCCAAGCCACCTGAAGCGATTCCCGTCGCAGCTGTCAGACCAATCATTCCAAGCAGCGCCGTTTCGCGGCCGAGTGAACCGGAAGGCTCACCCACGGGCCGCTCGTCGGAAGGAAATGCCTCGTTCGGCTATTGCGGACAGGGAGAGCATATTAACTGTGTCGCCGATGGCGCAACTTTTTGGTACAAGGGCGAAAAGATCGTCATGTCAGACATTGCCTCGCCTCGGATCGATGCAGCGCGCTGCGACGCCGAGCGTAAAGCGGGATTCGCTGCAAAAGCAAGATTGCTGCAGCTTCTAAACGCCGGCAGGTTTAATATTTCGCAGGAAACATCGGGCAGACTTGTGTCACGGTCAGGGCGGTCGCTTGGTGAAGCCCTTGTTTCAGAAGGCCTCGCCCGCCGCCCCGGGAGCGGCTCCTGGTGCGCTTGACACCATCGCCGCTCTGGGTATGGCAGATCTAGGGGCAGCGATGCGTTGGCTCATTGACGCGGCGCCCTAGCACGGGCGAAAATTCGCCCCCTAGCTCGCAACAGATCTTCCATGGCGCCACATCTTCCAAACCAATAGACTCTTCTGCAGCTAGGGTAGCCACATGGCCAGCATCGCTTCTGTGCGTGAACCTCAGGCTTATTGCTTCTTGGGCGTCTCTTTGCTGTCGGCCGGCTTCTTCTCAGTCGAGGCTTTGGGTGGCTTCGGCTGAACCGGCGCTTTGCCGTTTGTGTCGAAATTCGCCGCAAAACTTGAATCTGTGCTTTTTGCCGAGCATTGCACAGCAACTGGTTTTCCGCTGTAAGGATTCCCGAAGGTGCAGGTGCCTGTGACCTTAACCTGGCCGCTCATCCGACCTGCGACACCTGTCGTCACAAGGCTCAAGGGAAGGCTCGCTTTGCCGGCAGCATCCGCCTTGATTGAGGTTCCGTCGCCCTCAAAGCCAAGCAGCTTGCCGCCGGCGTTGAAAATGAAAGTCACCCGTCCATTTGGAAGGGTTACACTCGCAAGTTGATTTTGACATTGCTTCGTCGCATCCAACTTCGCAACGAGCAATTTCGAACATTTTCCCGCGAGCGTGAGAACGCCCGGCGCGCCGGGAAAATTCTTCTCTGCAGCTATGCTCTGCGCTGCGGTTCCAAAGGTCAGGACAGTGAAAATCGCGGCTTTGACGATTGTTTTCATCGCTGGAATTTCTGTGTCGCGCATCATTGGTCCTTGGTTGTTGCCGTTCAAAGAGTTGTCGTTTTCCACCTTCTTTTGGAGGAAAATATGTCGTGCTCGCGGGGCGGGGCCAAAAGCTGAATTTCTTGCAAAGACAACCTATGTGTTAGTAATTTAGAATGGAAATTGCTGCACTATCGATGTTGAATGAATCCCGATCGGAAGGCGAATGATTGGATCGGATGTCGCAGGTTTTTTAGCCATCTGCCCTATGCCGGCCCTGATCGTGGATGGCAATGGCATTATCCTTGGCGCGTCAAAAGGTGCGGAGGATCTGTTCTTAGGCCTTGGTCGCCTCCAAGGCAGCCTGTGCGCATATTTTTTGCCACATTGGGACAAACTGGATTCTGGAACTGATATCGAGATTCCTGATCGAAACGGTCATCGCCAGCTTTTCCAACTTCAAACGGCTCCGTTCCCATCCACCGACCAAGACCTCACTGCGATCTTTCTTCAGGCCTCTGCCGACGAGCGCGAAGCTGGTCGCATTGCCCGGGAGGCAAGTCTTCGTCTGCGCCATATCATCGAGATCATGCCCGAGGCCGTTTGCGTATTCGACGATCAGGATCGGTATGTTCTGTGGAATGAAAAATATTCCGATCTTTATCCCGAGATAGCCGAGCATCTTCGGCCCGGCATCACGTTCGAGGAAATCCTCAATATCAGCATTTCTACGGATGCTTATCCGGAGGTTGTCGAAGACAAGGAAGTTTGGCTGAAGGAACGGATGGAGAAGTTCCATCGGTCCGTCTGCTTGGACGAGCAGAAATTGCAGGATGGCCGCTGGCTGAGGCATAACGACCGGCGGATGCCCGACGGTGGTTCGATTGGCATGAGGATCGACATTACGGAACTGAAGCAGAGAGAGGACTGGCTGCGCCAGTTGTTCGAAGCCAATCCCATGCCGATCCTGCTTTGTAACAACACGGACCTTCAAATCCTCCAAGCGAATGAAGCGGCGGTGCGCTTCTTCGGCTATGAGGTCGGCGATCTTCTCGAAAAGCGGGTGTGCGATCTGCATGCAGGACATCAACGCGAGAAATTTCGCCAGGCGATGGCTAGTCTTGCCGGAAATGCTGAAGCCAGAACCGTTTGGCGCGTGCACTGCGCCGACGGAGCCGAGCGCCATGTTCTGATCTATGTGCGGCTCCTCCAGGAGGGGCCAGATCCTCGGTTTCTTCTGACCATCGCGGATGTGACCGATAGGGTGGCGGCTGAGGCAGAGGCAAAACACCTTGCCCATCATGACGTCCTGACCGGCCTTCCGAACAGGGCCCGCTTCTATAAGGCGCTTGAAGAGGCCTTCATGGATGGTTCCGAGCAGCCCATTACCGTCTTTTGCCTCGATCTCGATGGGTTCAAACCGGTCAACGATACTTTCGGTCACGCCGCCGGCGATCAGGTTTTGAGACTGGTTGGGCAGCGCCTCACACGCGTCATGAGCGGTATGCTGGTGGCGCGTCTTGGCGGTGACGAATTCGCCGTCCTTTCACGCGAACGGCCGCAGGATTGCGCGATCTTCGCGACTCAATGTGTGGAGATGTTCAAAGAGCCATTCGTCATCCGTGGGATTCCCATCGGCATTGGCGTCAGCATCGGCTTTGCAACACGCTCCGGCGAGGAGCGCGATGGCGATGCGCTGATACAAGCGGCTGACCGCGCCCTGTACCGCGCCAAGGCAAAGGGACGCGGCGGCTGGTGCACCGGCGAAGGCTTCTTAGCGTCCGAACGGGCAGGCTGACGAAAGAGCAAGCTCGTTTTCATCTTTCTTGTCAGGCTCTGCCAGAATCAGCATAACGTCGCGACCAGAAAATCATCGCGACAAGGAATGGAAACAATGAGACTATCAGGCGATGTCGCCGCTCCCGAGGACGCCGCCGAACGGCGCGCAAAGCCGGCGGTCGTCGTCTATCCCGTAGACAGTTTGGCGCCGCCGGATATGGGAATGCTCGCTGCCGCTCGGGTAAACCTTGACGTGATCGACGAAGTTATCGTGGACCCTCGCGAAGCCGGTGCGTTCCGCGTTCCGGCCGGGCATTTTTTTCGCATTATCAGTATGGAAGGTTCGCAGGTCGGCGACCTCAACCTCTGGCATGCCAACGATCTTTCCGAGAGATTTTTCAGCGGCAAGACGCGCGCTCTGCATGGAACGCATGTTGGGGTCGGCGACCGTCTCTGGAGCTGCCTACCATATTTAAGACCGATGGCCACCATCACATATGACACGCTTGGCTGGTACGGCTGGGATGAAGACGGCGGCAGCGTCCATGATGTGATCGGAACGCGCTGCGATCCATACACGAACCGCCTTTTAAAAGGTGACGATTATCATCATTGTTGCCACTCGAATTTGACGCGTGCCTTGGCCGGCGCTGCAAACATTCCGCTTCACGAGGCGGAGCCGCATGTCCACGACGTCCTGAATGTCTTCATGTGTACCGGGTTTACCAGAGACACACACCAGTACTTCATGAAGGCAAGTCCCGTTCGGCCCGGTGATTACCTGGAGCTTTTTGCTGAAATCGATCTCCTCGGTGCATTGTCCGCATGTCCAGGCGGAGATTGCAGTGCGGGCCATTCCAGTGACGAAGCCGCTTGTTATCCGTTAAAGGTCGAAATCCTACGCCCAGATGCCGATGCGCTATCGAATTGGACTTCGCCGGCGGTCAATGCCTATCCAAGGACGCACCGTTAGATACAAGTATTGTAGGATGCCAGGCATTCTCGGCCTGTCATGCCGCAGCCTCGCATCTCAGAAGTGTGTAAACCCTTAGGAGAGCCTTTTGACCTGGCTATATCCGAAAGCCGCCTCGATAGCTTTGCGACCTCGTAGAGCCGCAAACGGACGTGAAGCCGAGTAAGCTAGCCGATCGTCGCGATCGTTTTGCTTGTCAATGCCTACCGGGGTACTGACGATCAATAGAGATGTGAAGTTCGCGTATCAGGCACGCGGCGGCCAGAAGACCCGCATGCAGTTGCTCGCCCGTCGCTCGCCCAAGATGGGCGGCAACGATCAGATCCTGCAGATCTGTAATCGTTTTGCGGATCGCCGTGCCGTTGGCGCTCCTTGCCTGCTCTTGCATGTCTCTGATGGTGACTACAGAGCCATTGAGCAAGCGTTGCTGTTCTGTGGCATCGACACTGTTGACGCCATTGGCGGCGCGGATCAGCTGTGACACAAATTGATTGGCCGCACTCATGAAGCAGTTTTCCCGAAGCAATGAAACCGCATCGATTGGAAAGCATCGAGCTTTAGTGAGGCTGAATATAAGATTGTCAGCCGCTTTCTGATTTATTTAAATTATAGACTTCGGAAAGTTACACGATCCTCAGTGTCCCAGCCAAGCGGACGCTATAAGAGGATACGCCGTTGTACAGTTTGTAACCTGCTGGGCTTCTCCACAACGAATGCGACGCGTCATCGGGATTGTCGGCAAGATTGAGTATGCCAACAAATACCAAAAGGCGCCGTGGGCGCCTTTTGGTCGTTTAACTAAACCAAGTGATCAGGCTGCTATCGCAGCTCCCTGACGGCGCCGCTTTACGTAAAGAGCGAGACCACCCATTGCCAATGCGCCGATGCCTGCGCCAGCTTCAGGACCTGGAACTGCCGTCGGCATATTGAAGGTGGTTACGGTTTTAGCACCAAACGAGCTGAAAGACTGAGAAAGCTTTGGTGCTGATGGCACAGAATAAGTAGCGACGAGATACTTAAATGAGTCCGAATTTAAAGCGTTCACCTCGAAGTAGGTGGTCGACAAATTTTCTTTGCTGAATACGCTCGACCAAGCATCTTTCCACTTGGTAAGCGCTGACAGAATCTCTGTTGTGCTGTTAAAGGTTGTGTTGCTGTTCGTCGCTGTGATCGCCGCGAAGGCAGGCGTTGAAAACGCAACTGCAACCGCCAAAGCAATAAGTTTCAATTTCATTCGCCGATCCTCTCGAATTGCAGGCGCCGCAAAGTCTTCTGGTAGCGATATAGTAACCTTAAATATCTTTCAATAAGATGAAGTGCTTATCAAGAATAATAGTTAAGTTCAGACAATCTATTCTAACTAAAGGTGTTTAATTTTGGAAAGATCGCCTTAGGCTTGCAATTCTTACAGCGAAACTCGGCCAGATTTTCAATCTTTAAGAAAAATTACTGTAGTTTAGCGATCATGGTCCTGAACCAGGTAGGGCTAAATTTGGTGCGGCTACCACAACGGATAGTTTGAGTAGATCATTTTGAGATTGGAATCGCCGGCTATGCTCGCGGGCGTTATCAGTTTCTGATTGAGGACATAGTCATAGCACTGTTGGAAGTCGAATCCTCGCTCTTTACATTCAATATCGCGCTCCCATCGCGACTGAAATAGCTTACGGACAACCACGTTGTTAACGTTCAAATCTCCCACTTTCTGCACAGTCCCAATAGGAAGGCCAATAGTTTGGTATGCGAGATAGGGTAGTTCGCTGCAGTAAATGGCGTCGTTGTTGAATGAGAAAAAGATATCGTAGGGTTTGCCGTAGAGTTTCCGCGCAAAAGAAAGTAGCTCGCGAGCTTTATCCGGCGTCAGGCGGGGATCCCTATAAATGGCAGTGCGCTTCAGTAAGCCACGCTTGATCCAATCTTTCAAAGGCGTTTCCCGAACCGTTGCCGCCGCCTCGATCACGGATAACTCGCCGTTGTTATTCTTAATGATACCCATATGCGAAAAAGCTGAGCCGCTCGCGAAAATGATTGCGCTGGATTGGCTGCTGGTCGATGTTTGAAAAATCAGATCTCCATCGTGAAGTGGAGGGTATGCGCTGTCGGCAAGAGCAAAGAAAGTGCCGGCCAAAAGGCAAGCGATAAGAGCTACGATTGCCATTACCTTCTTCATCTTGTCCTTCCAAATGATTTGAGCGCTTTTGCAAATCGCATCGGCGCGGCATCTTTCGCTTTGAAAGACGACGGATAGAAGGCGGTGGACTTGGGGTGGTAATCATCCCATTTTTAGTGGGTTTCGCAACTGGACCTCAGGCGGCTGTTTTTAATTTCATCGCGGGCGTAATGCCGCCGATGGCCATGTTGGGCCTCTCATTGTTGTATGTCC